>NZ_CP021084.1 GCF_003444775.1 Deinococcus ficus | reverse complement strand
GCCGGCCCGGCTGACCTCCTGCGGAGGTGAGAGTCATTGGCCTGAGTGCGGGCCCGTCCGAAGGGCGCGCCCCTGCAATGGAAAGCGCGTCCCGGGGTTGACAGGCGGAACCGCCTCCTGGCCCGGCGCGGGGGAGGAATCCTACTCGCTGCCGAGGTCGAGGTTGTCGAAGGTCCCCGCGAGGATTTCCCCGACCCGTTCGCGGATGACGCCGGGTTTCTCCTGGAAGGTGCCGGTGAGGCGGATGTCGGCCGCTTTGGCCGCGGTGAGCATCACCTCGGTCTCAGCCCCGTACACGGCCTGCACGGCGGCCGTAATGTCGTCCTCGATGGCGCGGATGACGCGGTCCATGTCAGGGGTCGGTTCCTTGACCGGCTTGCCTTTTTCGTAGCGCACGCGGGGGGCGGGCTGCGCCAGGCGGATCTCGATCTGCCGGGTGAAGGCGGGGGTCGGAGTGTCGTTTACGTCCTGAGCGGATTCAATCATCAAGATTTCACCTCATGAACAGGTTGACACGAGTTAACCCCCCGGCGCAACCTAAGGTCACCCCGGTCACCTTCCTCCGCGTCCTCCCTCCGCCGGGGCTCCTCCCCACCCCCAGGAGTCGCCCATGCCGCCAGAACTCACCCCCACCCGTACCCGGCTGCTGAGCCTGATCCTCAGCCTCGGCAAGGACGCCACCACCACCCGCGTCGCCGAAAAAGCCCGCGTCAGTAAAGCCGCCATCTCCAACCACGTCACCGCCCTGCGCACCCTCGGTTACCTCGAAGAGTCCGCCGGCCGCTACGCGCCCCTGACCCTCACCGACCGCGCCCGCCAGATCCTGCAGATCGGCATTCCCATCTATGGCCAGATCGCCGCCGGCCGCCCCATCCTCGCCGAACAAGCCCCCGACCAGACCACCCCCAGTCTTGACGCCCTCCTGGGCGTCCGCGACGGAGACTTCCTCCTCGAGGTCCGGGGGGACAGCATGACCGGCATCGGCGTCATGAACGGCGACTGGGTCCTCGTCCGCCCTGCCAGCACCGTGCAGGACGGGGAGGTCGCCGTGGTCCTGATCCCAGGCGAGAACACGGCGACGCTCAAACGCGTGCTGCACTTCCACGACGTGATCATCCTGATCAGCGAGAATCCTGACCACCCCCGCATGAGCTTCCCGGCGGAGCAGGTCACCATTCAGGGCAAGATGATCGGCCGCGTCGGCATGGTCCCCACCCGGGGCCGAGGCTGAGCATGATCGCCTGCCTGAACCTCACCCCCTGGCCACTCGTGCTGCTCCAACGGCAGCACCCGGGCGTGCCGGTGGCCGTGCTGGGCGAGGGAAGACTGAGGAAGGTCCTGCATGCCAGCCCGGACGCCGTAAGCGGAGGGGTACAGACGAACATGCGGGATCTGGCCGCGATCAGCCGGGTCCCCGAACTCCACGCGGAAGTCATCGCCGCCCCCGTACAGCAGGCGACCTGGAACGAACTCCTGGAAGACCTGTACGCGAGATACAGCGACCGCATCGAAGGCAAGTCCCCCGGCCTGGCGTACCTGAAGGTGAGCGCGCAGACCGCGCGTGAACTCGCCGCGGCCCTGCACGCTCCGGTCGGGCTCGCAGACAGCATGGAACTCGCGTACCTTGCTTCGCTCCGGGCCAAGCCGGGCGAGATCCGGGAGATCCAGGCTGGTCCGGCCGAGAAGGCCTTCTTGCAGCTCACCCCCATTGAAGGCCTGAGCGTGGCCGGCCTGACGCCGGTTTACGCCGAGCGCCTGCGATTCCTGGGCGTGCGAGGTATTGCGGACTTGTGGAATTGGAGTGCCGCGCAACGAGAAGCCTTCCTCGGCGTTGACGTCGGGAAGCGCGTGAATCGGTTCCTCAAAGGGGAACGGACCACGGCACTGCCGAGATACACGCCCGGCCAGATCATCGAGGCCGGCCTCGCTTTCGATCAGCCCCTCCTGGAGCCGGCTGAGACGGAGGCCGCCCTGCAGGATCTGCTCCCCAGTGTCGTCGAGACCCTGCGCGGCCGGACTGCGGCGTACCTGACCCTTCACGCGGACACGATCGGCGGCTGCCTCACCGCCACGAGAAAGCTCAAGTGGCCGCTGGACAGCAAGGCCCTGCGCCGGATTGCCCTGCTGGCCCTGGAGGACACCCAGGCGCTGCCGCTGGGGATCGACCGATTGTCCGTGCAGTTCAGTGGCCTGCAGCAACCCGCCCGGATGGTCGGCCTGTGGGCGGGCATCGCCGAACTGGAGGTGACCAAAGACGTTCTGGACCGCTTCCCGGACGCACTGGTCCGTGTCCGTTGGCTGGACCCCTGGGCGTACGCCACGGATCAGCAGTACCAGTGGGTGGACTGGCTCACCGGAGACGTCCGCGTCACGGCCATGACCCCCACCCGTTCTGCTCCTCTGACGCCGATGAAGCGCCGTGAAGCGGCCGCCGAGCGCATGCTGGCCTTCTTCGAGCAGACCGCCCGGGAGGCCGACGCATGAAGGCCTACCAGCGCGAAGTGACCGTGGAAATCCGCGCCGACGGGTCCCCCCGGCAGCTGTACTGGGAAGGCCGCGCCTACCCCGTGCAGGTCGTCCTCGACCGCTGGCGGGCCGGGGGTCGCTGGTGGCAGGGTGAGGAGATCCGCGACTGCTACCTCGTGCAGGCCGGTCCCCTCGTCGCCGAGCTGCACCATGAGGCGGTCAGCGGGGGGACCTGGTGGCTGGCGAGACTGCAGGACTGAGCATGGACCCGCCCCGACTGGACGTCCTGATCGGCTGCCAGAGCTACTTCAGCGAGGGACGCAGCACCGTGAGCCCCCGGCGCCTCGTGCAGCGCGCGGCCGCGGCCGGATTCACCGCAGTGGGCCTGGCGGACTGGTGCAGCCTCGCCGGTGCTGTGGAACTCCACGACGTCGCAAGCGAGTTGGGTATTTCAGCCGTTGTCGGGGTGACCCTTCCGGTGATCTTCCCCGCGGTCGGCCGCCAACCCAGTGAAACGTTCCCCATGATTCTGCTCGCGACGTCGCGGGAGGGGTACGAAACACTGTGCGAATTGGTGACGCTGATCAACCTCCAGCACAACGCCGGGTTGCCCTGGGCAGTGATCGAGGAGCTCAGGGGCCAGGAGCACCTCGTCTGCCTGACCGGCGGCCGCGGCGGTTTCCCCACGTTGCTTGGAGAGCGCAAGGAGCTCGCGCTGGCCGCCCGGCACCTCACCGCTCTCAAGGGCATCTTCCCGATGGGCCTGTACGTGCAGCTGTACCACGGGGAAGCGCCGAACGAACGCCGGCGGCTGGAGTACCTGCGCGGCCTGGCCAGGGACCTGGAACTGCCGGTCGTGGCTGCCCCGGAGATCCGGATGGCCGACCGGGAGGACTACCCGCTGCTGGACGCCCTGACATGCGCGCGGCTGGGCATCGACGTCCAGACGCCGCACCCGGAACGGCCACGGAACGACGCGCTGAGCATCGAGACGCCGGAACACTGGGGACAGCTGCTGCCGTTCCCGGATGGGACGCTGAATGCCGCCCGAATCGCTCAGGTGTGTCGTTGGGACCTGCTCCCGGAACGGCTGCACAGCCCGGAACCAACCCTGCCCCCTGGGATGACCCCTCAAGCGGCCCTCGAAGAGCGTGCTCTGGCGGCGGCCGCCGAGAAATACAACGAGTGTGTCACCGAGGCACTGAAGGGCTCACGTGAGGGTGACGTGTCTCTGTCTCAGGCCACTGAACGCCTCCAGTCCGAACTGGCGACAGTCGCGGAACTCGACATGGCCGGCTTCTTCCTCACGGCCGCGGAAGTGGCGGACTACTGCAAGGCACACGGCATCCTCGCGGCCGGGCGAGGCAGCGCGGCTGGGTCGGTGCTCTGCTACGTGCTCGGCATCACCCTGACTGATCCCCTCAAACACAACCTGCTGTTCGAGCGCTTCCTGCACACGGGCCGGACCAGCATGCCCGATGTGGACTTCGACATCGCGAGTTCCCGGCGCGACCAGGTGCTCAGGTGGGTGGAGGAACGCTGGGGCATGACCGGCGCCGGGGAGGCCATGGTGGCCAACCGGATCACGTACCGGCTACCAAGCGCGGTGCAGGACCTGGGACGGGCCCTGGGGCTGCCTCCAGAGTTGCGGGACCGGCTGAGTCGCGCTCTGGGGCGGGATTTCCGCCACCACCGGCCGCACCGGGTTAGGGAAGCGGACTCGATTTTCTGCGAGGTGCTGGGGGATGCGCCGATCAAAGAAGCCCTCTTGAAACTGCTGGAACGGGTCGAAGCCCGATTTACTCGGCATCTTGCCCCACACAGTGGCGGCGTGGTGCTCAGCAGCGCGTCCCTGACGCGTTATTCCCCCCTGATGCGGAGCTCCGGGGGCATCCGGATGCTGACCTTCGACAAGGATGATGTGGAGAGATTGGGGCTGATCAAGCTCGACCTGCTCGGCCTGCGCATGCTCGCCGCCCTCGAACGGGCACGGGAGGAGGTGCTGCGTCTGACCGGTCAGTGGATGCCGTACGGGGACCTGCCCGACGACCCACGGGTGTGGGCGGAGATCAGCAGTGGGGACACCATGGGGCTCTTCCAGATCGAGAGCCCCGCCCAGGTGCAGATGACCGCCCGCCTCCAGCCGAAGACCATGGAACAGCTGGCGCACCAGATTGCCCTGGTCCGCCCGGGACCGATTCAGAGCGGGACTGTGCACCCGTACGTCCGGCGTGCCAGAGGGGAGGAACCCGTCCCCGAGCAGATGGAACCCATTCGCAGCATCCTCCGGGCCACCCACGGCACGTTGATGTTCCAGGAGCAGATTCTGCGCATCGCGGTGCAGTTCGCCGGGTACGACTGGCCGAGAGCGGACCGGTTCCGCAGCCGGCTCAGCAAGGTCGAAGACGAAGCCGAGTTGCAGCAACTCAAGGCGGAATTCGTGCTTGGGGCGGCGCAGACGGTGGGCGCGTTCCCCGAGGAAGCCGAGGAGATCTTCGGCATGTGCGCGGCGTTCCGGGGGTACGGGTTCGCGGAGAGCCACGCGCACGCGTTCGCGCAGCACAGCTACGCCAGTGCGTACATGCGTCACTACCACCCGGCCGCCTTCTTCGCGGGTGTGCTCACGGAGGCCCCGGGGATGTGGCCGGCGGGGACAATCGCTCAGGAGTGTCGTCGGCGCAAAGTGCAGCTCGCCCCGGTGGACATCAACCGCAGCGGCCTGGCCTGGCGGGCCGAGAATCTGCGCAGTATTCGCGCGTCCCTGGTGACCGTGGACGGCATCAGTGAGGACGCCGCCCGAATGATCGTGCAGGAACGCCTGGTGGGCGGGAAGTTCAGAAGTGTTGAAGACTTCTACGACCGGGTGGACCTGCCCAAGGACCGACTGGAGACGCTGGTGAAGGCTGGGGCGTTCGACCGCATCGACGCGCAGAAGAACCGTCGGGAGGCGTACTACGTGCTGCATACGGTCGCCAATACCCGGAAGCCGGGAACGCGGGGCCTGCTTCACGTTTCCACCGATGTCCCTGAACTGTCCGAGATGTCCGAGCCCGAACAGCTGAATCTGGACCTGGAGACCAAGGGCCTCAGCGAGTCCGGCGCGCACCTGCTGGACGCCCACCGGGCCCGGTTGCGGGACCTCGGGTGTCAGGCGTTGGCGGGCCTCCGGCATGGCGAGACGGTCTGGGCGGCTGGGGTGATCGTGGCCCGGCAACGGCCGCCGACCGCGAAGGGCTTCGCGTTCTACGTGCTGGAGGACGCCACCGCGCGGGTGCAGGCGATCATCAGCCCGGACCTCTGGGAAGCGAACCGCGTGCTCCTGAGGGACGCCCGGGCCCTGATCGTGCAGGGTCAGGTCACCCGCACTGGGCGGGCCGTGACGGTCAAGGTGCAGCGGCTCAGTGAACTGCCCCTGCGCCCAGCGCTTCCGCAGGCCGCGGATTGAGAACATCGGCAACTCAGCAGACGACCGTTCTCTGAACAAGCAGGCAATGGGAACGCACACCTGACACGACCTGTGCCCTCAGACCTCGCCCCCCGTTGCTCGCGTGATTCAGGCGTGCACACCTGTACCCTGAGCCATGCCTTCTCGCAGCAGGTCCTGGCGCTGGGTGCCCGAGACGTCAGCGGTGGCCTGGCGGGACCTCTTCGCGCGGTATCTCCCCAGCCCGGACCCGGCCAGTCCCTGTCCGCTCTGCGGGGAGTGGACGCTGCATCAGCACTTCCTCCGGTGGCGTGCTGAACCCACCTGGGTGGAGTCCCGCCTCTGGGCGGGGCGGGGCAGCCATTGGGCATGGTGCAGCTCTTGCCTGCACTATGAGCATGCTCAGGCCCTGATTCCGTTGAACTGGCCAGACCATCTGCCCGTGCCCCTGAGTGGCCTGGGTCCGCACCCTGGCGCGCTTGAGCGTGTGCGACTTCACCACGACATTCCCCTGAGGGCTTCTAGCCAGCCACATTGAGCCGGGTTAACGGCGCCGCTGTCGCCCAATGTGCGAGGCCGGCGGCCTGAGGGCGTCGAGTGCGGACTGGATGGCTGCGCGGACCTCGTCCTCGGGGTCTTCAAGTCCGGCCTGAAGCGCTTCCGCTGTGCGCTCGACTTGTAGAACGGCGAGCTGCTCGGCCGCCCAGAGCCTCGTTCCAGGGCGATGGGAGTTCAGGGCGTGCAGGCAGGCCTCGGCCAGGAAGTCCCAGTCCGGCCCGGCGATCTGTTCCAGGTGGTGGCGCAGCCCGCGCATGGTTTCGCCCGGGTCGCCGAACGCCGCCCGGTCGAGCAGGAGCGGCACGGCCGCACGGAGCCGGCGTTCGGCACACACCTCGGCGAGGGCCACGTACCGGTAGACGTCACTCCAGTCACCTGTGGGGCCGTTCAGGGCCGCTTCATCGGCCAGGGGGGTGAGGGCGGCGAGGTCCTGGAGGACAGCATCGTCCGGCCATGCGCGGCGCTCCTGGACAAGGTGACCGATGGTTGCTGCAGGGGACGACACAGCCTGAAGTGTAGTGGGCGGGTCGCGGGCAAGGGTCGAGTCCGGCGTGACAGACGCGACTTCGGAAGCGCCCCTGGTCGGTCGCGTGACTACAAAGGAGGACGCGCGCCCCCATCAGAGGTACGCGCGTTCCCTTGTTGGTCGGGAAGGCAGGATTTGAACCTGCGGCCCCTCGGTCCCAAACCGAGTGCTCTGCCGGACTGAGCTACTGCCCGAAACTGGGGTGATCAACCAGGGTCGAACTGGTGTTTCCTGATCCACACTCAGGCGTCCTGCCACTGGACGATGACCACCGTACTGGGGAAGGAGAACCCTCCCCTCTGGAAAATTTGGCGGTCCCGACGGGATTTGAACCCGCGACCTTCCGGCTGACAACCGGGTGCGCTCCCCCTGCGCTACGGAACCACGTTGGTGACCTCAGACGGACTTGAACCGTCAATCTCCTGGGTGAAAGCCAGGTGTGTTCACCATTTCCACCATGAGGCCAGATTGGAGGCGACGAGCAGATTCGAACTGCCGACAACACCTTTTGCAGAGGTGCGGGTTGAGCCACTTCCCTACGTCGCCTCGGGGTGGAGTTACGGAAGCTGGAGTTTGATGGACTCCGGCTCAGGTATGCATGCGAGGGGAACAGCTTGGGGTCTCTCGCGGATCTCGGCCTGCATCGCCCGGATGTTCGGGCGGGCACACGCGCTCACGCACCGGATCCTCGCAGCGGCCGGCGGGGGGGCGCGGCGCGGCGTGGGTGTGGTGGGGGCGGGGCGTGTTCATGCCCGGCAGTCTATGGGGCGCCAGGATGGGCAGCATCCGCCAGGTGGCGGACCGGCGCGCTAGGCCACCTGATCAGCGCAGGAGGGGTTGAACGGCACAGTCTGTCGTGCTGGTCTCCGTACACTGACCGCATGCGCCCTGCGGACCTGACGCCCCCTGAACTCGCGGACCTGCTGCACCAGGCGTTCGAGGCAGACCTCGGTGGCCTCAGCGAACCCCTCAGGCCAGAGCAGCGGACGGAACTCGCGGACTACCTCGGGTGCCACCCTGACGCCCGGGATGCGACGTGGGAAGCCTGGCAGGCCCTGCTGGAAGACGCCGGGCATGACCCGGCCGACGCGGAGTACTGGCTGGACGTCGAGTTCATCGAACCCTGCCCGGAGAACGGGCCCGGCGCCTGAGCGTCCGCAGGCCCACTACTCGGAGGCGGCGCCCTGCCGGGCATGCAGTTCGGCAATCAGGTCGCCGCGGGCTTCGTCGGTGAGCGTGGCGAACCAGTCCAGGGCGTCGGTGCCCCCGGTGGCGCGGTACACGCGGCTGGCCGCCTGCGGGGGGCAGAAGTGGCAGGGGCGTTTTCTGGGCGGGTAGGCGGACTTGATGTGACGCAGGTGGCCGCACTCCAGCACGTCCGCACCCTGCCAGGAAGCCGTGACCTTGCGGCGCGGCTGGAACCGCAGGGCGGGCAGGGCCGCCGCCCACGCCTGAAAGCGCTGGAACTCAGGCAGGAGCGCCGCGTCGGCACTCAGGTCCTCGAGGGCAGGACGCGGCTGGCGTTGTCCCGCCCAGGGGGGCGGCGTGATGGACACGTACACGCCGGGCCGGGCAGATTGAGCGCGGGGGTCCTGGTCTTGTGGGTTGAACTGGTCGCCGGTGATGTCGACGTGGTACGGCCCGGCGCACACCCAGGTGTGGGAGAAGTCGGTGACCGTCACGGGGTCGAACGCGGTCACGGTCACCAGCTGCGCCGTCTGTCCGTCGGCGCGCAGGGCCCAGGCGAGCAGGGTGGACGCGGCGCTGCAGGCCCCTGCCGGAAACGCCTGAAGTGCCGGTTCCAACTGCTGGCGGCGCTGGCACCGGGCGTTCAGGAGGAACTCCCGCAGCAGGGTGGCCGTGCGCGTCAGGGCGGCTCGTTGTTCGGGCGAGGCGGTGGGGGTCACGGGGAATACCGTCCTGTCAGGGGGGCGCGCTGGCCGTGCGGCGCGAAGAGGCGTCGGCGTGGATGGTCACGTCAGGGTCATCGCGACCAGCGCCATGAACCCCAGGGCCAGCAATACCAGCAGGACGCGCTGCGTCACTTCCAGCCAGTCGCGTTTCATGGGGTCACCTTATTGATAACGGCATAAGTTGGAATCCATCAGCTGTTGAGGCAGTTTGATGTACCGAACCCGTTGCCAAGCCGTCACCAGCTTCGCTTTCAGCACTCCCACCGAGCGGGCACAGACGTTCCCCAGCACATTGCGCTTTACATACGCCCACACCAGCTCGATCGGATTCAATTCAGGGGCGTAGGGCGGCAGAAACACCAAGAACAGGCGTTCGTGCTGCAGCACGAACGCCTGTGTTGCCTTCGCCCGGTGGATCCCGGCGTTATCCAGCACGACCACGATCTCTCCCTGAATGTGACGCAGCAGATGCTGGAAGAACCGGATGACGTCCCCACTCCGAATCGCCCCGGACTTCGTGTGCTGGAAGAATCTCCCGTCTGAGGTGATCGCCCCAATCGTTGAAAGCTTCTCCCAGTTCGCGGGAAGCGTGACCAAGGGCGTCACGCCCTTGGTCGACCAGGTCCGTCGCCGCACGCCCTTCAACGAGAACCCGACTTCATCCAGATAGACGAGTGTCGCGCCCTCAGCGACCTTTTTTTCCCAACTCCGGCGCGACCTGTTCTTTCCAGGACGCGATCCGGAGTTCATTGCGCTCAGCCGCGCGTCCATCCGGCATCTGGGGCGTGAACCCCAACTGGCGAAGAATTCTCCGGACGTGATCATGGTGGTACCACACGTCGAAGTGCCGCCCGATCAGATCCGTGACCCGCTTGGTGCTCCACGTCTGGTCGGGAAAGCCATGGTGCAGTGCACCCTCCCTCAGGAGGGTGCGGACCTGTTCGAGCTGTGCGGCGGTGAGTCGGGAGGGGCGTCCGGTCGTCACCGTCGCCTGGAGACTGCCGGTACGTTTCAGGCGTTTTTTCCAGTTGCTGACGGTGTGTACTGAAACCCCGAAGTGCTGGGCAATCTCCTGCTGTGAATGCTTGCTCTCTTGAAGCCACGGCGTCGCGGCCAGCCGGCGTTCTTCCAGCTGGGCACGGGAGTATTTGGAAGGATGCCATTCGGCCACGCCGCAAGCCTAGCAGCTCATACTTACGCCGTCATCAATAGGCCGTGACGGCGGCGGGCGCTGCCTCATGTGACCACCCGGATCCAGCGAGGCTCGGGGCCCACTGAACCCCGGAGACGCAGGGGTCGTTCGCAGGGTAGGGAACGCGCCAGGCCCACCGAGGTCAGCCTGGCGCGAACGGGGCGGGGTCAGAGCAGCAGGGCGATGGGACGCTGCAGCAGTCGTTCGATGGCCGCGAGGAACGCCGCGCCCTGCTGAACGTCCACCTCGCCGAGGAGGCTGAGGCTCAGCAGGCCGTCGTGCACGTCGGCGGTCAGCAGCAGGCCCCCTGGCTGCTGCGCGAACTCGGTCACGGGGCCCCCGCCGATCAGGATGTCGCCGGAGCGTTCGGCGGGGCGGCCCCTGAGCGCCGCCTGACGCAGTGGCAGGTCCGGGGTGAGGACGGCCTGACCGTCCAGGTAGGTCACGTGCGCGCGGCCGGTGAGATGCGCTGCGCGCTGCGCGGCGTGCGCGATCAGCAGTGTGTCGCTGACCGTGGTGCCGAGCACCTCCTCGAGCTGCGTTTTGAAGGCGGTGTACGCGGGGACCGGGTCGCTGCGGCGCATGAACGTGCCGCGCCACGCCGTGACGCCTGCCGCTGGAGCCGCAGCCGGGGTCGGCGCGGGCAGAGGCACGGACGGTGCGGAGACAGGCGTGCTCTGGGGGACGCGTTCGCTGAGCGGCCGCTCCACTTCCGGAGGGGTGACCGGCACCGGAATCGCCGGCGGCGCAGTCGTCGGCGATTCCGCCGGGGAGACCACGGCAGCGGGAATGAAGGAGGGGGCCGGAACGGGCGGGTGCGCCGGGAGGTTCGGCGCGGCGGGCACCGCATGCGGTTGAGCCGGGGCAGGCGCGCGTTCCGTGTCCTGACGCCCGTACAGCCGGCCCAGCAGGCCACTGAGTCCACCCTTGGACGGGGCGGCCGGGACCGCGGGGACCGGGTCAGGCCCCACGTTCGGCGCGGCCGTGGGGACAGGCGCGGGAGGGGCCGCCGGTTCCGGTGCCGGCTCGGCCGCGGGCACGGGATCAGGCGCGGCGGGCCGGAGGCTCGCGGCGGCCTCGCCGACCATCTGGAGGGTTTCCTGGTCCATGCCCGCGGCCTGAAGCATCGCGGGGTCCAGGTCGATCACGCCGTTCCAGTCGGGCGGCGGCGCGTCGACGGGCGTCAGTGGCGCGTCCACGTGGCCCATCATGATCGCGGCAAGGTGGGTCAGGACATCTTCCTCGGTGATGACCCCGCCTTCTCCGGTGCCGCGCAGGGCGTACCAGTCGATCCCGTTGGATTCGGCGAGAGTCTGGGCGCTGGGCAGAATAGTGGTCACGCTTCATGGTGCTCCGCAGGTGAGTGGTGGCCGGTCGCCGGGGGGGCATGCCCCTGCCGGGGAGGGTGGGCCGTCCACGCCGGGCGGATGGCCGGCGGACACGTGAAGCGCCCCGCTTCAGCTGAAGCGGGGCGCGGTTCAGGGACGTTCAGTGGGTGCCGGCGTTGATCCAGCGCATGACCATGAACGGCGGGATCGTCGCGAACTCCGGTTTGATGGTGCCGAGTTCACCGGTCGCCTGGGGTTCACTGATGGCCTCGAGCGTGAAGCCGGCGCGGATCAGGGTGTTGATGTACGTGGACAGCGTGCGGTGGTGCGCCCCGACCCGCCCGCGGACACTCTCGGTATTGACCGACCACCACTCGCGTTCCTGGAAGTACTCCGGGATCACGCGTGTCACGCGGTCACCGTCACGCACCTCCCAATGCGCTTCGGGCGCCTGAAAGCACGGGTGGGTGATGGAGAACACGAAAAACGCCTCAGGTTTGAGGACGCGCTTCACGGCCGAGACGACCGCCGTGAAATTCGGAATGTCCATCAGGGCGAGGTTGCTCACGCAGCCGCTGTGCGACTGGTCCGCCAGGGAGCTCAGGGTCTGCGCGTCGTCGAGCTGGTACCGGATCCCCAGGGGAAAGCGGCGTTCTTCCTCCTGTGCGATGCCGAGCAGTTTGCTGGACAGGTCGATGCCGGTCACGTGAGCGCCGGCCCGGCCGAGGTGCCGGGAGATGTGGCCCTGACCGCAGGCCAGGTCGCACAGGTGCAGGCCCTGGACGTCGCCGGTCATGCGCAGCAGTTCAGGAACGATCAGGGCTTCGGAAGGCTGGATGCTCTGGATGTGGGCGTCGTACCACTCGGCGATGGCGTCGTAACGGGGTGTCATGGCGGGCGTCTCCTTCGTCGCCTTGCGGCGTTGATCCAGTTCGGGGGCACGAAAAGCGCTGCGGATCGCCAGGGGCGTGGCCGCAGGGCCTCGATGACCGGCCTGGGGTGCGCTCCGCTGGCGCGGAGGCAGCCGCGCGGCGGTCATCCCCGTCATGGTGGGCGACACCCGGGTGGTTTCCGCCCGAAACGGGCCCCCGCCCGGTCAGGGCGCAGGGACGCCGGGCTCGAAGAGCGGAAGGAGGGGCCTGGCCGGAGCGGGCGGCGGCGCGGCGCCGGAGAAGGTCAGCCAACGGGCGTACAGGAAGGCCATGTCGACGTCCTCCAGCCAGACCGGCAGGTGCTGCCGCTGCAGGTCCAGCGCGATGGCCTGCAGGCCCCGCTCGAACCTCGACCGGCTCCGCTCGCCCGGGTCGAGGGTGTTCCAGACGCTGTCACCGAACGTGTAGGCCGTCAGGAAGACCTGCAGGGTGCTGGTGTTCGGGAACGGGTCGTCATGCCACGTCGTGGGCTGACGCCGCCACGACTGGTCGGTCTGGGTGACGTGCAGGATCACCGTCTTGCAGAGCGTGCCGCTGCTCTTGAAACTGCCGTCCGGCAGCGGGAGCACTTCGTACTCGCGGTCCAGCAGCAGCGGGGCGAGGAGCCGGTCCTCGAGCAGCGGAACGGCCGGCAGCACGGCGATGACGCTGCCGCCTTCCCGGCACAGGCCAACGGCGTGGATCAGGTGCGTGCGCCAGGCCAGGGCGTCCCCGGGCACGCTGAACGGCGGGTTCATGACGATCAGGTCGGCTGGCGTGGCGCAGCTCAGAAAGTCAGCGCGGGTGACGCGGTACCCGAGGACGTGCAGGATGGCCGCCCGGCCCGGGTCGAGTTCCCAGGCGTGCAGGTCCAGATGCGCCGGGTCGTCCCAGACGCGCTCGACCGCCTGCAGGAGCGCGCCTTCGCCAGCGCTGGGTTCCAGCACCGTGACGCGTCTCCCCAGGTGAGCGCGGTACCCGAGGGCCTCATGGGCCAGCTCGGCGACCTGCTGCGCGACCTCCGGCGGGGTGGGAAAGAACGCCAGGGGATTGCGCGGGGGCAGGCGGCCGCCGGCGTTCAGGTGAGCGAGCTTGCGGCGCAGGTCCACTTCGCTGCCGGTCAGGCGGTGGACTTTACGGCGTTTGTCCCAGGTGACGCCGAGGTACGCCAGGACGTCCTTGAGCCCGGCGTACGTCTTGGGCGGCATCTGCGGGAGCGTCACGTCCTGGCCCTGAACGGTCATGCCTGCCAGGGCACTGAGGTTCACAGGGCTTTCCAGCCCTTGCCGGTCTCCCAGTAGTGCGTGATGGCCGGGTCCTGGACCTTGAGCTGCCGCAGTACGGCCGGGCTGACGGCCGCTTTGAAGCCCTTGATTTCCAGGTCGCCCAGGTCGTCTTTGCGGCTGGTCCGAACGACGATCTTCTTTCTGGATTCACGGTCGAACTGCCAGCCGGTGATCAGCTCCTCCACGAGCGACTCGCCGTCGGCCGGGACCGTGAAGTCGTCGTACTCCCGGGCGGGGCGGGACGTGGCCAGCGCCTCGAACGCGGTCTGCTCGGCACGGTCGGCGAAGTACAGCATGGTGCTGCCGCCGCGGCCGCTCTGCTCCGCCGAGCCCACCTTCCGGCCTTCGCGCCAGATGGTGCAGACGTAGGCGACCCCGTCCATGGTGTCGTGCTCTTTGTAGCCCTTGATGTGGTATCCGCCGATGTTGAAGTGATCCATGACGCTCTCCTTGGAAGTGGGCTGACGTGGCCCGGACGTGAGGGTGTGAGGCCGCGGCACGCAGCCACAGGCGCACCGCCCCGACCCGCAGACAGCGGGTGAAGGGGTTGGGAAGCGCGTGCGTTCGGGGCGCTGCACGGTGGTGGAAGGCGGTCTGGCCTGGCCTGCTGGGACTCTGGAGCACCCCTCGTCGTCCTGGTCGGTGAGGGGCTGTGGTGAGTCGGGGAAGGCCGCTGCCGAGTGTGCGTCCAGGTGCGACGCTGAAGGTCATTTCGCCGGAACCAGGCAGGGATTTTCTCGCCGTTTGGCCGCTTCGTGCCCCCGTGATCCTTTCCAAATTCAGCTCTGAATTTTCCCAGGCTGGCTTCAGGTTGCTCTCAGGACTCCGGGTGCGCGCGGCCCGTAAGGTTCGGAGCGGATCATCCCAGTTCACGCACGTCTTCTTGGAGGTATGGGTATGCGACGGTCGTCTTTTCTTCCCCTTTCCCTGTTCCTGTTGCCCGGCCTTCTCGCCGCCTGCAGTCAGTCCAGTGTCCAGCCTGCGGACGCAGCGGCCATCACCTCCCTGGGTGAACCGCCCGCCCGCCTGACCGCCCAGGCGTTTGATGCCCGGACCGTCCCGGCGGACCACGGCCGCCTGAGGGTGTCCTTCATCGGGGATCAACCGGGCCTGCCCCGCGTCGGCGTCCGCCAGGTGTTCCTCTGCGGAACCGGTTGCGTGGCCGTCGGCGCCACGAAGTCCATCGCGGCCCCCGACGACGGTCGCGGGACCGGGGAGCTGTTCAGCGATTCGGCCTTCCCGGCCATGCGGGTGGACCGCATCATCGTCCAGCCGGACCCGGCCGCAGGTGAGGTCGTCCCCTTCAAGACCATCCGCCTGGCGGAGCCCATCAACGTGATGGCCGGCGCCCGGCACGAGGTCTTCCTGACCGTCAGGACCGTCCAGACTGGGGCGAAACGGCACCTGGCTGTGGACTACCTTGCCGACGGCCAGATGCCGCCCACCAGCGCTGACGTGGTCGCCTACCGCCCGGACCGTCTGTTGAATGCCGGCGGGCACTTCAAGCTGGAGCCGGGCAGCCTGCCGGAAGCCACGCTCCTGGGCCTGCAGACCCTGGACACGGGAGACGTGACCTCGCGCGTGGCCGTGTGGCCAGGAACCAGGCTGACGAAACCCGCGGAGGTCACCCTCCCCGTCAACGAGGCCCGCCTGCCCACCGGGCTCACCTGGGCGGACTACCACGTCCGGGTCGCGGGCCGGAAGGTGGGCCAACCGGTGGTGAAAGGCGGGGCGGCCACCTTCACGACGGGTGAACTCGGGGACGTGCAGCTGGCCACGGAACGCCTGATCGTGCAGGCCGACGGGGAGCGGCCCGTGGCCGTGGCGGAGCCCGCCCGCGCTGAAGGGGTCCTGACGGCCCTGTCGGAGGACACGAGCAGCTGCCGGACCCGGCTGAAGAGCGCGAACACCGAGATCGAGAGCCTGTTCGCGCAGGGGCACAGCGCCGTGAAGACCAACGCCTGCGAAACCAGTGCGCCCTACATGCACGTGGTGGTGATCAACCGCTCCGACCGGGACCAGACCCTGCACGTTCCGCTGGTTCCGGTGTCCGGCGGATATGAACTGCGCTCCATTGAACAGCACGGGGCCGGTTCAATGGTCGCCATCAACGCCACGCAGTGGGACGGTGACTACGGGGTCTTCGCCGGGGGCGTCGGGTACCCGCTGTGGACCCTGCGCACGCAGAACGTCAACCGCAAACTCACGTCCAATTACGAGGCGTTCCTCGCGTTCCAGCAGCAGCCCGCCGACAAGTCCAGGGGCACGTCCGCGGAATTCCACCGCGGGTACAGCGCGAACTCCACCCTGTCCGGCAGCGCTACCCCATCGGTGAACTTCAACACGCACACGTACCACGTGCTGGGCTCGACGACGTCCATCGTGGCGAACGGCGCGTGCTCCCGCTCGCCGGGCACCACGCGGGAAACCTGGAGTGCCGCCGGCATCGGCCTGAACCGCATGGTGCTGGCGTCCACCACGTCGGACGCCTCAACGAACGACTACGAGATCTGCGCGATCTTCGAGGCGCTCGGGTACATGAACGGCGCCCTGCGTCTGGACGGCGGCGGGGCGGCCGCGATGGCGTGGAATGGTGTGCACCTCAACCCGCTGACCGGCACGAACTACCTGAAGTACGGCAACTTCCGGTACCTGCTCAACGCGATGGTCTGGAAGTAGCCCTGGACAACGAAACGGCATCTGTGGCCTGAAGAGGAGGGGACGCGGGGTTGTTGACCGCGTCCCCCTCTGTGTGTGGGGAGCAGGGGCTGGAGCTGACGTCCACGCAGGAAGCGGCGTGATCGCTGCGAACGCCTGAGCAAACTCGCCGGAGCGCTGTGTCCAGCGGTGTTAGCCTTGCCCAATGTCAAAAGGGAAAGTGACGACTTTTGCCGGCAATCACGACGAGCACATGCGGCGATACGTGCAGGCCCTGCTGATCGGGAACCTGAGGGACTACGTCCGCAGCGCCCGGGCTCTGCCTGCCGACGGCGCGGATGTGTACCGCACGATGCTGAACCTCAGTCTGGCTGCGCAGGGGTACTGGGAACATGCGACCGAGGGAGACTCCAACGCGGCCAATGCGCTGCGCAGAGCAGGGACGACGAACATCAAGATCAACGGCGAAATCACGGACGGCTACCGGCATTTCACGACGACGTCTAGTAAGCACGTGACGGAGCACACGCCGAAGCGGACCCGCGAAATCTTCGCCGGCGAGGGCGTGGAAACCCGGGCTGTCTACCATCCCCAGGTACACCTTGAAGGAGGCAGCGTGAATTACAACGACGTCATTAAAGACGTCATCACGCAGATTTCCACGCATGCGGTCAGCTGCGGGTGGATGACTGACGACGATCAGGCGGAGCGTGACGCTCTCCTGGCCGAACTGGTGATTGCGCCGTAGCTCGGCAATATGACAGCGAGGTCAGGCGGTTGTGGAGACCCACAATCGCGTCATCGGTATGAGCTGAATGCCTGAGGGAGACTCTTGGCGCGGGCACCGCCAATGTCAAACTGAGACCCCTTCTCTGTGCCTCTGGAGGTCAAGGATGGGTCGCAATCCACTCCTTGAGGAACCAGGTCACCAGGGTCTCTGTCATCTTCGGTAGTGCTTTCTCCACGGCTTTCTTTTCACTTACATACCAAGTAAATGTGATGGTGCGTGCTGTTCCTGACTCATGCATTTTTTTGTGCGTTCCACTCAATTCCTTGAGAGAAGCAATATCATTAACGATTAGACTTATTGTTGTTGACATCAGAAGTTGATCAACTGCAAGAGATTGAATAATAATGCGGACGTTGTAATCGTCGCAACCGATCTCCACTTCTCTAAATCCGTATGAAATGAGTTTTTCCAGTGCGTTAGCGACCGCAGTATCGATTTGGAGTGCTACGCCGTCAGGCACATAGTCATGGATCGTAGCAGACCTATAGACACAAACATTTTCCTTCGTGAGTTTGGAAAAGTCGCTGGCACCAGCAACAGTTAATAGAAGGAAGCACATCAAGAGGTACTTTTTCATTCGCAACTCCTGGCAGACATATCATTCACACCCTTCAGCGCCAACGATATTTCCGTTCCAACTCTGAGTGAACATTGGGGTGCCTGGTGCATCGCCCACCTAAAATTCGTCTCCGAGAGATGCACGAACATGGAGGTCAAGGACTTTCCTGCATGTTCTTCTGTCAGACAGAAGCCGACGTTGACGCGGTCGCGTTGTTGCGCAGGCTCAACATGCCCCAGCGCCGATTGCCAGCTGAGCATGTTCAAAGTTCGCAAGACGCAGCCATGCTCCGCCAAGGACGGCTTCCCGCCCTACTGACCAGCGTCAGGGGTGATGAAGATGCGGGTGACCGAGTACGACCAGCCGTTCGGCGGAATCACCGCCGCGAGCATGCTCAGCGTTCCTTTGGTAATGGTGGCGGTGTACCACCCGCTCTTCCCATCGAACGTCCAGGCGCTGACGCTGGCGTTGCGGGCGCGGGCGGCCTGCTCGACGACGCGGCGCCCGAACTCGGCGTTCCGCTCCGTGGCGAAGCAGTAGGGCAGGGATTTGAAGTTCTTGTGGAACTTTGCCTCGTCTAACCCGGACTGCCAGCAGTCGGCCTGTTCAACGCCGGTGTAGCTGTACACCTCGGCCGCGAGGTTGCGGATGTTGGGGTTGTCCTTGAGGTGGGTGGCGCTGGCAGACGTCGCCAGCAGCGCGAGCAGGGGCAGCAGGCGTTGCATCACGCCGAGCATAGGGGCGCCACCGCAGGGCCACAACAACCCCCCCCCTGCTGGACGAAGGCCATTGATGTCGTGTTCGCACGGACGCTGCCTCCCTCGCTCGGAAGGGACCACGCGACCTAGCTGACTCTGATTGTCGTTCGCAGGGGCGTTACGACTGCGGCTCGCCGCTGGCCGGCACGATCGCGGGGTAGCGCTCCTCGCAGGACCACTCCCGCGCCCAGGCCTTCCAGGTGTGCCCGACGCGCAACTCGGGAATCAGCGTGGGGGGGACCGTCAGTCCGCGCGCGGTGAGCACCGCGCCCGTCAACGCCGCGCTGTCCGGGCTGGTGCGTATGGCGGCCTGAACGCCGTCGATGAAGGTTCCGGCCCGACCGTGCGCGACCACCGACTGCAGGGTGTCCAGAACCGACGCTGCCAGGGGCGCCACTTCCCCCCGGAGGCCCGCCTCGATCCGGGCGTGCACCTGCTCACGCGCCTCGTCGCTGCGCCGGCGGATCAGGTGCTTGGCTTTGAGCGTCTCATCGTGGTTTTCGGGGTGCAGGCCGCGGGTTTCGGTGATGGCGGTGAGGTTGACGTGGGACGCGCGGGTCCAGGCGCGGTCATGCGCCCCGGGCTCGCCGCGGAGGGTCAACTCCTCCAGCAGGGCGGCCAGGAACGCACTCGCGTACAGGTTGCGGGGGTCGGGATGCGTCAGGGCCGTGATGTACACCGCTTCATGCAGCAGGAACTCCCCCGTGGCCCCGGCGATCAGGGCGCCCGGGACACCGTTCAGGCCGCTGCTGCCCGCAGGCTGCCCGCCGCTCTCCATCCAGGTGAGCATGCCGCCCCACGGCACTTCCCGTTGCAGGGCCCGCTGCGTCTGCACGTCGATGTCGCTCGGCGCGGACCACGCCCATTCGACCAGGCCGCGCAGCACGTTCCGTTTCCTGTACCCGTCGAGCGTCGCGAGGACCATCTGCGTGTCACGGCCGGCGTCTCCCACGTTCAGCCCGTCCTGGGCGGCAGGGTCGGCGGGGTGGGCGGCCTCGGGCGCGGCGAGGGCGTCAGCGGCGGTGAGACCGAAGAGGATGGTGAGGCGGCGGGTCATGAACCCAGTTTGCCCTCCAGGGAGGAAGGCCGTGGCGTTCGGGATGGAGGTGAGCTGAATCATGGGTCTCCTTCTGGGACGCGTTCAGGGGCTGGTCTGGTAGGACCGGACGGTGTGCTGCGCCTCGGTGAGGCCAGGAGCGCGCGTGAAGCCCGGCCACGGGACGGCGCGGAAGCGGGGCCACAGGGCCGCGTTGGTCTGCTCGATCAGGCGCAGCAGTGCAGCGTGGTCATGAAGGTCCACCGCGTGCGCGCCTGACCCTGCGCGGCGGACGGCCAGCGCGGCCTCCTCAGCCGTGGCGAACCCGAGAACCAGGGGAGGCCCGTCATCCTGGTCGAGGCGGACGAGGTGATCGTGCCGGTCGCCGTAGATCTCCGCTTCGGACGCCGCCAGTTCACCGTTGTCGCCGAGCAGGTACAGCGCCCCGAGCACCGCCTGCGGGCCGGTCAGGTCACCCGGGGGGACGCTGAGGTCGACAACAGCGGCCCAGGCGTCCTGCGGGCTGCTGGTTTCACTGTGGGCGTCCTCCGCCTCTTCGTCAGCCCTTCCGGCTTCGACTTCTGCGCGGTCAAAGGCGTTCAGAATCCGCTGCAGCTGAGCGGGGTCGGCCGGGTCAACCGGTTCGACGATCAGGTCCTGCTGCGGGAACGGAAACCAGGCCGCTTCCTCCCGGGCCGCCGTGAGAAACGCCGCGGCGTCACCCGCGTGACCGAACTGGTAGAGCGCGGGTGTGTACGCCTGGTCGCTCGTGGCGTTGTGGATGAGTACGAGGTGCGGCGTGATCGGCCTCCTGGTGGTCTCTGGACGGGACTGCCCAGGCGAGTCGCACTGGACCCCGGACTGGCCGTGCGGCCGACTAGGAGCGGCCCGGATGGCCGGAGGGTTCCTTGATGAGTCCGAGCACGGCGGCGTAGGACAGGGCCGAATCGGTGAGGTTGTCGGCGTCGAGTTCACCCTCGGACAGCAGGGCCTGCGTCTCACTGCCCCGCCAGCACGCGACGTCCTGCTGCGTGTCCTGGCGGACGATGCGGATGACCGTTCCGTCGCGGTCACGGCCGGTCAGCACGCGGCACTGGCCGTGGTCCGGGCGGGCGCGTTCCTGCCGGACGATCTGCGCGGCGTACGCCCAGTCCGGCTGGACGTGCAGGCCCGGCCGGTCCTGGAGGCGCTGCAGCATCCACAGAATCTCCCGCTCCGAACAGACGTGAACCGTGTCGTCACTGACGTCGATGATCTTGAGGCCGTGCCGCTCGATGCCGCCCCGCAGCGCGTCGAGGCCGTCCTGAGCCGACTCGAACCTGCCGATGCACCGGTACTGCGGTCCGCGGCGGGTGTCCTCGTGCCGTTCCAGCAACTCCCACTGCGGGGCCGGCCCGGGCGGGTGAGGGGAGAGCGTGAACGAGGCGGCGCCGTGCGCGTCGCTGCACTCCGGCACGTCCGGGGACTGCTGAAGGCGCGTGACGGCGTGCGCGGCCGCTTCCCTGAGGTCTTCGGGGGTCAGGGCGGTGACGGTGATGTGGACGTGATGCATGGCCGGGGACCTACTGCGGACCTGGCGTCCCTGCACTGTCCGTGGCGGGGAACGTGAACGGGCTCAGGGGCTGCTCGGGCAGGTCGCGGATGAGCTGCGCGAGCCAGCGGTTGCGGTCGGCGCTGCCCTGACCGGACAGGTGACGCCGTTCGATGTGGACCGCTTCGGCCTGAAGCCGCTCCCACGCCACCCGGGCGCTCAGCCCGGCGTAACGCCGGGCCTCCGCGCAGATCTCCTCGGCCATCCGCGGGTGATTCCGTTTCAGGCGGGCGGCCTGCGCCTCGAGCGCGAACCGCGGGTGGGGTGGGGCGCTGCGTTCGGGTGTGCCAGGCGCCGGCGGCGGCGGTTGAGGGGTGAAGTCGGTGGGGTTCAGCGTCATACGTGCTCTCCAGTGTTCGGGACGTGTGGGTGGTGTTGACCGTCAGTGGCCGCGCCGCGCGTTCTGGCGCGGAACCACCGCACAACGAAGTCACCCTGGCCGCGGCCAGGGTGAAAGGAGGTCCGGATGGCGTCGCGCGGCGGTCAGGCCAGGGCGGCCGTGTCGGACAGCATCTGCCTGAGGTGCCCGGCGGAATGGCCGGACATGCGCCGGTACGCGCGGTACTGGTCGAGGCGGCGCAGCGCCTCATCGAACGGCCCCTGCAGCTCCTGGGCCAGCGCCGGGTTGGCGTCCATCGCCGGCTGCGAGGGGATCAGCTCGTACTGCTCGTCGTCGGTGTCCATGCGCTTGAGGAACATCAGCGGGGTGTCGCCGGTCGCCACCATCATGTAGCCGTCGAAGGTCTCGTCGTTCATGTGGCACAGGGCGTGAAACAGGGCGTTCGTGAAGGTGGGCGGCACGGGAAAGTCACAGCGCGTGCCCATGTGACGCTCCTGGTAGGGATTGAACACTCCGGGGACCTCGATGAGTTCCATACCCCTGAGCCTAGGTACGCCCTGGTGCTTTGTCTACGGCCGGGGCCGGACGAGGGCTCCGTCCTCGTGAGCGTGGTGCCCTGCACCGCGCTCACCCGTGACGTCTCAGGTCAGCGGCCAGAGGTAGGGCGGCTGCGGACTGAGCATGAGTTCGTCGGTGGGGTGAGCGCCGGCGCCCAGCGAGAGTGCAGCGGGGAGAGTGGCGTGGCGGTCCAGGTCGTAGCGGCTGATCACGCGGGGCAGGGCCCCCGTCCAGAGCGGAGCGTCCGGGGCGCCGAGCTGGCGGGTGACGACCTTGCGCTCGTCATGCACCTGACCGGTGTAGTCGACGGCGAGGCGGTCTTCCGGGATGGGGGCCAGCGCGAGCAGCGTGGTGATGCTCCCGGCATGCAGGCCCAGCAGGACGCCCGGGTGGTGCCGGTGCGCCCAGCGCTCCCCGCCGGCCGCGCGGCACCACCCGAGCATCTCGACGCTCTCCTGCTCGTAGCGGCCGCTGCCGACAATCCAGATCAAGGCCGGGTCCAGCAGGGTGGGGTGCCGGATGGCGTTGAGGTACGGCGCGCACAGCACCACCGGCTGCTGCGTGTGATCGGCGAGGGCGTGCATCAGGGAGCGCAGGGGCGTGTCGGTCATGGTGACCGGACTGGGACCCCGCCTGCGGGGTGAGTTGGGGGTCGGCCCGGGCAGGCCGGGGCGCGGGGCCGGAAATCACCCACCTGCGGCATACGGTGAATTCGGAGGCACACGAATGAAGAAACTGCTGATTCTTACGGCCCTTGGGCTTGCTGCGCACGGAATATCTCAGACGACGCCGGTCAAGGTGGGTATGGTCTTCGACGCGGGTGGGAAGAACGACCGCTCATTCAACCAGAGCGCCTACGAAGGCGCGCAGCGCGCCGTGCGGGACCTGGGCGTCATTCAGACCGACTTCGACGCGACCAGCGAGGGCGAGAAGCGCACCGCTCCGCAGGCCATCAACGAGTTCGCCAAGCAGCGGTACGACTTCACGGCCGGGATCGGCTACGCCAACAACGAAGCCATCACTGCGGCCGCCAAGGCGAACCCCAACCTGAAGTTCGGACTGGTGGACGACGTGTCCCCGGCGAAGAACGTCGCCAGCATGATCTTCAAGGAAGAGGAGGGCGGCTACCTGGTGGGCTACATCGCTGGCCTGAACACCAGCACCAACCGCATCGGCTTCGTCGGCGGCATGGAAATTCCCGTGATCTACCGCTTCGCGGCAGGCTTCAAGGCCGGTGTCCGCGCCGCCAACCCGAAGGCGAAAGTCACGTCGCGGTACGTCGGCGGCCCGAACGACTACACGGCCTGGGACAACCCCGACAAGGCGTACAAGCAGGCCGCGGACCTCACGCGCCAGGGCGCGGACATCATCTTCCACGCCGCCGGCAACAGCGGCCTGGGCGTGATCAAGTTCGTCAAGGACAAGCAGTGCCTCAAGGCGTCGCAGTTGCCGTCCGGGGTGAAGTTCACCTCCGACAACTTCGTCAAGGTGCCCAAGTCCGACGCGTACAAGAAGGCCTGCGCCAGCGACACCCGGCCTCTGCTGTTTATCGGCGTGGACAGCAACCAGAACTACCTCGGCGACACCGACAACAACCCGGTCACGCTCAACCACGGCCTGACCTCGATGGTCAAACGGGTGGACAACGTGATGTACCAGGTGATCAAGGAAGTCGCCGAAGGCAAGTTCAAAGGTGGCGAGCGCCTCTTCGGCCTGAAAGAAGACGGTGTGGGCTTCGCCATGGACCGCTACAACCGCGCGCTCGTGCCGGCCGCTCAGGTGGCCAAGGTCGCGCAGCAGCGGGCCATGATCGTGTCCGGGAGCCTGAAGGTGCCGGGCCGCTGACCGTTCCCCCTCACCAGAGGGCCGCCCCACCAGGATCACTGGTGGGGCGGCCCTCTAGGTGCGTGCCGGGCGGCCTCAGCCGCCGAAGAGGCGGCGCAGCTGGCCGAACAGGCTGCGCTCCGGAGCGGGCCGGGGCTGCTCCTGCTGCTCCTGTAGGCGGGCCTGACGGACGCGCTGGTTGGCCTCGCCGGGCAGCATGACCCTGCGGGGAATGGGCTGCTGCGCGTTCAGGGCCGCGGCGCTGCCCACGGCCACCGGAACGGGGACCGCGTCAGGGCGCCCCAGGGGAAGGTCCGGCAGCGCCGCAGGCGGGCGGGTGGCCGGGGCCGGGACGGGCGCGGCGCCCAGGGCAGGCGTCCAGCCGGCGCCGGACGTCTGCGGGGCCGGGTCAGGGCGGAAGATGACGTCCATGTCGGGGTTGAGGATGTGGATGTCCGTGAGCAGGTTCCGGATCGTGGCTTCGATCTCCGGGGAGTTCTTCAGGGTGATCCAGGCGTCGGACTGCTCGGAGAGCAGGGAGATGACCTCCGGCAGGTCGAACTCCTCGAGCTCGATGCTCCGCTCCCCGTAGAGCACGGTGTAGGCGGTCTTCATGGAGATGGAGGTGCCGCACACCAGGGCGTGGGTTTTCGGGTGGAAGGAACTGTAGTAGGCGGGCAGGTCGGAGTTGTGCAGCAGGTGGAGGTGTCCGTTCTTGAGGGTCAGGCTGCCGAAGTAGCTGAGCGTGGGTTCCTGGGTCATGGGGGTCTCCTGACGCTCAGCGTAGGTTGCAGGTGGGTGAACGCAGCGCCCAGCCGCACCTCGCCCCCGGTCCGGTCCTCAGAGGTTGAGTTCGCAGAACCGCGCCTGCCAGCCGGGGCCCTGGCGGCCGGTCATGTCGTATTCCCCCGTGTCCAGGTCCTCCGCGAGGAGATCCAGCGCCTCGTTCACGTCATCCCCCGTCTCGCTCTCGAGCACCAGGAGCAGCTGCGTGCTGGCGCGCCCGCTCCGGAACGCCGCCTCGTACGCCCCGATCGCCTCGTCACTGAGCGGTCCAGCCTGGACCTGCATCTCAGTGATGGCGTACCCCGACCCGGACGGCGCGTCCGCACCGCCGCTCGAGACGTAGGTGGCGATGTCCCGCAGGCCCTGGGCCAGCGTTCGCGCGTCAGTTCCGGTCAGGTGCCCGATCACGGTGATCATGCGTTCAGTCTGGCAGCTTTCCCCCACCCGCGCGGACGACGGGACGTCTGCGCCCGGGTGCAACGCCGGCGACCTTGCCGGTCAGAGCAGCTGGCTGGACGCGAAGTACAGCGCTGCCAGGAGGTTTGCAGCTGCGAGGGCATTCGCCACACCGCCGACCAGCGGGTGATCCATCCGGCTCAAGGTGATCAGGGCTTCAAGCAGCAGGAGGCCGCCGACGCCCCCGTAATACGGCCAGGCAACTTCCGGGTAGTAGTGGAGAAGGTTTAAGCCGTCCCTGTACAGACTCACCATGACGACGATGCTCACGACCAACGTCATGACCCGCATGCCGCGTACCGCCTTTCGGCTGAATTCCGAGGACGCTTCCGGCCTGACGGCGGCGGCAGTGCCATGCTCCGGCCTGCCAGCGAGCGTGGACAGGGTCGACCGCGCGCGGCGCGCATCGTCAAGGTACTGCTCGAGGTCGTGCGGCGGTGGGTCAAAACCGTCATGCATGACGCGGTTGCGGAGATAGGCTATTCGGCGGATCTGCTGCTGCGTGGTGTCCGGCAAGTCCGGGAGGCTCCTCGCCTTTTCCCCCAGACCGTTGCCTTCAGCCCCGAGCTCGGCCAGGAGTCCTTCCAGGGTCACGCTGACATCGCGAACCAGGCGAACAGGATCCATGGCGGCGGGCTCATCTTTCGTCGGGGCAGGCTGCGTCACACAAGCCATTATCCAGCTGCCCCCATTGCCATGCCCTCTGAAATGCCCACCCCCCCCACCGCATCGTTTCACCCTCACAGGCCTTTCACGCGTCCACCGCACGGACTCCAAGAACGCCGAACCGAACAGCCCGGCCACCGCCCCCCACTTCACCCTTTCAGAGGTCAACATGAACATCAGCCGCGCCGTCCCCCTGACTGCTCTTCTCCTTGGCGGGAGCCTCGCCGCGACCCTCGAACAGAGGCACACGCATGTGACGCAGGTGATGCGGGCCATGAAGATGACTCCGGTGACCTGCCCCGTGTCGACGCTGAAGAACCTGAATTTCGACATCCTCTGTTCGAAGAGTGACCTCTCCCCTCAGGAGTTCCAGCAGGCCTGGATGGGCGCAGTGTCGTCAAGCAAAGCTGTCAGTCTTCCTGCGCGAACTCGTTCCCCGTGGGATCACTCGAGTGGACTGACTTCAGCGACTCTTGAACTCTCCGACGGGGACTTCTACCTGATCAGCTACTTTGCTTCGACGGGCGAAGTGACGGTGAGCTGGATGAAGAAAACCAACGGCAGCCGGAAACTCGATCCGAACCGGACGCTTGCCTCCGCACCTGCCGGGAAGCCAGCTGCGACATTCAATGCGTCCACCTTGATGAAGATTCCAGGTGCGACCCTGGCCTCACTGTTGAATGCCAAGGCGCCCCGTACGCGGACTGGCCCGTTAACCGCGCAGTTCGTCACCGTGACGTCGCGGGGCCTGAAAGGTCCAGTCCAGGTGCAAAAGACGCGCATGATGGACGTGACGGAAGCCGGCGGAAAACGAATCGAGACGCTGTCAGGATCGGCTGTGACCACCTTCGACCGTGAGGGTCGGGCAGTGGCGTATGTTCGCTCCGATGAGGCAGGAAAGCCGATCTCGGAAACCCGCTACCGGTTCCAGGATGGGCGGCTGGTGGAGCGAACTGACAAATTTGGCGGAAAGACGACGAAGATCTCGTTCGCGTACGTGAATGGTGTGCTGACAGCAGGCACGACCACGAATAGCCAGAACCAGCTGGTTGAGGCGACGCGGTACGAGGCCTTCCCAAATGGCTTTGCGGCCACCACCACAACGGGAGGCGCCGTCGTGAAGAAGGAGTACTTCCTGCAGGACAGTGAGGGACGGATGATCCGGTCTGAGCAAACCACTCCGAAGGAGTGGTCGATCAAGACCTGGACATATGCCGGGGCGGTCCTGCGTGGCCGGACCACGGCAGACCCGGTTTACGTGACCAAAACGACGATTACCCCCACTGAGGAGCGGTACGAGTCCACGTTCCTATCGGACACAAGCGTGTACGTGACGAAGAAGGAACAGCCTGACCGGTACGGCAACCCGACGGTACTTCGCATGTTCCAGGAAGCCCGGGGGGCACTGAAGTCGAACCTGAAGGAAGTGTCCGTGGCCTATGAAACGTTGGAGTACTTCAATTGACGGACGTGGGCTGATCCTTGACCTGGTCTCACTGGCCGGGGCCGGTGAACCTCAACTGAAGGGGCAGCGGGAGGAATCCTCCCGCTACCCCTTGCCGTCGGCGGCGGATCACGGGGATCTTGTGATCACGCGGCAAGCGCGATGGGCACGCGCTCTGCGTCGCCGGGAGAGTGGGGTTCACCTGCAGGCGTACGCGGCCGGCCTCCCGTGTCGGCTTCATGCGTCCACGCCAGTCCGCGGTGATTTCCACGTTCACCCGGACGTACCTACTCTGGAAGTATGTTTAAGGGCCCCCTGTCGGACGTTTCCCTGATCTCGATCCTGATGCTCCTGCGGGAAAACAAGCATTCCGGCGTGCTCCACGTCAACAGTGACGTGCCCATGACCATGACCCTGTCGAGCGGCGAGCTCATCGACGGGTGCGTCCTGGACTGGACGGGGCTGGAGGCGGTGCAGACCACCCCGCTGGACCCGAACGTCGGGCACTTCCACTTCGTCAAAGGCGACGTGGAGGGGGAACCGCTGGGCTTTTTCGACGCGGTGATCACCGAGTGGGCCCGCGTCTGCGACGAGTGGGAGGTGGTGCGTCCGCAGATCGGGTCCCCGAGCGTCGTGTTCGAAGGCTCCACTGCCTTGCTCGGCGGGGAGGCGCTGAGCGTGCGCGAGATCGCCCTGCGCACCGGCCGGCCCCTGCTGGACGTCGCCAGTGACATGGCGGTCGCGGTGCAGGCCGGTCAGGCCCGGCCGCTGGAGCGGCGCAGTTGGCTGAGTTACCGCCTGCCGCACGACGGGGAGCTGCATGACGACATGACCCGGCACCTGGACGGCACGGTCAGTTTCGGTGACCTGCTGAAGCTGGGCTTCCACCCGGCACGGGTCCGGGAGTACGTGGTGGGACAGATCAACTCCGGCTGGCGCTTTCCGGGGTGTGGGTGGGTCATCCGCGACCTCACGTGGGAAGCCGACGTGGCCACCCGGTCCGGTGGGGTTCTGGCGGGGCACGCCTGACCGGCGGTGGACCCGGGTGCCTGACCTGAGAGGCCTGCCGAGTGCGCACGGCACCGGCCGACCGAGGAGGACTGCGTGAAGCTGGAGTGGTGGATGCTGGGGCTGCTGCTCGCGGCCGTGATGGCCGCTGTGGCCGCCTGGCGTGCGCGCCGTCAGCCGCTGGCGCTGCAGGTGCTCCCGGACGCCACGGCGGAGGTGCAGGGCGTGCCGGTGGTGCTTGAAGGCAGCGATCTGGTGGTGGAGGTGAGCCTTGTCGGGCGCGCGGAGGTCCAGGCGACCGTCGGGACCGAGGACCTGGACGACTCCTGGTGGACGGCCGTGTCCGAATCGGCCGTGCTGCGCGTGTGGCACCTGGCGCTGCCCACCACCGCGCCGGGTCAGCACACCGTGACCGTGCGCGCGGGGTCCGGCGGGCGCCGCGTCCAGACGGCGTTTGACTATCGCGTCGTGCCGCTGGCCGTGCGCGGCGGAACGGTGGAGTTCTCCGGTCCACGTCCGGGCGGGGTGCACCTGACCTTCTGGGGCGTGATCGACGCGGCGGACCATTACCAGCTGGACCTGGAGTTCCAGCCGCTGGCCGGCCGCACCGTGCACCTGACGCACAAAGCGAGCCTGTCGGCCGGGGAGCACGAGTACCGCTTCACCGTGGAGCGCCAGGCCCTCGACGCGCAGGGGGGGCAGGGTCCGTACCGTCTGGTCGGCGCGACCCTGCAGCCTGTGGACGGGGCGCTGCTGCCCACGCCCCTGGACCTTGAGCCCTGGCCGGAGGACGCGGCGTTGTGAAGCCCCAGAAGGTCATGAAAGAGGCTCCAGGAATCACCTGGAGCCTTTCACCTCAGTCGCCTTCGCCCTCCGCCGCGTCCGGTTCAGGTTCCGCCGCCTGACCTTTTCCTTTCTTCCCGGCCGCGTACGCGGGCTCGTCCTTGTAGCGGAGGTAGGTCGCGTGGGCTTTTTCGACGGCCTGGCCGAACTTCAGCCGCATGGCCGCGTCGTGGAACGTCTGGTAGAAGTCCGCGTCGTGCAGGGCGGATTTCGAGTCGCCGCGGTGGGTGTACTCGTGCAGGATCAGGGCGCCCAGGGCGACGAACCCGGGCAGGCCTTCTTTCGCCTGCTTGAGTTGCCGGCGCTCGATCGCGATGAAGGAGCGTCCGTCCGTCCAGCCGGCGGCGGTGGCGGACTCCCCGAGGACCAGCTCGCGTTTGTTCAGGGTCGTCCGGTCCCCCTGCGCGCGGAGCGCCTGGCTCACCGCCGACTCCCAGTGCGCGCTGGGGGTGTTCAGCGCCCGCATCACCAGGCGTTCGAACGGCGTCCATTTGCTGCGCTCCACCAGGACGTGATCGACGTTCAGTTTCGGCACGGCCTTCTGGATGTCGCCTTCCACGGTGACCCGGCTGAGCTGCTCCAGCGCCTGCTTCAGGGCGAAGGGGCTGTCCTTGAGCTGGAGGCGGAGGATGTCCTGCACCGTCTCGAACCAGCGCTGCAGGGAGTCGCAGTCGTACACCGACAGCATGCCGCGCTGCAGCACGAACGCCTGGCGGTGCTGGTGGGCCATGTCCGCGTAGGGGTCGCCTCGGCCGTGCATGGACTCCATGCTCAGCACGCGCCGCTTCTCGACTTCCGTCACGAACTCCATCAGGGTGTACTTCGAGCCGGTCACGTCGTGCACGAGCTTGTGCCGGCTCCAGTCGTCGACTTTCATGTACTGCATCTCGGCGAGCAGCTGGCGTTTCTCGTCGTCGGTGAGCTTGAGCTTGTCGCGGCGCTGCCGGGCGGCAATCCGGCTGATTTTCGCCCGGATCCGGTCGAGGTGGACGGGCAGGACTGCGGTGCGGGTGATGTTCACCTGCAGCGGCACCTTGCTCAGCACGTACCCGCCGTTGCCCCAGAACGACTGCACCAGCACGCCCTTGTTGAACACGAACGTCTCACCCCGCGAGGTGACCTTGTAGTACGCGAGGTCGTCCTCGTCGTCCCAGTCCATGGTGACGCGGCAGGGCTGGCCGTTGACGGTGACCGGCGTGTCCAGGAACTGGAAGTGCGTCCGCAGGGCCTTGAGGTGCCCGTCGAAGTTCTTCGTGATGTGGTCGGCCTCGTTGAACACCACGTGAATGTGCACGCCCGGCTGGAAACGCGGGCGCTCCTCGTGGGTGTACGCCATGCCGTGGGCGTGGATGTCGACGGTGAGTTTGTGGTGGCCGGTGCGCCAGGTGACGCGGCCGAACTTGAACAGCTGCGCGCGGCCCATGCCGAACTCGCCGTACTGGCGTTTGCCCTGCTCGTCGGCCGTGTCGTGGTCGAAGCCGAACACGGCGAAGTATTTCTCGATCTCCTCTTTCTGTGTGAGGCCGCGGCCGTTGTCGCGGATGTGAAGTTCCGTCGGGCTGAGGTCGACGTCCACGGCGCTCGCACCGGCGTCCACGGCGTTCATGACGGCCTCGGCGATCGCCCGTTCGATGGTGGTGGCCTGGTGCGTGACGAGCTTCTTGAGCAGGGCCGTGGCGATGGTGAAGGGCTGGAGGGTGACGGGAGGTTCGGTCAGGGTCATGGGGTCCTCGGGGTGTGGGGTGGCAGGAGTTGGCCCCCTGAACCGTGAGGCTCAGGGGGCGGTAGGGGCACTTCAGTCAGGGCCGGGAGTCTGTGGGAGGCTCCAGGAGGTCACCGACCCGGCCGCGCCGGGTGAGAGGGGGTGCGCAGCGCGTCCCGGCCGGCAGGTGGGGCCAGGCGGGGCTAGCGTGCACGCCTGCCCGGCTCAGAGCGGCTCGGGGGTCGAGTCCTGGGACGGCTGGAGCAGGGCCAGGATGCCGTGGACGGCGATGACGCCCAGGTGCACGGTCAGCAGGGCGTACAGGCCGGGATCGGGGGAGAGGTGCTGCGTGACGCTGCCGAGCAGCTGGAAGAGCAGCATGGCCGTGAGGCCGGCATTGCGCTGCGGGGGGCGGCGGGCGACGACGCTCCCGCCGGTGAGGCTGAACAGCAGCGCGAGCATCATCAGCGGAACCAGACCTTCATTCATTCTTGAAGTGTCAGTGGCAAGCGGGTGATTGTGGGGTGCAGGGGCCCAGTCAATTGCCCCTGCGCCGGCGCGCGGCGGGACCTACCATGCCCGCATGCGAGCCTCCCCCCTGCTTCTTCTCGCGCTGCCCGCCTCGCTGATTGGCCTGTGGGCGCTCTACACCCGCTCGGCACCTCAAGAAGGCGGCCAGGTGGGCTTCAAGGTGCCCGTGAGCAACGTCGCCGTCCTGAACAAGCCGGAATTGGCGGCCCAGACCCTGCGCTACGGCCTGCGCGACTACACGCACTGGTCGATGAATGAAGGCGGCGAGTACCACCAGTACGAGTTTGGCGGCGCGGCCACCTGGGCGCTCGGCACGATCGTCGATGAAGGCGAGATCACGCAGCTGATGTTCACCTTCGAGCGCCGGAACCCCACGGCCACCGCCTGGCAGTTCGACGCGCCGGGGTACACGGGTGAAGTGCAGGACCCCAACGGTAAGGCGGTCTTCCCTGAACTGCGCGGCAAGCTTGAAGAGGCCACCCTCAAGCGGGTGATCGCCAGCAGCGTGGACGCCAATCCCGACCTGGCGTTCATCGCCATGAAAGACGCGGTCGCGGGGGCGTGTCCGGACCCGGTGGCGAACCTGCGGGGCTTCACGCGCGTGGGCACCTGGGTGGTTAAGGCCTGTCACACCGAGAACGACCTGCACGCCTGGCTGGAAAAAGCGCCCCTCGGCTAGGGACCTGCCCCAAACACCCACCCCTGTCCCTTCGGCGGACCCCTGGCGGCGGGCAGCCTGGATGACGTGGCGCCCCACCGGACCTCAGCCGCCAGGAGCGGGTCAAGAACGGCCGGCGGGGCGCCCGTGCCCGGTTCAGGCCGCGTCGCCGGCCCCCCTCCTCAGCGGCCCGGCCGCAGGGTCAGGTGAGCCCCGCCCGCCCTCGACGTCAGGAGCGCGGCCTCGCCCGGCCCGGGCGGGGCCAGGTCGGTGGGGCGTAACCCGCGCGCCGCGCTGAACCCGTCCGCCCAGCACATCACGTTGCCGAACAGCCAGCGCATTCCAGGCTGCACCTGCTCGGGCGACAGGCAGACGATCACCGCGAAGTTGTGCCCTCGGAGCGCCGGGATCCAGTGCAGCACCACGTCCAGCACCTCGCTCGGCAGGCCGGGCGTCACGAGCAGCATGAACGGCCAGACGTCCGGAGTGTACCGGCTGCTCCGGGCCTGACTCCATTCGAACAGGGCGTGCACGGCCTGGTCAGCCTCGGCCGCGCTGGTCACGCGGTGCACGTCGCTCCCGCTGTCCACTCCGGGCGGGAAAGCGTCGCCGGGACCGGTCAGCGCCAGTGCCGTCATGCCGTGCGGCACGCAGGCCTGCAACAGCCCCCCGGCGCCCTGACGCGTCTGTTCCGGCGTGCCGATCACGAGCACCTGCTCGCGCAGCTCCCTGCAGGTCAGTCCGGTCCGTTCGCCGAGCATCACCCGCTCGGGCGGCGGGAGCGGGCGGCGCAGGTCCTGCCAGAGCCTGCTCAACCGGCCGAAGGTCACGGGCGCTCCCGGGCGGCCGGCTCGCGCAGCAGCAGCAGGGTCCGCAGCAGCCTGGACTCCTGCTGCCGGCGTTCATGCCACAGGACCTGCCGGAGGCCCCACAGGGTGCACAGGCCGGCCACGCCCGCCAGAGCGCCGCCGAGCAGCGGGGACTCCAGGCTGCCCACCAGGCCCGCCAGCGGGCAGGCCCACACAGGCACCTGGGGACTGAACGGAGGGCGCTGAGCGTCCAGCCTCACCTGCGCCGCGGTCAGGTCACCTCGCGTCCAGCCGTGCCGGTGCAGGAGCCGCTGCGCGAACCCCTCCGCCCGCCGCCACTCCCGGGCCGGCGCCTGGGCCCGTCCCGGGCGCAAACTGCTCAGGACCAGCAGGGCGCTCCCCATGACACTCAGCAGCGCCAGGAAGCACAGCAGCAGAATCCGCTGGGGATCGGCGCTGACACTCAACCAGACACTGAGGGCCGTGACCAGGCCGCAGAAGAACACCAGGGGAACGGCCGAGGTGACCAGCCCCCGGAGTTCCGGCGCGCGGCTCGCCACCTGAATCACCGCGGAAATCTCGTGTTCGTTGTCGGGCATAGGCGACCTCGGAGGCGGAGGGAAGGGGGCTGGCGCCAGGGCGCGGGGCGTGACCTTCATCCTGCATCGCTCGCGGGTGGTTCCGGTCCACGACGGCCGGATCGGCCGGACCGAGACCGTTTCCCCCAAGTGTGTCGTGCGGGTGGGCGCACGCTGCCGAGTTTGCCCCTCGGGCGGTCCGACCCGCGGCGCAGCATGCCGGGATGAAACACGTCATCGTCGTGGCGGCGCTGCTGGGATGCTCGGCGCAGGCCGCTAGGTTCCTGGGCAAGCCGATCACCGACACCACCGCGCCACTGTGCGGCCGGACGCAGTGCACACTGCTCAGCTCCCGGGTGGAGTACCGGGAGTTCGGCACCGTGCGCATCCGGACCTTCCAGATGCGCGGTACGGACGTGAAACTCACCTACACGTCCGACTCCACGGGCGTGATCCGGGAAGGAACGATGTGGGCAGGTGCGGCTGGACGGCGATCCACTGGACGTCAGTCAGGTCATGCCGATGCAACATGGCGCTGAAGGTAGGCCCGCTATGCTTGAGAAATGCAACTGACTGTGCGGGTTCAGCAGTCACTCCGCAAGGAGAATCCGGGCGAAGCGCTCCGCAGTTTGGTAGGGGAACTCCACACCGAAGGCTGGACAAAGCAGCAACTGTACCGAGAGTTTAATGCGCTGTTAGAGGGCAAGGTGAGGAAGCTTCCTGAGTCAGAACAGGATCTACTCAGGGACAACGTCCTGGATGCGCTCGTGGGTTGGTGTGCGCCTGCGCGGCGTCTTCTTCCTGAGGAGCCGGACGTCCGTGAGCACACGCTCTAGCACGACTTAAACACATTGTCCCAAGGGTTGATTTCCAACGCCTGCGCACGTGCCCTTAACGCCACTTGTACCCCTTCGTGCGCTCCAGGCTCAAGAAGCTGTGCCAGTTTGAGGGCCCGATCGAACGACCAGCTTGCCCGCGGCTCGAGAAACATGCCTGGCTGGTAGTCCTCCAGCATGAAGCGGACCAACCCTGTCAGCGATGAAACCACCCTCAGATGGGGCTCGAGGGTCTGCTCGTAGACCTCGCCGAGGGTATGCACCAGGGGTTCGGGATTCGTTCCCTGGAGGTATTGCCATTCGTTCGGCCACCGAGGGTCGAGCATGGACGGAAGTGTCCGGAACCGCATGGTGCTGCGTTCCATCCCCTCGCTGGGGTCTTCGTCAGGAAGGAAGAAGGCGGTTGTTGCCGTGAGGTGGACGCGCCAGCTTCTGCGTTTCCAGGTGAGGCTAAGGTCCAGGGTTTGAACCCCTTGAGGAGTGGAACGGGAGGCGGCGATCCCCCTGTCATCCACCTGCACAAGGTCGTAGGACCAGCCCGTGCAGCGCCCTGCAAACGCCTGCAGGAGGACGCGCTCATTCGTCATGCTTCAGGGTACCTGCGACAGTTCGCGATCCGCGCTGTACATCGGGCCTCGGCACTGGTGTGTCGAAACGTACGTGTTTAAGTCGTGCTAGGACTGAGCCGCACCGGCACGCAGAACTGCAGGGGTGGGGGACGCAGCACGGCGTCCCCAACTTTTGTTCCTCGTCGTTTCCGCTGGCTGTGTGACCCTTCCTATAGTGGGCGCCATGGACGTCATGCAGCTGCTGAACCGACTGATCAGGGTGGATCCGGACCACTTCGTGTGGCCGACGATGACAACCGGTGGTGTCGTCCAGGACGACTCTCCCTTTACCTTGCTCTACTCGGGGGGCGTCACGGTGACTCAGATCATGAAAAGCGAGACCAGCGAGGACAACGACCCCCTCGAAGAGTCTGGACTGGTCTACGGCCTGATGAGAGTCGCGGCGGAGCAGGGCATGCGCACCCTCGTCTGGGAGGAGGAGACCCCGCACGGGAAGCGGTTCTTCGCCCGGGTCTGGAAACCGAACGGGACGCCGCACAGCCCCCGGGAAGTCAAGGCGCCGTCACTGTTTCAAGCGCTCTGCCTGGCGTACCTGTCGAATTTCGAGGCGGAGAACATTGGGTGAGCGCCCCTGCAGTGCACCCTGGTCGTGGGCGGCCCCGCTCCAGGTCAGCTGAGGATGCGCCGCAGGTGCAGGAAGATCTCGTACCAGTCCTGCTTGTCACGGGGGCGGCGGCCGCGCAGTTCGATGCGGGCGAGCGACTCGACCCACTCCGGGGTGATCTGCGCGCCCAGGATGGGGTCGTCGAGCAGCTCCTTGAGGCCGAGTGGGAGGCTCTGGGCGCTAGCGTTGCCGTAGAAGTCCACGCCCATCAGCAGGTCGTTGACGCTCAGCTCGTACGCGCCGGCCAGCGTCTGGAGGGTGTCCAGGCTGGGGTTGGCCCGGCCGCGTTCGAGGTCGCTGAGGTAGGGCACGCTCACGCCGCAACGCTCGGCGATGTCCTTGAGCCGCAGCCCGCGTTCGCTGCGCAGCTCCCTGAGTCGTTCGTGTAATCGCATATTCTCCTCCTCGAAATTAGTATAGGGCCGCTCGATCGGCGGTTCACCGGCGCCCGGCAGCGGAGCCACGTCAGACGCCCTCGGTCAGCTCACGGGTCCCGAGGCGCACCGTGAAGGGCTCGCCCCCCTCCGTCACCGTCACTTCCGTCTCGTCCGGGGCCAGGTCCGCAAACCAGGTCTGCCCGACCAGCAGGGCCATCAGGTCACGGCGCAGGTCGACTTCAGCCTCCCGCACGTGCTGGAGATGCCGGTCCAGCGCGCCGGGCAGCTCGGCCGGATCCACCGGGACCTGCGCCAGAGCGGCCTGGATCAGCCGTTCACGGGTCGTGAGGGCCTTGCCCGCCGCGATCCTGGCCAGCACGTCGCTGGTTTTGGGCAGGCTGGACACGCCCTTGATCGCCACCTCGAGTTCGACGACCGGCACGTCATCCCGCCCGGGCTGCAGTGGGCCGCGCGGGCTGAAGCCGCGGTCCGTCACGCCCTGCTCACGCAGCCAGGCCGCGGCGTCCGCGCCGTACGTGCCGGCCAGCATTGCACTGCTGCGGGGCGGGAAGTGCACGGCGTAGGCTTCCCTCAGAACCTTGACGACCGCCTTGTGCCGCTCGAGCTGCACCGTTCGCCGGGCGAAATCCGCCGCGCGCACGCGCTGCACCTCGCTCCGCCGGACCAGCGGCAGGCGGCCGAGCTCCACGCAGACCGCCTCGCCAGGCGCAGTGTGTTCGGGCGCGAGCCCCCAGGCCTTCAGCTGCGTCAGGGCGACCGGGGACGGCCGGACCGGCAGGGTGGAGAGGTGGAGGATTCCCGAGTGAAGCACGGTGTAGGTCTGCACGCGGGGGACGTCCAGGGTGTCCGGCAGCAGGGCGGCCAACGCCTGCGGGGGGCGGCGCAGCTGCGCGGTGCCGGGCGTCGTGACCTGCAGGGAGAGGTTCGGCCGCCGGGCGTGGGAGACGAGACCCGTGATGCGCGGCTCGCCGGTGCCACGCCAGGTCACGGCCGGGTCAGGGTCCGGCGCCGTCCCCCGGCTGACCCGGCGGTACTGGAACGCCGGGTGCCTTGTCAGCAGCTCACTCCCGCCGTCACTGAGCAGCGTCAGCACTTCCGTGACGGTCGGCTGCGACTCGTCCGGCAGGGCCGCGGCGTCGTAGCCGAGCGGGTAGCGCCGCTCCGGCCTCGTGCACATCTCCTCGACCACCGCTTCGAACTGCCCGAACCGCTGCTTGCCGTACAGCCCGCCCGTCAGCTGAATCAGGGCCCGGTCGCCGAGCCGCCGCAGGGTGCGCTCGATTTCCGGACCGTCGAGGGTGCGGGCCGCACGCAGCAGCTGAACGTACAACGCGTCCTGAAACGCCCCTTCCGGCTTCCCGCCGACGTCATCCGGACCGGGCAGACCGGTGAAGGGGCGCACCTGCGCCGTGCCTTCCGGCAGCATCACCTGGCCCGCCTCCGCCTGAACGATGATGACCGGGTCATCCCGGAGGACGTCGAACGCGGTCTTCTCGGCAGGCGCGGGCAGGCCCAACACCTGGCCCGTGACGTCCTGGTCCACCGCGGCGCTCTGCACGAGGCGCGGGGCGGCACCGAGCATGCCGGCCAGCTCACTCAACGTGCGGCGGTCGGTGTGATCGCCGTACTCGACGCCATGGGCGTCACGGACGTGCAGGGCGAGCTCCTGCGCGGCTTGCAGAATGCTCGAGCGGTCATTCTGGGTGTCCTGCCCGTCGGTCATGAAGACGGCCGAGGTGGGCCGGGCCGCGAGGGCCGCGCCGTGGTTCAGGGCGTCCGTGAAGCGGGTGGATCCCACCGGCACCAGCCACCGCCCGATCAGGTCCGCCACGCGCTGGGACTCGGCCAGCGTGGTGACCGTCTCGTGCGCGAGGACCGCGCCGCACTCCCCGCGCCCGGAGAACCACACGACGCTGAGTTCGTCACCCGGACACAGGTGTTCGAGCAGGTGCCGGTGCAGGTCAGCGGTAAGCCCAGGCAGTTCACTGGTCATCGAGCACGACACGTCGATCAGGAGCAGCACATGCTTGTGGCCGGGCAGTGAGGCGGCGGGGGTGGGCAGCGCGACGGAATGGAGATACATGCCAAAAAGGCACCCCGCGTGCAGCGGGGTGAGAGGAGGGCAGAAGCAGAACGCCTGGCCGGATCAGGTCGTCAGGGCGCGGATGACCTGGTACAGACTCACCGCCAACAGCCCGCCCATGAACAGCACCACCGCGATGAACTGGAGGTTGGCCGTCCGGCGCTGGGCGGCCAGGTGCGGACCCCGCTGGCGGTTGGATTCCACAATCTCGACGGCCTTGTCGGTCATCACCTGTGCCGAACCTGCCTCCACACCGCGCGCCACCAGCGCCGCCACCACGTCCTCCCGGCTCGTCCCCGTCTCATACAGAGCGCAGGCTTCCCCGATGACGGGCAAGGTGGCCTCGAGCACCTCCTCTCCACTCATTTCACGGCCGCTCTGGAGGGTGGCGATGGCGGCCTGAAGCTCGGCCTCGGACGGCTGTTGAAGGGCAATGAGGTGCGGGGTATTGGTCATATCCGGTCCATCCTTGGTTGAGTGTGGGTGAAAGCGCTGGGGAGGATCCGGCAACTCTGCAGCCGGCCGTGAAGCGGCCTGAGCTCAGCACTCTGGCTCCAGCAGGCGGGGATGCCGTCAGGTGGGTTGGCCGCCCTGAAGGGAGCGCTCGGCCGCTCAGTGTAGCTGGGCTCTCCCGCTCGGCTCTGGAGGGTTGACGCACCGATCCACGCTCTGTCAGGCATGGGAGACACCTGTTCCCGCTCAAGCGTGACCGGCCGCCAACGGTCCCGGATGCCCTCGACGGTGTGATCGTGCTTGGCGACGGATGTGCGCAGCATCCGGACACCGAGGCTGCGATCATAGACGGAATGAAGCGCGCCACGACCCTCCTGATCACCGCCGTGACGCTGAGCGCCCTCAGTGCCGTCTCAGCGCAGGGCGGCGCTCAGGTGCCGGCGCCGGGGTCCTGGCCGGACCAGGCGGCGCGTGCCCTCCTCGCCGCGCCCCTCAAACCCACGGGGTTCACCCTGCCGGACCCCGGCGACAGGCCGCGCAAGGTCCGCGTTCAGCTGCCGAAGGGATTGGAAGCGAGCCGCAACGCGAATGGCAGCGTGGGACGCGAGGCATGGGTCCGGTCAGGCGATAACGGCCCTGATCTCGGCATTCAGCTGAAACTGGGCCTGTGGAGCAACGCCGGCATGACGATGGTGATCGGCGGCTCGAGCGTGACGAAGCGCGACGGGGCCTTCACGGTCAGGACGACCACCTACCGCAATGGCGACATCGGCCTGGAAGTCTCGCGCCCGGCGGGCAAGGCCTTTGACGGCGTGCTGGTCTGCTCGGCCACGGTGAACGGATGGGGCGTGAGCCCGTCGCTTCTCGCGAAGACAAGCGCGCTGGCGCTGAAGATCTGCAAATCCTTCGAGCTGGCTCCACGCTGAGGTGACATGGCCCGGGTCCGGGCAGCAAAGAGCCGGGGTCCGCAGAGAGGGTGTCTGTGACCCGCCTCAGGCCCGATCTGATTCTGGGCGTCTGGCCGCTGCACGGTGCGGTCTAATCACGGGATGGCGACCGAGGACGGCAAACCGAAGGTGTTCATCTCGTACTCCTGGGGAAACGCGACCACCGTCACGCGCGTCAACGCCGTGGCCGACTTCCTGGAGGGGAACGGCGTCTGGGTGGAAATGGACCGGTACCAGGAGCCTGGATCGAACCTCTACCGGTTCATGGAGCAGATGGTGCGCGATCCCTCGATCGACAAGGTCCTGTGCTTCTGCGACCGCAGCTACACGCAGAAGGCAGAAGCGGGCCAGGGCGGGGTGGGCACCGAGGCCGCCATCATCACCCCTGAAGTGTACGAGCAGGTCAAAGGGAACCAGGACGCCGCACGCCACCGGTATGTCGCCGTGGCCATGGAGACGGACGACCACGACAAGTTCAGCCTGCCGCTGATGTTCCAGTCGCTGATGGTGGTGCCGATGACGGACCCGGCGCGGGACACGGAGGTGTACCCGGAACTCCTGCGGATCGCCGCGGGTCAGCCCCGGCGAGTGCGCAACGTCACGTCCACCCTCCCGGAGTACCTGCAGGGCAACGCCACGCGTCATGCCCTGGGCACGGAACCGAAGGCGCTGCTGGCCCGCATGGAGGCCCGCAACCAGGGCGCCCGACGGGCCACCGCGGCCCTGCGGGAGTACCTGGAGGCGCTGAGCCAGGGGCTCGCCCACATGAGTCCAGGCGAGCCTGGGTCCCGCACCGCGCGGCTGGACCAGGAGATCCAGACCAACCGCCCCGTATTCCAGGAGTTCGCCCAGGTCGTGGACGCCGCAGCGCAGTTCATCGACGGCCCGCTGGAGCCGACCCTGTACGGGTTCTTTCAGACGCTCATCACCCACAACTTCTCGTACCAGGTGGACCGCGACCGCCAGGACTTCACCCGCCTGGCCGCCACCGAGTTCTTCGTGGCGACCATCACCGCCCTGATCGAGCACCGCCGTTTCGATCAGGCGGCGGGGTTACTCACGCGCGCTTACTGGGAACGCGCTCAGGACCGGGACGCCCGGGGGTATGAACTGCTTTGCTACGGCCCGGAGGACCTGCATGACGACCGCTGGCTTGAACAGACGCGCCGTGCCCTGCGTCAGGCGTCTGGCCTGGACCCTGCGAAGTACAACCAGGCCGACGCGCTGCTGCACCTGCGCGGCGCGTTTCACCGCAGCTACCGGTGGCACATGACCCTGGTCTCGGACTGGATGCGCAGCGGCCTTCCCTTGACTCGGGAGGTCACCAACGCCGCGACGGCCGTGCCGCTCGAGACGCTCCTTGATCTCCCCCTGGCACGGATCGTTCAGCGGCTGGACGACGCCGCCACGCCCGGCCAGAACGACCCATTGGCGTGGCAGACCGGGGTCCTGGGCGGCCCTGGCTACCTGATGAACCTGGAGCATCTGAAAAAAGCACTGTAGCCGTCGGCGCCGCGCACAAAAGAGCAGCCCCGCCTTTCGGACGGGGCTGCAGAAGTCTGGAACTCAGGGGTGGTGTGAGAGGACCGCGTCCTTGTCCTCCCGGCCCTGCGGCGCGGGAAGCAGCTCGGTGTGCAGGCGCTGGGGGTGACGCTCCAGCTCTGAGGGCGCGCCTGAAGGGCCGCCGTCCTGGACGGGGGTTTTCAGGACGGTCCAGAGCGCGGCGCTCAGCACCGCCAGGGCCAGCGGCAGCACGAACGCCAGGTGCAGACCCACAGCGGCGCTGAGCAGCCCCATCACCGCCGGGCCGACGAGGAAGCCGCAGTAGAACACCGTGATCAGCCCGGTCATGGCGGCCGGATTGGGGTGCCGGCCGGCCGCACTGAACATGAGCGGCGCGAGCACGGAAATGCCCAGGCCGACCAGGGCGAAGCCGCCCAGACCCACCGCCTCGCCCTGGCCCTTGAGCAGCAGGCCGAGCCCGGCCGCGGTCATGAGGCTGCCGAGCGTGCCCAGGATCACAGGTCCGAACGCGCGGGTGAGTCCGTCGCCGATCAGGCGGCCGACGGTCATCATCAGCCCGAACGCGGCCAGGCCGAGCGGGGCGGCCTGCTCACTGCTGCCCAGCACGTCCCCCATGTACAGCGTCGACCAGTCGTTGATCAGCCCTTCGATCAGGGCGGCGCACAGGCCCAGGGTGAGGATCAGGGGAATGCCGCGGCTGGGGGCGGCGCGGCTGGGACCGTCCTCGGGCGGGTTCACGGCCGGGTCGAGGGTGCGCTGGTGCAGGGGCAGCAGCGCAGCGGTCAGGGCGATGCACAGCGCGCCGAGGCCGGCGAAGGCCGGGAGCAGCCCGACGTTCTGCGAGACGATCAGGGCGAACAGGCCGGCCCCGGCCATGATTCCGACGCTGAACGCGCCGTGCAGGCCCGACATGATCGGCGTGCCGAGCGCTTCTTCCAGGCGCGCGCCGGCGCGGTTCATGCCCAGGTCGGTGGCGGCGAACCCGGCGCCGAGCACCAGGATGCCCCCCATCAGGAGCGGCACGGTCGGGGCGATGGTGAGCAGCAGCAGGCCGGCGCTCATGACGCTGATGCCGATCAAGCCGACCTGCCCGGTGGTCATGCGCCGGAGCGCCGCGTTCGTGGGGCGGATGGCGAGCAGGTTGCCGAGCGTCATCAGCAGAAGCATCACCCCGAGGGTCTGGTGGTTGAGGTCGTGGCGCTCGGTCATCCGGGGAATCTGAGCGGCCCAGCTGGCGAAGAGGATGCCGTTGAACAGGAACAGCAGCCACGTGGCGGTGCGGGCACGGTGGAGTTCAGTCATGGGTCTACGCTCACAGGAGGAGAAGGCGAAAAGGCAGCGGTGGGCACAGGGCGAGGGCCGCGCAGCTGTGGGGAGGCAGCCGGGGCACGGCGGAGGACCTGACGCACGTTCCGTCCGGGAGCGTGGGGGAGGCGCAGGTCCGACGCGGCGCGTGACACGCCGCACGTCATGGTAGGGAGCGGGCGGGTGATTCAGTCCAACAGTTGCGCCGCGAGCCGCAGAAGCTCTGTGCTATCGCTGATGAGCTGCGACTGGACCGCGGCATTCCCGGCCGGCTCGTACCCGTTCAGTCCCCGGCTCGTCATCCGGGGGTGGGGGATGGAGGCGATGGGATTCCACGTCATGGCGGCCGGGTCGAAGCCCTCCGCCCGGGCGTACGACTGAAAGGGCACGCTGTCACGCACGACGTTTACGCGCACTTTCGCGCCGCTGCGGTGCACGAACGTCTGGTCGAGGTGCACGCTCTGGCGCTCGTTCCAGAAGCGGGGCGGGGCGAGGGGGGTGAGGCTGTCCGGGCCAGCGGGGGTGAACTGCGTCATGGGGACCGTCCTTGGGGAAGTGTGGCGGGCGACCGCGGTGGTGCAGCGCCCATGCCGCCCCATGACCCTGAATGCAGGGTGAACGGTGTTCCCTGACCGGGTCAGTGCCGCCGGCCACCGCGCCGCCCGGCCAGCACCAGCGCAGCGAACAACGCGAGGGTGCCCACGGTCAGGAGGACCCACAACAGGATGTTCGGCCGCTGCTCGGTGTTCTGCACCGCGGAGACGACCTGCGCGTCTGCAAGCTCCGCTCCGTTGGTGGTGACGGCGGGCGCACCCGCCACGGCCACGCCGGTCGCGGCTGCGCCCGCCACGACGGCCGGGAGCGCGGCCACCCCGCAGTCCTGCACGTCACCTTCAGCCAGGTCGTCCGCGTCGCAGTCGCTGACCTTGACCTTCGGTTTAAGGGACGTCTTCGGCACCGCCCTGGTCATGGGCGCCGCCTTCGTGCCGGACGCCGGCGCGGTGCGGGGCACGGCCCGTCCGCCCATGGCCCCGCCACTGACGGCCGCGGGCCGGGCAGCTGGGGTGGACACCACGGGCTTGGGGGCCGCCGGTTTCGGAGTGCTGGGGGTGGAGCCGGTGGAACGCGGGGTGGATGAACGGCTGACACTCGTTGAACTGCTGCGGCTGGACGTGCTTGCAGAACTGGAGCTGGTGCTCCGGCGGCTGGCGTCCGCGCTGCCCAGCAGAAGAAGGGCGGTGCAGACGGTCACGGTCAGGCGGGTTCGGGTCATGTTGGTCCTTTGATACGCAGGTGAGGGGTGGAGGGATGCTGCGCCGCGGCGCACCGGAATGACCGCAGGCAAGGAAGATGCGTCAGGCTTCGAGCATGGAGGACGCCCGGGTGGTTGCGCGCGGTACCTGCCGTCCTTCCTGCTTCAGAAGCCGGTGGTATTGCCGTGCCCTCTGGTGTGCCGCAGGAAGTCGAGTTCCGCGACGTCGAGGTGACCGAACTCGCGCGTGGCCGCGTCGAGGTGCTGGTCGAGGGTGCGGTCGTCGCCTTTGACCGTGTGGTTGCGCGTGCCCTGCCATTTCTCGGCGGTGAGCTTCGTGCGTTCGAACTGACTCCACAGCGCGAAGCTTTCCGGGTGTTTGCGGTGAAGCCGCAGCAGGTCCAGGGGGCCGTGAAAGGGGCAGTGCTGGCAGTTCGATGGCATCGGCACCTCGAAGCCCAGTGCGGCCGTGCCGGCCTGGCAGCCAGCGCGGGTCAGGCCCATGTCGATCAGGGGAAAGAGACGCTCGACCGTCTGGGTCATGAACCCGCTGGGGGTGGGCTTGATGCGGCGCTCCTCGCCTTTGCCGAACCCGATCATGACCTGCACCGGACCGTAATCCTGCGCGTAGGCGTAGAGGGCCGCCCGCGTGACGCGCCCGCGCTGCGCGGGGTAGCCGTAACGCTGCGCCAGGAGCGCGTTGAGTGCCTTATAGAAGGGGCCGAGCTTGAGTGATATGGAACAGGTGCGGGGGAAGACCAGGGATTGAATCGTCTGGTTCTTGATCCACTGTGTGTGCAGGGTCTGCCAGGACGGTGTGTGAAAGCCCAGGTCCGGCGTGATGTGCAGGAAGGGGACGTTCCGCTCGGCGCACAGGGCGGCGGTCCGCTCGCGGTAGGCGTCGGTCTCCGGGTGCTCCAGGCCGGTGGAGCTCATCAGGACTGCCAGGTCGCCGGGGATGTACTGCTTCTGGAATGCGCGGTCTTCCAGGCACAGGGCGAGCAGCATCGCGCTGTCCTGTCCGGCGCCGAAGCTCAGGACGGTCAGAGGCGGCTTCTGGCTGAGCCGCAGGAGGGGCGTGAGGTGCGGCTTGCGGGTGGGGGCTGGGTGGACAGGCATGCCCAGGTCTGGACCCTGGCCAGGGTGAAGGGCTGTTCGCTCATCGGTGGATGCGCCTGGTACGCGTGTGGAGCATTGCCCAGGTGAGTGAGGCTCGCAGTGGATGTTCTCTCTCGTCGCGGCGATGGGTGCAGGGGCTGTCGCGCTGCGCCCGGCATCCGTTGTATTTCCTTTATAAACAGAACAGACTCAAAAGATTCTGTCCGGAAACTGCCCACTAAACCCTGACACCGGCCCCTGACCTCGCTGGTCAGGGGCCGGTCGCTGTGTGTGTCCCCGCCTCGGCAGGGCTGATTTATCTGTGACTCCCGCCCTGCGGGCCGATTCCACCAACCGCTCAGGCGACCTGACTCCTTGATCTCCACTGCCACATGAACGCACCCGGCGCGGGAGGCGCCGGGTGCCGTGGAGGTGCTGAAGGGTTACTTCCGGTAGGCGCGAAGGGCGAACAGGCCGAACGCGAGGGCGCTGAGGGTCGGCGCCACGCACGGGGCGAGGAAGGTCAGGCCGACCATCACGGGCATGCTGGCCGCGCCGGCCATCAGCACGCGGCCGCTCAGGGCGCGCTCCTCTGCGGGAATCTGTGCGAGCAGCTGCTGCAGCGCAGGCACAGGCGAGGCAAACGCAACGGAGGACGCTGGGCTGTGCAGGGTGGCAGTCATGCCTCCGTTATCACCTGCAGGCATGAGACCGGCCGTCACCTCAGCTAAGGGCGAACTTTACCCACGGGGTCACGCGAGGAAGGTCAGGCCCCGCTCCGCACACAGCGCGGCCATCTGCGCCTCGGTGAGGGCAGGCACGCCCAGAGCCTCGGCCTTCTGCGCCTTGCCGCCCCCGCCCGCCCCGGCCAGGAGGTGCGTGGTCTTCTTCGTGACGCTCCCGCTCACCTGCGCGCCGTGCTGACGCAGCCACGTCTCCACGGCGCTGCGGTCCAGGCTGAGCGTGCCGGTCACCACGACCTTCAGGTCCGCCAGGCCCGTCCCGACGCTCAACGCCCGGCTCGCGGTGGGCGTGACGCCCGCCCCGTTCAGGGCCTGAATCAGCCGGCCCCCTTCCCCCCGCAGGTGCTCCACGATCTGCCCGGCCGTGAACGCCCCGATGTCGCGAATGCCCGCGAAGACGCTCACCGCGTCGGGTTGCAGCGCCGCGACGCGGAGTTCCTCCAGGCTGGCGTACTGCTCAGCGAGGCGCTGCGCGGTGCCTTTGCCCGTGCCGGGAATCGACAGCGCGCGAATGAAGCGCCACAGGTCCCGTGACCGGCTTTCCTGAATGGCGGCGTGAATCTTCGCGCCGTTTTTCGCCCCGATCACGCGTCCCTCGCCGAGCGGCACCGCCGCGATGTCCTGCTCGGTCAGGGCGTACAGCTGATCGAACGTCCGCACCCCGGCCGCCTGGAGGCCCTGCACCGCCGCCTCCCGCACGCCCTGAATGTCGAGCACGTCCTTCTCGGTGGCGTACAGCAGCCGCGCCTGGATCTGCGCGGGACACTCGGCGTTCACGCAGTGGTGCGCGGCCTGCGCCCGGCCGCCCTCGCTCGCCTCCTGGCGGCGCAGCAGGGGCGTGTGACAGCTCGGGCAGGCGAACGGCACCGTCACCGGCGCGCTGCCCGGTTCCCGGAGGGCCGTGATCACGCCCGTGATTTCCGGAATCACACTCCCGGCCTTGCGCAGGGTCACGGTGTCCCCCTCGTGCAGGCCGAGGGCGGTGATGAAGTCCTCGTTGTTCAGCGTGGCGCGGCTGACGGTGCTGCCGTCCACGTCCACCGGTTCGAGTTCCGCGACGGGCGTGATCTTCCCGGTCCGTCCGGTGGTGAACGTGACGCTCCGCAGCCGCGTGCTGACTTCGGGCATGTCGAACTTGTACGCGGTCGCCCAGTGCGGCGTGAGGCTGCCCAGGCCCGCCTCCTGCTGCAGGTCGAAGCGGTTGAGTTTCAGCACGGTGCCGTCCGCGTCGAAGTCCAGCTCGGCCCGGCGGTCACTGAGCGCCTGGTGCGCCTGCTGCGCCTCGTCCATGCTGCTCACCACGGTGGTGCCCGGCGCGGTGGGGAAGCCCAGGGCCCGCAGCCGCTCCAGCATCTCCGCCTGCGTGGTGACCGTGTCCAGCGCCGCCGGCCGGCGGCCGACGCCGTACGCGGCGAACTTCAGCAGGGACACGCGCTCCGGCGTGCCTTTGCGCAGGCAGCCCACCGCGGCGTTGCGGGCGTTCTTGAACTCCCGTTCGCCCTTCTCGCGGGCCGCGGCGTTGTAATGCGCGAGGTGACTGCGCGGCATGTAGATCTCCCCCCGCACTTCCAGGTCGCCCTGCACCGGCACGCGCTCGGGCAGGCCCAGCATCCGGATCTGCGCGGTGATGTCGTCCCCCTCCACGCCGTTCCCGCGCGGCGCGGCCCAGAGCAGCGCCCCGTCGCGGTAGACGATGTTGCAGCTGAGCCCGTCGATCTTCAGCTCCATGGTGTACTGCCGCGCGCCGCTGCTGCCGAGGTGGTTGGACAGCTTCGCTTCGAACTTCTGCAGGTCCTCCAGCGCGTACGCGTTCCCCAGAGACAGCATGGGTGTCAGGTGCGTCCGGGACATGACCTGAATGTCCGCAGGGGCGCCGACGACATCCAGGCCGCTGTTTAGGGTCGGATGCGCGGCTTCGAGCGCGCGCAGTTCCTGCCTCAGCGTGTCGTACTCGTGGTCGCTCAGCTCACTTTCCCCGGTGTTGTGGTACGCGAGGTTGGCGGCGCTGAGGCGCTGGGTGAGGTGCTCGTGGCGTTCGGTGGGTGTGTTCACGTGGTCTCCTTGACGGCGAGGTGGCGCCGGAGTGCACCGCCACCCGGACTGAAAGGACGGGTGAGGCGCCCCGCGCGGATCCTGCAGTGGACTCTAGCGGCCGGCCGGGCCGGGCCAGCCCAGCTGCAGCGCCTCTCGGGCCGTGGCGGCCGCCTGCCTGGACGGCCGGGGCAGCCGGACGGCGCTGCGCGCCGCGGGCACCGGGTGGCGCCGCCAGCTGTCCGGGGCGGGGTCGAAGTGGACGGCCGCGGCGATCGGCGGTGTCCAGACGGGCAGGCCGGTCCCGGCCTCCACCGTCCAGCGGGCCGGCGGGCGCGGCGGAACCTGAACGTCCGGGTGCTGCTGCTGCCACGCCGCGGCCTGCGCCTGCTCGTCGAGCCCCGTGCGAATGGCCGCGCCCAGGCGCTGCCCCACGTCCAGGTGCACGAGCGCCGCCGCGCCGCGCGGGCGGCGGGACCCGGCCGGTGCGGCGCGGACCTGCACGTCCGGCGCGCTGGTCTGGAGGTAGAGCAGCAGCTTGAGCACCGGCACGCACATGCCCCGGACGATGCTCCGCGCCAGGCGCGCGGCGTCCTGCCCGTCCGGGGTGTCGGGCGGTTCCAGGGCGCTCAGCGTCTCCCCGAGCGTCGCTTTCAACGGCATGCGCAGCGGCAGGAGGTGACTGGGCGAGCCGCCGTCGAGCACGAAGTGCAGCGCCGGCGCCTCGTCCGCGCCCTGCTCGCCCAGCCACAGGTAGGCCCCGCACAGGGGCAGGCCCGGCACGGGCGGGACACTTCCTTCCGGCAGGTCGATGTACAGCGCCGACTGCGGCAGCGCCCACAACGCGTCCATGGGCAGGTCGTCCGGCAGCGCCGTGTCCTCCAGGGCGCCGTGCAGGTCCGCGTCGAAGTGGTACACCACCCGCTCTCCGCGCCAGAGGCCGACAGCCACGACGGTCTGCAGCATCAGGTTGTAGCGCTGTTCCAGGACGTCCTGCTCGGCGTAGCGGGCCACGACCGTCTCGCGGTCCCGGCGCTGAATGCCGGCCAGGGCGATGTCCGCGAGCGTCTCGGTGGAGGCCGCGAACGCCGGCGGGAGCGTGGCCGGTCGGCGGTGGCGGGCCTGCTCCATCAGGCGGAACTCCGGCAGGAACGCGCGCTCATACGCCTGGAGCGTGCGGGTCAGGCGCTCCGGGGTCGGCAGCGGCCCGGTCGGCAGGGGCCGGTCCTCGCGGTGAAGCCCCAGCAGGTACCCGGCCAGGTGCTCACTCAGGTGAGGGCGGGCATGCACCTGAACGAAGTCCTGGAGCTGCCGCTCGAAGTCGTACATGGTCGTGCCACGCACCCGCTGGTGGGCCTCCAGCGCCTTGCGGGTCGCGTGGTTCATCTCGATGGTGCACGAATCGGTCGCCCGGCGGCTGTCGAAGCGCAGGTACAGCGGCGGGTTCAGCGCCGTTTCTTCCAGGGGAAGGTGCAGGCCGAGCGGGTCAAGGCTGAGGCGAAGAATCATGAAACGCTCCAGGGGGCAGGGCGCCACACCAGGCGGGGAAAGTCAGCAGGCCGGCCCGCGCCGCGCGGGCCGCAGGTCAAGGGGGTGGTCATCCCCTCCACGGTAGGAAACAGGTGGGTGGTGGCCGTCGGCGCCGGCCTCCCGGCCCGGTGCGGGTCAGGTGGGGGTGGCCGCCGGACCGTCCACGGTCAGGAGGCGCGGCGGGGCGTGCCGCCGGGCGTTCTCCCACGCCGCCGCGCGCCACGCCCGGTGCGCATGAAAGGGGTCCGCGTCGTTCAGCACCCGCGTCCAGTGATCGCGGGTGGTTAGGCGCGGCGCCTGGTCCGCAGGCGGTTCAGGCCGCTGAGCGGCCCGGGCGGTAAGCAGCGCCTCGTTGTGGGCATTCATGGCGTCATCCCAGGCCTGCAGCTGCGCGCGTGCCTCCCCGGCAGCGGCGGCGTCCACCTCGGGCGGGAGGGGGCTGAGTCGGTCCAGCAGCGCTTCCGGGCAGTGCTGGTACGGAATGCCGTGCGCTTCACCCCAGGGGTCGCGCCAGCCGAAGTTGTGCGGGTCATGCGCGTACGCTGGACCGGTGGAGTACTCGCAGGCGTACACGGTCACGAAGCCCTGCGGGTTGCGCACGAGGAAGTACGCTTCCTGCCGTGCGCCGGTCTCGACCGTGGTCACGGTCAGGACCGTGGAGTCCGGGTGGAACTGCACGCGCTGGTGGAGAAACTGCGCGTCACTCAGGTCGTCGGGTTTGAAGGTGCTGTATCCGCCCATGGGGGCCTCCTAGAACAAGTGTGGGGAATGGAGCGCGGCGGCCTACTCCCAGCCGCCGCGGTGCCAGCCCTGCCGCTTGCCGATCAGGCCACGCTAGCGGCGTTGCGGCAGGACTGGCGGGTGGGCCCGTCCGGGTCCGTGCGGAACGTGAGGCCGCCCGGGCGGAAGATGACGCGCCCGCACAGGGTCTTGACGGTCTGCGTGCTCGACGTGACCCGCACCAGGTGCGTGCGGGTGGCGTGCGTCCGGGCTTCGGGCGTGAAGTACGCCCAGTCGCCGTCCAGGGCGTTGGCCTGCCCGGTCAGCGCGGAGGTGCGTTCCGGCGGGGGCAGGTCAGGGGCAGGGAGCAGCCGGTCGGTCGTCATGGCGCTCCTGGGGGAATGCGTCCGAGCCCGACCTGGGTGAGGTCGAGCGTCCAGGCCAGCTGACTGCGCCGCTCCCAGTCCGCGAAGGCCTGCTTGATGTGGGCGTTGGTGGCGTCCGGCGTCCAGCCGTTGACCTGCATCAGCCAGCGCGCCGCGTCCCGGCCCCGGCCGGTCTGAAGGGCGCGGCCGAGGTGCTTGACCTCGTGACAGCGCGGGCAGAGCGCGACCAGGGCAGTGAGGACCTGCAGCGCGCGGGCCTCGTCATACGCCCAGCGTTCGTGCGCTTCGAGCCGGTCCTGCCGGCCGCAGCACTCGCAGCGGCCCTGCGCCCGGGCGTAACACGCCCGCCGGAGGCTGTTCCAGCCGGCGCTGCTCAGGACGCTGCGGAGGTTGTGCCCCCAGCTGCTCGCCGGAACGAGTTCGCAACTGAGGCGCGGTGCCGGGCCGGGCGTGGGGTGGGCTGAGGTCATCCGGCCTCCATCGTCACGCGCGCAGGGGTGGACGGGGCTGCAAGGTCAAGCTCGCGATCGCCGCGGCGAGGCGGTGGCGTTCCTGCGGGTCCGTGACCGTGCGCGTGTCCAGCACGGCATCCAGGAACGCCGCGAGGTACGTCTGGGCGTGGCGGGTGAGGGCCTCGGCGTCGACGGCCCGAAGTTCCCGGTCCTGCTGCACCCCCTGCAGCGCCCGGACGAGCAGCGCGTCCCAGGCCGGCGTGCGCCAGCGGGTCAGCACCGGTTCCAGGTTGAAGTACAGCGGGACGGTCCCGTGCAGGGCCCAGCCGGGCAGGCCGTCATGCACGTGCCGCTGGTGGGCGACGTGTTCCAGGCGCTGCTCGGTAAGGTCGAAGCACAACCGCGTGAGCTGCGCGCCCAGCGTCTGCAGTTCAAGTTCCAGCCACGGATCGTGAGGAAAGTGTTTCAGGACGTGCCAGTCGGCGTCCTTCCAGTGGTGGACGCGCCGGGTCACGGCCGCGTCCCAGGCGCGGCCGTTCCCAGCCTGGAGGGGCGCTGAAGGCGCCGGAGGCGCCGGGCGGGATGGAGGAAGGGTCGGCAACAGTCTCCCTTGGAATGGAGGCCAGGGCGGGCCCGGCACAGGAGGAAGGGGCAGACGGCGTTCCCAGGTCCGGGAACGCCTCTCTGCACCCCGCGTGCGGGGTGAAACGGGGTCCTGGGGGCGGTGAACCGGCCCGCAGGTGAATGAAAAAAGCCCCGCCCGGCGGGTGGGCCGGGCGGGCGCGGGCTTCAGTGGGCGGCGTGCGCGGCCGCGGCGAGGTCGTCCTCGTCCATCCAGGCCGCCTGGATGAACTGCAGCAGCACCTGCTCCAGGTCCTGGGGTGCCTGGCCGCTCACGGCACGCAGCGCGGCCGGCGGTGGGCGGTGATTCAGGCTCACCACCTCACTCACGGCCTCCTCCGGCCCGCCCGGGCGCGGCCGGACTTCGATGCACAGTTCCAGCGCCCCGAGCACCGCCTCGTCCTTCACCGCCCGGCACCGCAGGCTCACGACGACCCGCAGGGGTCCGCTGCGGGCCCCGGTGACGCTGAGCGTCCCTTCAAGGCCCGCGCCCGGCAACTGGGCCTCCAGGTGCTGCGCGGCCGTCATCAGGGCTGGGTGCAGCGCTGCCCGCTCCTGCTGCCGGACCGTCCGGGAGTCGCGCAGGGTCTGAATGACGCTGGACAGCGTGAAGCAGGCCGGGCCGGCCTGGACGTCGGTGGGGTGGACGGGAGGCGCAGAGGTCATACCTCCAGCGTAGGGACGTTCGGCTGGCCGAGGCCCCCCTGGTCTCCCCGGTCAGGCGAAGGTGAGCGACACCGAGTTGGCGTAGTTGGCTTTCAGGCCGGCGTGGAAGAACAGCTTGGCCTCGCCCCGGGCGTCGAACACGAACTCCACGGTGGCCGTGCTGTCCTTGAACAGGATCGGCTTGCCGTGCTTGCCGTCGCTGGCCACGTCGACCATCGCCTTGACCGTCGCGATCACCTGCTCCAGCGACTCCTGGAGCGCTGGCTTCTTCAGCATCAGGTCCATCTCCCGCTCAGGGAGCGTGAACGACAGCCGGATCGTCTGCGTGGTGGTCTCGGTGGCGCCGGCGCTGAGCTCGACGTCACTGAGGAACGGCACTTTCAGGGCGAACCCCGCGCCGGCCTCCTTCTGGGTCTTGAGGGTCAGGTCCACCTGCGTGATGGTCACCCGGTCATTGTCCTGAACGGTCCAGAGGGCGCGCTTCACGGCGATGAGGACGTCTTTCGGGGCGTAGCCATTCTGCGGTTCTCCAGTCATCACGTTCCTCCTGGTGCCCGGTCCAGGGGCACGGTCGCAGCGTACAGGGCGGTCCCGGCGGCCGGCCATGCACAACAGTTGCGCCCGCCGGCGTGCGGACTCCGGCGGGCGGCGTAGCATTCAGGGCGGTTACATCGCGACGACTTCACCGTCAGGCTCGACGGCGACCACCATCGGCAGGCGCTCGACGTCGTGCAGGTGCTTGCGGTCGACGTGTCCGGTCAGCAGCGAGTACCGTTTCAGGAACTTCGTGTCGATCTCGCGCAGACCCGCCCGGTGCAGCGCTTCCAGCACCGACTCGCGCCGGGCGTCGACTTCGTCTTCCTTCAGGTTCAGGGTGATGTGCACCAGCATGGGCGGGCCTCCTGCCTGAAGTGTACGCATCCTGACCAGAAAGAAAGTAACGTCACCCTTAGGGGGCCTGCACGATGCCCGCGCCCGCGTCCGCCTGGCTGAGGCCCGCGACCGGCCGCGCGCGGTCCGTCAGCCGCCGCCACAGGGCCGCGCCCGTGCAGGTGGCGTCCACCTGCAGGTACAGCGCCGCCACGCCCGCCACGTGCGGCGTGGCCATGCTCGTTCCGCTCAGGCGCTGCACCCCGCCGCCCGGCCAGGCGCTCAGCACGCCCACGCCCGGCGCGGCGAGGTCCACCAGGCCGATCCCGTCCACGTCCGCGCCGCCGAAGGTGGAGATGCGGTCCCGATGGTCGACGGCCGTGACGGCCAGCACCGACGGGCACGCGGCAGGGTTGCCCACGGCGCTGATGTGGTCCGGCCGCGCGCTGTCGTTGCCGGTGGCCGCCACGAGCAGCACGCCGCGGTCGAGCAGGCGGCTGGCCAGCGCCTCGTACCGCGCGCTGAACGAACTGCCCTTGCTGCGCGGGGAGCCCAGGCTCAGGGAGATCACCTCGGCCCCCTGCGCCGCCGCCCAGTCGATGGCGTCGAGAATTCCGGAGTCGCGGCCCCGGCCTTCTTTGTTCAGGACCTTCGCGACGAACAGCGTCACGTCCGGGGCCACGCCATACCGCACGCCGCCCACCGGCGCGGCGCTCCCGGCGATGACCCCGGCGCAGTGCGTGCCGTGCCCGTGGTGGTCGTCGATCTCCGGTTCCTCGGCGATGAAACTCCGGGTGTTCTCCACCTGCACGTTCAGGTCCGGGTGGGTCAGGTCCACCCCAGTGTCAAGCACCGCCACCCGCACATTCCGGCCGGTGAGGGTCAGGTCCGCGGGGTCCAGGCCGATCTGCCGGAAGGTCCCCTCGGCCCGCGCGACCGGCACCACGTCCGACTGCGGGTCCGCGAGCAGCTCCGCCGGGTGCAGGGTGATCTGCAGGGCGGTGCTTTCCTCGTCCGTCACGGGCACCGGCCGCACCTCCGGCAGGCGGCGCTCCTCGTCCGGCGTGATGGTCAGAATGTCGCCGAGCTGGCGCAGTTCGTAGATCTGCTCAGGGGTCAGCGTGGCCACGGCGATGCCGAGCTGGTTGTACACGCGCGCATGCACGCCGTTGCGCAGACTCAGGACGGTGCGGGTGACGCTCTGCACGTCCGCGTCGGCCGGTTGCGGCGTGGCGTCCAGCACCCGGGCGAGCAGCTGGACGTTCTCCGGCGTGACCTTCCGGAAGACGATGATGTGGGCGGGAGCTTCCGACGAGAGAAAGGAAGTGTTCATGCGGCTCCTTGTGCGGGACTCATCCCGTTGACGCTCAGCGCTGGCGGGAGTCAGGGCAGTATTGCGCGTCATGGACACGCGGACACCCGCACGGCGCCTTGCCGTGCGGGTGAAAGGTGTGCTACTGCCGGACCTCCGGCTGGGTTCATACGGCCGCGACCACCCCTGAGGGACAGTGCGGCTCCGGGTTCCACGTGGCGCTCGGCGGGGCGAAGTGGTACCCCTGCAACAGGGTGACGCCGAGATCCCGCAGCAGCTGGTGCTCCTCGGCGTGCTCGACCCCCTCAGCGACGGTGTCCAGGCCCAGCGCCTCGCTGAGCTGCACGATCGCGCGGATCATCGCCTGCGCGCTCGCGTTCTCCCCGCGTTCGAGGGCGGTGACGAAGGACCGGTCGATCTTCAGGCCGCTGACGGGGATGTTCCGCAGCAGGCTGAGGTTCGAGTACCCGGTGCCGAAGTCGTCGAGCATGACCTGCACGCCCATCTGCCGCAGGCCCAGCAGGATCTCCTGCACGCGCTCGGGGGACTGGATCATCAGCGACTCGGTGATCTCCAGCTTGAGGCACTCCGGCGGCAGTCCACTGCCCTGCAGGGCTGAGCGGACGGTGCCGAGCAGGTCCCCCTGCTGGAACTGCCGGGCGGAGAGATTCACGGCGACCGGCACGCCGCCCCAGGTGCTCGCACGGCGGCAGGCTTCATGCAGCACCCACGCGCCGACCGGGACGATCAGGCCGGTGCGTTCCAGCACCGGGATGAACTCGGCCGGACTCCGGAAGCCCAGCTCGGGGTTGTGCCACCGCAGCAGCGCCTCCGCGCCCCGGACCAGTCCTGAAGCGGCGTCAGTGATCGGCTGGTAGTGCAGGTCGAACTCCCCCTGATTCAGCGCGTCCGCAAGTGCGGCCTCGAAATGCAAGGTCGCCTGGCGTTCCTCCCCACCGCCCTGGTACCGGGCGAGCGCGTGGCCCTGCTCGCGGGCGTCGTCCAGCGCGATGTGCGCCGCGCGGAGCAGCTCGTCCGGGTCGGTGCCGTCGTGCGGGTGGTGCGCGATTCCGAGGCTGCCCTGCACGCTGACCGGCAGGCCGTGCACCCGGAAGTTCTCCCGCAGGGCCGCCAGGAGCGTTGCGGCGCGCCTCTCGCGCATCTCCAGCGTCTCGCCGAGCAGCAGCACGACGAACTCGTTGCTCCCCGTCCGGGCCAGGACTTCCCCTTTGGTCAGGCCCGCCTTGAGCCGCCCGGCGACCGCGCGCAGCAGTTCATCCCCACCGGCCGGTCCGAGGGCGTCGTTGACCTGCTTGAAGCGGTGAATGTCGAGGATGGCGACGCTGACGCCCTGCCCGCCCCGGGTGGTCTGCTCGGCCACCTGAGACAGCAGCACCCGCATCAAGAGGCGGTTCGGCAGGCCCGTGAGGTCGTCGTAGAAGCGTTCCCGGTCCAGCGCGGCAATGGCGTCCGTGCGGGCCTGCTCGCTCGCCAGGCGCAGCTGCCGTTCATGCCACACCGCCCGCCTCGCGCTGCTCAGTTCCGCCTGCGTGGTCAGCTCCCGGGCCTGCTGCGCGAGCACCACGTCCCGCAACTGGTCGCTCAGGTGCGCCGCGCTCTTCAGGTGGGCGATCGCCTCCCGGGGGGCGTCGTCCTCGTACAACTGGGCGAGCAGCTCATGGGCCTGCAGCATCTCCCGCGTGCGTTCGGCCTGCTCCGCGAGCATCAATGCGCGTTTCAGCGGCGCCCCGGCGAGCGTCGGCTGCTGGTGGTCGAGGTGGTGCGTGGCGCGACCGAGCAGAATCTCCAGTTGCCGGTCCACGTCCCCACTGGCCTCCGCGAGCGACTCGGCCTCCTGGAACGCCTCTGCGGCCTCCGGTCCCCGCCCCTGCGCGGCCAGGATCATCCCGAGGGTCTGCAGGGCCGTGGACTGCTCGTTGGTGGAGCCCATCTCCCGCGCGCCTTCCAGCGCCACGGTCAGGAGCTCCGCAGCCTCGTCCAAATGCCCGAGTTTGTGCGCCATGCCCCCGGCCTTCAGCGCCATGGTGATGCTCTCCGGCTGGTTCCCGGCGCGCTGGGCGACGTCCAGCGCCTGCGTGAACTGCGCGTGGGCAGCCCCGTACTGCCCCGCCTGCTCGTGCAGCACCCCCAGGTTCGCATGCACGAGCAGCGCACTCTCCAGTGGGTCCGTGCAGTCCGGGAGGCGCCGCTGCGCGGCGTCCAGCAACTCCAGCGACTCCCGCAACCTTCCCTGACTGTTGAGGATGACCACCTGGTCACACAGGGCCCGGATCTCCGCGTCCACGTTCCCATCCGCCTGGCGCAGCGTCAGCACCCGGGCAAGCAGGTGCAGGGCCTCATTGCTCTTTCCCGCCCGGTGCTGCATCTGCGCGAGCAGGCTCAACGCGTCGCCTTCCTCCCCGCGCAGGCCGGCGTCCCGCGCGGCCTGCGCGGCCCGCTGCACGTACACGGCGGCCTGCGTGACCTGCCCGGACCCCTGCGCAAGCTGGGCGCGCAGCAGCAGGGACCGGACGTGCCCCCCGGCCGTGGTGGGCGTGACCTGTTCCAGGAAGGCGCTGCTGAGGTCCCGCTCCCCGCAGCGCAGCGCCGCGTCCGCGGCCAGCAGGCACAGGTCCGCCGCGCAGTCGGGTGCCCCGCACGGCAGGTCTTCGAGCAGCGCCTGGGTGAGGGCCAGACAGTCGGCCGGGTCGGTTTTGAGGATCTGCCCGGCGTGCTGCCGGGCGTCAGTGTGGGCACAGGTCATGGCAGGAACGTCCATCAGGGAGGACTCAGCGCGCATACAGCGGCCCGCCGAGGGAGAGGGCGGTCAGGGTCGGGTGAGGGCGGCATGACGGCGCCGCCAGGCCCCGCCTCACCCACGCACCTCCGGGAACAGGCAGGCCCGGTCCCGTCCGGCTTCTTTGGCGGCGTACAGGGCCTGATCGGCCTCGCCGACCAGGGTGTCCAGGTCGTGACTGGCCTGCCGGCTCACGCCGAAACTCGCGGTGACGGGCCGCCCGGTCGCCCACGCGAACGTCCGGAACCGGACCCGCAGCCGCTCACAGGTCCCCACGGCCTGCGCCGGGGTGGTGTGCGGCAGCAGGAGGATGAACTCCTCCCCGCCCCAGCGGCACAGCAGGTCCCCGTCGCGGATGCAGCCGGTGATGACCTGCACCACCTGCCGGAGCACCTCGTCCCCGGTCTGGTGACCGAACGTATCGTTGATCCCTTTGAAGTGGTCGATGTCGATCAGGACGACGCTGTGATGCCCGCGCTCGGCGAGGCGGGGGCGGCTGGCCTGAAGGAACGCGCGGCGGTTGAGGCTCCCGGTCAGGCTGTCGTGGTTGGCGGCGTGGGTGAGGTGCGCGTTCGCGGCGGTGAGCTCCTCGTTGCGCCGGCGGTGCTCGCGGATCTCGTGCGTGAGCAGCAGCGCCTGAGTACGCTGGTTGTGCCGGCGTTCCGTGGCCTTCCGGTCCAGCACGTGAAAGCGTTTGAAGGTCCGCAGGGCCAGCGCGTGGTCCCCGGCGCGTTCCTCCAGCCGGGCCCGGACGTCCAGCACCGCCTGCAGGCCCGCGTCGTCCTGGTGCTCCTGTGCAAACCGCTCCGCCTGCGCCAGCCAGTCCCGGGCGCGGCGCCACTCGCCCATGCGCACGTGCAGCGTCCCGAGCAGCGTGAGCACCTCGAGTTCCAGCGCCGGGTCAGGGCACCCCTCGGTCAGGCGCCGCGCGTCCAGTAGCGTCTGCGCGCTCGCCTGGTGCATGCCGAGCTCCATCTGCACCAGCCCGATCTGGGTGGTGGCGCACGCCACTCCGATGCCGTTCCCGAGTGACTGCTCGATCTCCAGACTCTCCTGCGCCGCTGCCAGCGCCGTCTGGTACCGCCCGTCCCTGTGCAGGGCGACACTCAGGTTGTTCAGGGTCGTCGCCAGCGTCGCCGGCCGCTGCAGGGCCCGGGCGGCCCGCACGCCGTCCTCGGCCGCCTGCCGCGCCGCGTCGATGTGCCCCACTTCGAGGTAGAGGTTCGCGCGGTTGATCAACGTCAGCGTGTACGTCTCCCAGTTGCCCTGCGCCTCAGCGAACGTCAGGCTCTGCAGGCTCCAGTCCAGCGCGGCGTCGAGATCCCCCATGCCCTGCGCGGCCAGGGACAGGTTGTTCAGGGCCTTGCCGTACATCTCGTTCAGGCCCGCCTCGCGGCTGCCGAGCAGCACGTGGTGGAAGTGCCCGTACGCCTGCCGGAACTGCGCGCGTTCCTGCGCGAGGATGCCGCGCAGGTTCTCCGCACTCAGCAGGCCGGGCCGGTCGTCCTGCGCCGTGAAGCGCTCCGTCGCCTCGCGGTTGAGGCGTTCTGCCAGGCCGTACCGTTGCAGCCGCGCGGCGCAGACACTCGCGTGCTGGCACGCCCAGGCCGCCAGCGCCTCCACGCCCTGCTGGAGCGCCTCCCGGCGCAGGTGCAGGCCACGCTGGAGGCCCTGGCGGGGGTTGCGGTACTGCAGGGCGCTGAGCGCGTCGATCTCAGTCTGAAGGGAAACACCGGGGGGTGGCGCGGCAGGAACAGTCATCGGCAGGGTCTTCCTTGAAAGGGGCGGGAGGCGTGCACCGGGAGTCACGGACAGAAGCAGGCAGGGCGCCTGCTTCTGAGCATCAGCGACAGGTGGGTGGTTGCGGCCTCCGCCGCACCCCCGGCGCGCTAGAACACCCCTGTGAGCGAAGTCGAGTGGGAACGCGGGTACCCGGACGCCCTGGCCCTCCTGGCGGAGGACGAGCGCGTGCGGGATGAAACCGTGTGGGTCAACTTCACCCACCCCGCCGAACCGCGGTACCTGCTGCACGCCGTGGCGTACCGGGACGCCGGGTCCTATGCCGCCGCACTCGAGCCCTACCGGAAGCGTGGCTTTGTGCCCGCCATGCCCTACGGCGAACTCGCCTATGACGCGAAGACCGTCCGGCCCGGCATGACCGCAGCTGAAGTGGACTCGGTCGTGCAGGCCTCCCTGGATTCCGATGCCTGGCCCGAATGACGCCCGAATCGCACGATGGCGGAGACCGCCTCTCGATTCAGGAAACCCATGACTGAACCGCCCCAGCCGATCATTTCCAGTGCCGAAGACGCCGCCGTGTACGACGTCCTGTGCCGCACCTTCGGGCTTCGCGCCCCGCCCTGGACGCCGTTCGAGTCGGACCTCATCCACTACGACCGCGCGGAGTACGACCAGTTGAAGGCCGAGCTGGCCGCCCTGGACCCGGGCGCGGTGCAGCTCGTCCTCGACACCTTCGGGCACGGCAAGGACGGGCTGGAATGGCAGCTGGACCTGAGCCTGCCGTCCGGGCCGCACCCGAGCGTGCTGCGCGTGCACGACCGGGGCGTGACCGCATGGTACGACCAGTACTGGAAGATCGACTGGGACGGGGAGGTGGACTGGCTCCTGGCGTGGGTCTGGGCCCCGGACGAACGCACGGCCCGTCAGACGCTGGAGGAGGCGCTGCGGCGCAGGGACCCGGGTGCCCTGCAGTACCTGGAGTCCGTGCAGGTGCACCTCGGGAACGTCCTGCCGGCCGCCCTGCACCCGCGCCGGGTGCCGTACCTGGACCGGCAGCTTTACGGCAAGTGGATCGCGATGCTCGAACGCGCGCAGTACGCCGGCCTGGACGGGGACGACACGGTGGTCGCCTTCCAGCTGCCCTGAGCGGCCCGGCCTCAGGCGTCGTTCAGCGGTTTTCAGGCGAGGTGCACTGGACCGGCGGCCACACTCCTGAGTTGCGCCAGGGCGTTCAGGCGGGTTGCGCAATCAGGCGGGCGAGGGCCTCGGCGGGCAATGGCCGTGCGGCCGTACGGGCCAGCAGGTGCTGACGCTGCTTCCCGGGGACGAACTCGGCCAGTTCCGGCCGGACGCGCAGCAGCACCTCCCAGGTCGAGGACGCCAGGGGCGGAATCCTGGTCCCGCCGAGCAGCGTCTGCATCAGGAGGTGGGCGCGGTGGCTCGCGGCGTGCTCCCGCGTCATCCACGGCGGCCGCTGCGTGCGCCCGTCATCGGCGCCGCTCACGCGGGAGTTGGGCTGCGCTGCACGGTCGGCCGGGTCACTCATGCCGCCAGTGTAGGGGCCGTGCACGAAAACCGATTTAGCGCGGCATGCGGGACCAGGAGCGCCTACCATGCAGCCATGCGCGCCGTCTTCCTGCTTCTTGCCCTCGCCACGTCGGCCAGCGCCGCCCCTCTGATCGGCAGCACGGCCGATCTGCGCAGCACGCCGCTGTGCCGGACGTACACCTGTACGCTCCTGAAAACGCACACCGTTAGCAGCGCCGCGGAGAACGTCATCGTCGCCCCGGGCGGCAGCGTCGTGCAGTACCGCCTCACGGCCGGCACAGTGGTCTTCGACGTGTGGGTGGGCCGCGGTAAGGCGAAGACGGTCACCGACGTCTGGGCCCGGCCGCGCGCGCCTATGAACCGCGCCGCCCTGCCTCCAGCCGCGGAACTCATCCGGGTCACGGCGGACATCTCCGCTTCAGGCGCCATGAAGGCCGCCGAGCACTGGCTGAAGGAGGCCACCAACCCCGGGACCGGGGCGGAGCGCCTGTACGTCACCCCGACCATCTACGTGAACGCGGCCGGGAAGGACGGGAACTTCCTGATCATCCTCAAGAACGACTGACTGAACGCGACCCCCGAGTCGTCCCGAGACGCTCCAGCCGTCCGGCCCTGACCCCAGCCGTGACCCCCCGCCTCACGCGGTGGTCTTCGTTAGGGTGCGGGGCGGGACCAGACCCTTGCCCGGAACGTACTCCCCGCCGAGCAGACTCGCGGCCACCTTCACCTTGCGGCTGAGCACGGCGTCGGCCGCGAACAGCACCACTCCGGCGAGTGCCAGAGTGACCACCCACTCCCACGCGGTGCCCGGCTGCGTCAGGACCGGCACGAGCAGCGTGAACGGGTAGGCCATCACGGGGAAGCCCGCGAACAGCTGCGGCCGGGCCTTCAGAGCGGTGAAGGCCTCCTGCTGCCACTGGGGCAACGCCTTGAGGTTCTCCTCCCATTCACTGGTGCGCAGGGGGACGGTGGTGAACAGGTACGCCCAGGCACGCTGGTAGGCGGGGGTGAGCTTGATGGTCATGGTCCGAGCGTAAGCGGCGCGTGGGTGACGCCAGGTTCTGCGCAGGATTCCGACTTGCACTCACCCGGGCGCTTCCTATCCTGAGGGGGATGACTGACTCCCCCAAGCCGCGGTCCCGTCCCCTGCGCCGTCTCTGGAAGGAGTGGCTCGAACCCGTCGCGCTCGCCGTGGTCCTCACGCAGTTCGGGGCGACCGCCGTCGGCGTGGACGGGGTGAGCATGATGCCGGGCCTGCGCGACCACGAGCGGCTGATCGTGCCGAAGTACGAGACGTGGCTGCATAGGGCCGGGATCGGGGAGTTCCAGCGGGGCGACATCCTGGTCTTCAAGCCGTCCCGCGCGGTGGCCGCGCAGGTGCCGCACCTGAACCGCGAGGTCCTGGGCGGCGCGTGGACGTACCGGCCGTTCCTGATCAAACGCCTGATCGGCCTCCCCGGGGACCGGGTACGCGTCACCGCCGGCGAGGTGTACGTGAACGGCGCCCACCTGGATTCCGCGTGGACGACCGGATACTGGCAGGAGCAGGGCTGCTGGGACACGGAAAGCGACCTCGCCAATCGGGCCGCATCTGCCCGGGACGGCGTGCTGACCGACGCCCCGGAGATCACCGTGCCCGAAGGTCACTACTTCGTGATGGGCGACAACCGCACCGCGCGCGGCAGCGAGGACTCCCGCGCGTTCGGGCCGGTCCCGCGGGCGGACGTCGCGGGGCGCGCGGCGGTCGTGATCTGGCCACCCCTGCGGTCTGAGAACGTCCGGTTCGACTGCGCGGGCCTGAAGGTCCAGGACTTCAGTGGGGCGAAAGTCCGCAACGTCCGCATGCTGGACCGCCCAACCGGCTTCTCGGCCGTGCCCGCGCCGCGCTGAGCCCGGTCGGGACGACTCAGAGCCAGACCCGCGCCACAAAGGGCTGCCAGGACAAAAAGGTCTGCCATGACAGCAGTGACAACACCAGGTCCGCGAACGGGACCAGATCCGGAAAGATGATGAGCACCCACGTCACGCCCGGCAGCGTCAGCAGCCGCCGGCCTTGCCTTGGGGGCGCGGCACCGCCTTTCAGTCCCGACCTGGGCGCCCGTGCCAGTCCATTCAGGTGATGGCGTCCAGGTGCACTGCCCACTGCGCCATCACGCCGGCAAGCACCTCCCGTGGAAGGACCCCACGGAACGCCCCGTATTTCGCGGTGATCACGATGTCGCCGTCTTGGGCGGACAGCCAGTACCCGGCTGTGTCGAAGACGTACCCGTGGGCCGTGGTGAGGGCGGCCGCGCGGAGATTCCTCGCATCGTCGCCGAGCGGCAGATCGCCGCACATGGCGGCCAGGTGCGCGAGCAGGTCGGGGTCGAGATCCCCGGTCTGCTCGAAGGCTGGTTCGTGCCGGTCGGTGATTCCCACGATGTTCATCCGCGGTCAGCGTACCCCCTGCCCGGTCAACCCACGTCCCACCCTGCTGAGCCCCGCCCGCTGGCCTTTCGCCGGGCCACATCCTTAGACTGGAGGGGTGACTGGCCTGCATCCGACCGATGAACGCGCGGTGACGGCATTGCGCGTGCTGCGTCACCCGGACCTGAGCGCCAGTGAGCAGCTCGACGCCCTGCTGCCGCTGCTCGACATTCCCGGCGTGCAGAAGGTGCTGCGCAGCAACCTCAAGCCGGTGTTCGAGGACGCCCGCACGGACGGCATCGACCTGAGCCGCCCGCCGGCGGACATGCACGTGTGGCTGCAAAAACCCCTGGGGCGCATCGGGGATGATCTCGGCGCCGCGAAACCCAACACGTACAACGCCCGCGCGACTGCCCTGTCGCGGATGTACGAGCGGCTGCGTGAACTCGGTGCCGTGACGGCCAATCCGGTGGCCGACCTGCCTCGGCACGCCCGGGAGCGCGCCACCGATCCCCTCCCGTCCCGCGTGGAACTGCAGCGGCTGCACGTGCACGCCACGGACCCGCACGTCCGCGCGGCACTGCACCTGATCGATGACCTGGCGTTTACCATGACGGACCTGCTGACCCTCCGCTGGGCGCAGGTGGATCTCAGCCGCGAACGGCTGCTGCGGCGCACCGAGTGCCGCCTGCCGCAGGCGAGCCTGCAGGCGCTGCACGCCCTGGCCCGCCTGGACGCGGCGCCCCTGAACCCGGACGCGGCGGATCAGCGAGTGTTTCCGTTCGACGATCAGCAATTGCGCGCCCGGTTGTGGCAGGCGTTCCAGGCGGCGGACGTGGCGTGGGTGCCGCCGAGCCAGCTGCGGATGGCGGCCTTGCGGGACCATGGGCTGGTGGTGACGGCGTCCCCGCACCTGGCGGCGCATCAGTTCGGGTTCACGGACGTGCGGGCCTACCAGCAGGCCGTGGACCTCGCCCGCGCCCTGAGCGTACGGGACCCGGACGACACGGCAGCCTCACGGGGGGACTGATGGCTGGCGCAGGTGTCACACCGACAGGCTTCTCTTCTGGCCGGTTCCTCTCGGGCACCGCTGACGGGCCTTACCCCTGGCGTCTTAGCCACCGCTACCGCTGATAGAGGAACAGAGGCAGGCCGCATGACGCGCCCACCAGGAAGCAGGCCAGGACGGGCAGACACGGGGGAGGCATGTGCAGGCGCCGGGACTCCGCCGTGGACCATACGAGGATCGTCACCACGCTGAGCACCACGTCCAGCCAGGCGAAGGTGGACAGGCGGGAAGCGGCGATCTCCTGCCACAGCCGGGCGAGGTTCAGGCCGTGTTCCCCCAGCCACGGCACGAACGCCAAATAAGGGACGACCGCGCCAAGAATCGCCAGTAGAAGGTAGACGCCGGGCATCGACATGCCCTGACTGTACCGGCGCGGAACGTGCCGGGCATGCCTGCCCTGCCACGCCAGCCGGCGCGTTCATCCGGGCGTGAAGGCGTACCGCCCGGTGACCTGCACACGCCGGTCATCCCAGACGACCAGGCTCCCATGCGCGCCGCACGTGTTGTCCCTGAGCAGGAGTCCCGGGTAATCGCGCTGGGCAGCCTGGCAGATCGCCGCCTGGTGCGTGAGGTACAGCGTGCCCCGCTCGTGGTCCCGCCTCACCTCACGGGGATCGAGGTCCGCCTTCTCGCACAGAAAGCGCAGCACGGCCGGGTCGCGCAGGGCCGGGAAGGGCCCGGTGGCCCGCACCCCGAGCAGTTCCCCGGTGCCACTGGCCGGATGCGTGGCGTACCAGAGCGCGGCCTGGACGCGGTCGGCCAGCCACAGCCCTTCCAGGCCGGGCGTCGGATCATGGAATGCGGCCGCCTGGGTGGGATTGCCGTGCCACCAGGCGGCCCCCTGCGCGCGCTGGTCACGCACGAAGCGCCGCAACTCAGGCGTGAACTCGGGTGGGGGATAGGGCGTGGAGACGAGCGTCATGGCCCGGCCCGGACCCAGCAGGGGTGAACGCCTCGAATCGGGAGCTCAAGGGGGGTCAGCGGGCCTGGGTCGCCACCACCAGCGTGGACGCCCGGTCGGCGGACACCAGGTCGTAGAAGCAGACTTCGGCCGCCTGCACGTAGCACGTGTACTGCGGCTGCACGTCGCCGTTGGCGCCGGTCAGCGTCCGTTCAACGCGTGACGCGCCGCGGTTCGTGAGCTCCCGGACGACGGCCCGCCTCTCGTCGGGGCTGAGGGCCGCCTCGCACCTGGGCCGGGCCCACAGGGTGGCGCTGCACCGGACGGCTGGCGCGCGCAGGCTGGTCAACTGCTGCTGGAGCGCCGCCCGGGTGGTGGTGGCCTGCCAGGCCCAGGCGCCCAGCCCGGTCAGGAAGAGGAGAACGGCAATGATCGGTGCGGTCTTCATGGGCGTGTCACGTCAGTATCGGGGGTCACGTCCGCCCTGAACGCTGGAGGTGCGCCTCGCCCAGGGCAGTGACCACGGACCGGGCCTCGAACCAGCCCTCAGTCCAGCTCTCCGGCGGGAAGTCCCGTGCGATGACCGGCTGGATGAGCGCGCACGCCTCGTACAGGCGTTCCCGGGCATCCTCCTGGAGAAGTGGCTGCTGGGCCCGCGCCGCACCCTTGACCTGCCCGTGGGTACGCATGGCGGCCGCGTATGCCGTCAGCACGGAATCGGCCAGGAGCCCAGACTGGCGAAGATCGGCCAGCGCCTGGTCCCGCGCTGCCCATGCACTGAATCCAGGCGGAAGGGACCGGCGGGGGAGAGGAACCGGGAACTGCTCGGCCCAGCGCCGCGCGAGGTCGGGAGAGGCCGCAGTCACGACTGAGCCTGACCGCCGCGCGACCGCTCCTGGTGCCGTTCGATGCGGGCGGCGCGCAGGACGTCCGTGGTCAGGGTGTCGAGCAGGCGGACGAGTGCGGTGACGTCCCCACCGAAGTGCGTGTCGGCGAGTGCCGTCAGGGTTGGGCGGGCGGTGGTGTCAGGCGTGGTGTTCATGGGGACTCCTGAAGGTCGGGATGCAGGCGAAGCGCCGCCTGGCGAGGGCGGCGCGGTGGAGGGTGGAGAGGCTCAGCTTCTGGTCGGTGGTCAGACCTGCGGAGTCAGGAGCATGACCCGGACGGTCTGTACCTGCCACGTGGTTCCTTCACCAGGTCCGGGTCACGAAGATGAGCAGGCTGGTCAGCAGCAGCAGGCCGAGCGGGAGGGTCAGGGGCCAGTATCCCCGGTCGGTTCTGCTCTGCCAGGCGCTGAGCAGCGTGGACACACCGAGCAGGACGAGGCTCACCAGATGGGAGGTTCCGGTCCACTCCGGCATCCAGAACCGGACGGTGACACTGACGAGGAAGAGGACCAGGAGGACGATCTGCGCGCCTTTGATGACCCGGCGGGCGGTCGGGGACATGCCCCCAGTGTGGCAGGGCCGCGCCGCAGCCGTGCCCGCAGTTCGCGCCCGCACGCTACTTGAGGATGAACGTCTGGGCCGGGACGCTGTTCTCTACGGCGGCGCACAGGGTGTAGGCGGTGGCGCGGGCCGTGTGGATCTTGAAGCAGCTGGTCGTCCCGGGCAGCGTGCCGGCCCTGACGCCGACGTGCAGAGTGTTGCCGGTGCGGGTGAAGGTGAACGCCGCGTGCCGGTCGAGGCGCTCGACGCGCGTGAACCCCCGCCGGACATCCACGTTCAAAACCTTCCCGGCCTTCACGGGCACTTCGAGGGACCAGCCGTCCGTCTCGCGCAGGGGAAGCGTCAGGGCAGGGGCAGCACTGGCCAGACCGGCTACCAGGAACAGGAGAATTGCAGACAACTTTGGCATGCCGCTTGTGAACCCCGCCGGGCGGGGTGAAGGGTCATGCGGGGCGGACGGGGCGAGGGACATGGTTCACTGTCCGGCGCAGGTGGGTGAACGCAGCACGCACAGGCCTCTCGGCGACCGGCCCATTCGCTGGGACGGGCGCAGGGTGAGGGGCCGCCGGGGAGGTGGGTCCAGGTGCTCCAGGAGCTGAGCCTGCAGGTGCGCGTACGCCGAAGGACCGCGCAGCCCGGCACGGTACGCGCGAATCACGGCCGCGAGCAGCGGCGGGGCGGGGTAGCCGCGCACGAGGTACCGGGCGTTCTTCCAGCCGACGCCCAGCGCCCGTAGGCCGTTGTACGCCCGCAGGAAGTCCGGGACCGGCTCGCCCCACTCCTCGTACAGGTCGACGCTGATGCGCAGCAGGGCGGGCCGGTCACTGACCAGCACGCCGAGCAGCCGGGTGTCCACGCCGCCCAGGGTGTGGTGGAGTTCGATGGTTCGGCCGACGAGGTCCGCCGGGGCCTGTTCAGGAAGCCGCAGGGGCAGGATGCCGGGCGCCGGGCCCGGGGCGGGCGTGACGGGCGGCGCCGCGCGGGGCGGGGGGATGAGGGGGGCGACGGCCATCCAGGCCGGGTCGAGGGGGGAGATCAGGGTGCCGCCGCGGCCGGTCATGACGTTGAGCACGCTGGTCGTCAACTTGCCGCGCAGGCGGGGTTCCGGCGCGCTCGTGCAGGCCACCAGGGGTCGGAACAGTTCTTCTGCGGTGATCATCTGGCCTCCTGGTCGGTCCGCCGACCTGTTCACTGTGCGGCGCAGGTGGGTGAATGCAGAGGTGTCTTCGGTGCGTCCGGTCGGCGCATGGGGAGGTCCGCAGGGAGTTCGCCGGGAATCCACCCATGTGCAGTGAACAGTGAAGGGGTGAAACGCACTCTCCTGTCCGCCAGCGCCTTGCTTACGACCCTCCTGGGCAGCGCCGCTCACGCCGAAGTCATCAAGGTGGTGTCCGTCTCCCCGCTGACGGGCACCCGCGCCACGCTGGGCGTGGAGTTCCGCCGGGGCGCGGAGATGGCCCTGCGCCTGCACACCCCGGCCTTCAACAAGCTGGGGCACAGCCTGAAGCTCCTGCCGCTGGACGATCAGGGCAACCCCACGCGGGCGGGCCTGCTGTCGGGCGTGCTGCAGGGGGACAACCACATCCTGGGCATCGTCGGTCCGCAGAACTCCGGGGTGGTGAACGCCCTGGCCGCCGCGCTGAAACCGTCGCCGATCGCGATGGTGGCGCCGTCGAGTACGAACGATGACCTCACGCAGCAGGGCTGGAACTACTTCAACCGCCTGCCGTCCCCCGACCTCGCGCAGGCGGGTGTCGCGGCGGCATTCCTGAAGGCGAAGTTCCGTCCCCGGCGCGTGTATGTCGTGTCCGACAACACGACCTACGGCAACGGCCTGACCGAGGTGATGCAGGCCCGCCTTGCGGCCGAGGGCGTCAAGGTCGTCGGCTTCCTCGGGGCGTCCACCCCGGAGCAGATCGAGGACGTCCTGCGGCGCATCAAGGGCCTGGACGCGGACCTGGTGTACTTCGGCGGCACGGACCTCGCCGCGGCCGCGGTACTGAAGGCCATGCGCAAGGGCGGCGTCACCGTGCCGTTCGCGGCCGGGCATGGGGTGTTCTCGGCGGCGTTCGTGGAAGCCGCCGGGGACGCGGCGGAGGGCGTGGTGTTCTCCTCACCGATGGCGCCGCTGGAGAAACTCCCCGCTGCGCAGGCCTTCCTTCGGGAGTACCGCGCGCGATACCGGGCGGAACCCAACCCCCGCGCCCTGGCGGCGTTCGAGTCCATGAACGTGCTGCTCCTGGCGACCCTGAACGAGATCGGCGGGGTGAAGGGCAAGGTGCCCACCCGCGCCCAGGTGATGGCGGCCGTGCGCAAGGTCAACCTCCCGGCCTGCACGGGCACCGGGGTGTGCATGAACCCGAGTGGGCCGTTGTCGTTCGACGCGTCAGGGGAGCGGCGCACGTCGCGGGTGTACATGCTGGAGTACGGCAAGGGCGGCGTGCCGGAACTGCTAAGCACCGAAACCACCAGCCGCTGAAGCTCAATCGAGATCAGGCCACCTCTTGCGGGGTGGCCTGATCTCATTGGAAGCTCACTGGATCTACAAGGCCGGGTTCTGCACGCGCCAGATGTCGACGCACTTGAAGTGCAGGTCCTCTGCGTCCAGCCAGACCTCCACGGTATCCCCGACGAACCGCCACCACCAGCGGTTGCCCCCGACGTGTCGCCGGGAGATGCCTTCCTCTCCGGACAGCACGTCATCCATCCGCCCGGCTCGTTTGCGGACCGCGACATCCCACACCACGGCCTGTTCCGTTTCGAGCACCAGAGCCCGGATGGCCGTCAGGGCTTCGAAGTGGTCGCCTGCAGCGGTGTCCCCGGCGTGTGCCGCCCAGCGGAAGGTGCCGTCGGGGGACACCGCCACCCCCACCAGGGGCGAGTCGTGCGGGACCACCGCCGGGAACGTCAGCCTGACCTGCACATCGCCGTCCTGCTCTTCAATCCGGCAGACCAACCCGGAGCCGGACATGCTCAGGAACCACCCTGGCTCGTACGCCTCGAACGCCTTCACGTCATCCCACACGGGTTCAGTGTCGCGCGTCAGCCGCGCAGGCGCTGCCACCAGGACCGTTTGGTGGCGGGGGCGGCATTCACGCGGTCCGGGGTGAGCAGCTCGTTCACGCCCGCTTCGTTCAGCCGGTTCAGGAGGGCGTCCAGGCCGTGCGTGAGTTTCAGGTCCATCTCCTCGGTGGTGAGGGGAACGACGGCGTAGAAGCGCAGTTCCGGCACCTTCTCCGGGTCGCTCAATTCCTGCAGGTCATCCAGCACCGGGGGGAGCAGCACAATCCCGCTTAGCTCGGTGCCGGGGGCGTATGGCCGGGCGGGGTCGCCGTTCGGGACGGTGTGCCCGATGCCCAGCCACGTGCGGTACTGGTGTGGAAGCCGGGCGGTGCCCTTCAGAAGCCGCACCGGCCAGTAGTGGCGCTCGTCCTCAAACGCCTCTTGCGTGAGTGGCCACTCGGGCGGGAGGGCGAGCAGGAGTTCCGCCCGTTCCAGGGAGCCCGTCCCTTCCATCAGACTCTGTTCCTGCGCGACTTCAGGCACGGTCATGGGCAGGTCGCTCATGCCGGAGGTGGCCAGGACGGTGTATGGCCGCGCCACGGTCGGCGGGTACATGTAGATGTCGAGGTGCACGACGTCACTGATCAGCTCGTGGAACACCATCGGCTCAGCGCCGAGCACGCGGCCCAGGTGCCGTTCGAACGCTTCCCGGACGCCTGCGCTCGTGTCCGCGACGGGCCGGGTGTCGTCCTGGGCGTCGTGGCGGTAGATGCGGGTGCCGTCCGGCGCAAACTCACTCATGCCCGGCATCGTACTGAGCCTCTGCGCGCTTCCGGAGCGAAGTTGACCGGGTCACATCCTGCAGAGCGGCCCCCCAGGCTCGACCTACCATGGAGTCAGGACGCCTGTACCACCCGGCGTTCCAGGGAGGGAACATGGACGACCAGACCGACACGAACCGCCACCCGGAAGCGCCGCGGTCCTCCCTGCGGGAGCGCCTGACCGGCAACCGTTTCCTGCGTGGCGTCGGGAATGCCGGCGGCGCCGTGAACGGGCTGCTGGGGCAGGGCAGCGTGGCCCCGCCGCTTCTTCCGCCCGCGGTGGAATGCCTGGCTCCGCCCGTCCCGGAGAACGACGAGTTTGCCGCCGCGTTCCGGAAGGTGCAGGAGGACCGCCAGCGCTGAGAACGCCGCCCGGGATTTACCCGCACTTGCCGTAGCTGACGCGTTTCCCGGCGACGAACAGTTCGCTGTGGACCTTGTGCAGGCCGTTGAACACGTAGGCCGCCCGGACGATCTTGCGAGTTCCGGTGATCTTGAGTGTCAGGCTGGAGACGCAATTGCCGCCGGTCGCGCGAATCTCGAGCTGGCCTTTGGGAACCTCGCCCTTCCACCCGCCCCATCCGGTGGCGGGGAGGGAGGCCGTGCGCTGGATCACCGGGCCGCCCCCGTCCGGCCGGAGGGTCAGCGTCAGCATGAGTGGCATGCTCCGGCCGCCGGTGGGCCTCACGTTGTACACGATTTCCAGCGGTGAGGTCGGGCCCGTGTAGGTGGAGGGCACCAGGGGAGCGAAATACCCCAGCCGGACCCGCTTTTCCGTGACCGGGAGGGCAGAACCCTGGGCCAGCAGGCCACAGGCAAGGAAAGCCGTCAGGACCGGGCGCATGCCCTCACTGTAGGGAAGATCGTGCGTGCCCGCTTCCTCAGGGAGAGCGAGACAAAGCCACGCGCCGCCCTGACAGGGAGGCATCCGGGAGAGGGGCCGCGCCCCTCCCCTCGTTCAAGCCCTGCCTTCCGGCGTGGGACGACTACCATGGTGACCAGGAACGCGATGCGATTTGCCCGAGACCCCATCATGCCCGGCGCCCAGAGGCCGCATGCCTGACCTGGACGCCCTCCTGGCCGTGCGTGACCGGATGGACCGCTGGCTCGGGCCACCCACGACCCTCGTCACGTCCACGGTCTCGATTCACCCGGAGGCGACGCCGTTCGCCTGCGCCACCTACGTTCAGGACTCCGCGTTCAGCGTGTCTGTCGGGGCGTCCGTCGGCCGCATCCCGCACAGCGAGCACCGCTACCGGGATGCCCGGGGCATGCGGCACGAGTACCTCATCGCGCACCCGCCAGATCACCCTGGGATTCCCGACACGCTCAGACGCCTGGCGCTGTACCCCTTCGTCGAGCAGGCGTTCGTGTTTTCCGGCGCTCACCTGCACATTCCTGGCGCCCCGGGACTGCTGGAGGCGGAACCGGCCTGCCTGTTCTATCTGACCGATCCGTTCGAGCATGATGACCGGCTGTACACCGCTCAGCCTCATGGTCAGATCGACCATCCGAACTTCAAGATTCAGGTTCTGTGGGCCATGCCGATCTACCGGAGTGAGTTTCGTTACCTGCAGCGGCATGGCTACGAACAGTTTGAAGAGGAGTATCTGAACCCCGCCGCGGATTACGCCTCGCCGACGCGGGCGCCGCTGGTGTAGCGCAGGGAGATTTGACAGCCACGGGTCACCGCCGGTGGGTGGGAAGGAGCACAGCCGCCTGGTGCGTACCGTCACAGCAATCGGAACGAACCGCATGGGTCGGTGAGCGCGGTGCTGAGGACCGTCCTGGCCCGCGCTCCCCTCCTCAGTAGGGTTTCAGCCGGCCGTGCTTGAGGTGCCCGCTGTCGCTGGCCCACCCGGCGTGGGCCTGGTCGGGGTCGAGTTCGTAGGCGCGGATGCGCAGGGCGCGGCTGTGCTCGGAGAGGCGGGCGGTGAGGGCGCCGAGGGCGTCACCGTACAGGCGGATTTCGGCTTCCTCGCTGAGGAGCTGTGAGGCGGCGCGGGCGAGGTCGTGCGCCGTGGTGGGGAGTTCCCGTTCGCCTTCGCCGGTGACGGTGAAGCAGCCCTCGTCGAGCAGGTTCGCCAACGGCGCGTGCACCAGATCGGCGGTGAGGCCCGGGAGCCGGTTCAGAGGCAGGGTGAGGGTGAGCGTCACCCCGTTATGAAGGTGCGTCGGTTCGCAGGGGTCCTGGTCGTGTCCAAGCACGGCCGCTCTGACCGCCTGGGCAGCGGTTTGCATGGCCTGGAGCGCGTCGTGGTGCGTGAAGCTCGCTCCGTGCCCGTCCTTCACAGCCTGCTCGACGGTGCGCAGGCGCGTCCAGGCGTCCCCGAAGGCTTCCAAGGCGGCCTGTTCCACGGGGGTCAGGAGGGTGGGCGTGGTCGTGGGGTCGCTGGAGTCGGTCATAGGTGAACTTCCGGATCCCGGCCGGCAGGGCCGGGTGAAAGCTGGTCTGGACCGGCCGGCAGGGAAAGGCGGGTGATGGCCACTTCCACGATGAGCAAGTGCAGTGTCAGAGTGCGTCCGTCGACGATGGCGGTGTGCCGCGGCATGTACTGGATGGGGTGCGCGGTGAGGGCGGGCCACCACCGGCCGGCGATCATCCAGCGGCCGCGGTGGATCCCGAATGTGCGGGGCACCTCGGCCCAGCGGGCGAGGAACCACTCCGGGGAGCGGTGCGTGCGCGTCTGGCCGCGCTGGTGGGTGCGGTTGCGGTGAAGGGTGCTGATCACGATCACCAGCGGCCAGAAGGCGAGCATGGTGAGCAGCAAGGCCAGCGTCAATAGACCGGTGGCCAGTCCCAGCAGCGCCTCCTTGACCTCCGTGCCGGCGTCGGAGGTGGCGGCGAGCAGCACCAGGAGCCCCGCACCCCAGTACCACAGGGGGATGAAGCCGAGGGCGTCCACGAGGCCGCTCACGACCGGCCCGGCAGCCCTGAGGGTGTGAGGGCGGTCCCCGCGGCCGCGAGGTGTCTCGCGCGGTCCATGGCCTTCACCTCCACGGCGCCGGCCCGGACGGCCGCGGCGCGCTTTCCGGGCGTCAGGTCGTAGTGGCAGTGGTGCAGCAGGTGACTGGATTGGAACCAGGAGCGTTTCAGGCCGATCTTGGCGGCCATCGCGTGCAGCTCGTCGAGCGTGTCGGCGGTCAGGTGGCACCACCGCTGATTGACGCGGCCGACGTGCCCGCCGACCGCGCCCTGGTAATCCTTAATTTCGTCGACGTAGACGGTCATGGCGTTCCTTTCAGGGCGGTGCGGGCGGTCTGAAGGACAGGCAGCAGGCGCAGGGGACGCCAGGTGCGTCTCAGCTGGTGCTCCACGGCGTCGAGTTCGCCCTGGAGGGGGTGGCGGCCGCTCATGTCCGGCTGGGTCATGCGGTCGAGGATCTGCCCGCGTTCGAAGACGAGTTCGAGAACCGGAAGGGCGTCGTCCAGGGCGACGCGGTGGGCGTCACGCTCGGTGAGGAGCACGCCCATTTCCGTGTGGTAGCTGCGCAGGCTGTGGTGCAACACCTCGATGATCTCCAGCAGGTCGGCCTGGTCCCCGCCAGCGGCCCGGGCCTTCAATGCCTTGTCGCTGTTGAGGAGGCGCTCGACGTTGGGGAGGGCGCCGCCGGGCCGCTTGGCCTCGATGGCCTTCCATTCGGTTTCGATCTGCTCGGCGGATTTGGAAGTGAGCGCGGGGGTCGTCATGACCGGCCCTTGTGCGGGTCGTTCAGGAGGGGGAGGACGCCGCGGGTGGTGTCGTCGAGGGTGGTGATGAGGAGGCCGAGGATCCCCGAAGCGGCATTGCGGTTGCGCAGGGTGGACCCTTCGATCTGGTCGCGGGCGTTCCGGGCTTCGAGGCTCAGGCGGGCCAAGGCGCCGTCATTCAACAGCCCGTCCCGCAACTCGAACTGGGTGCGGTAGTTCTCGCCGTGGGCGAACGGGCACCCCAGTTCGTTGTGTTCGTCCTCGCAGGCCTTGCTGCAGACCCATTCGCCGTCGTACATCTGCGCGGTGCGGTGCTCGTTGGCCTGGGACCAGGGTTTGCCGCAGTTGGCGCAGGGGGTCATGGTCTGGTCGCTGGGTTCGCCGGCTTGCGCGTCGGTCACCTCCACGGGCAGGAGGGGGCGGCCTTCGAGCAGGGTGAAGGCGTGGGCTTTGAGGGTGGCGAAGCGTGTGAGTTCCTGGGCGTGGTCGGGGGCGTCGTCGGCCTCGTTGGCGAGCAGGGCCTCCAGGCGTGCTCCGGAGTGTTGGAGGCGGGCGGCAAGGTCGGTCTGGCCGAGGGTGTGGAGGGCGGTGAGGAGGCCGGGCAGGTCGTGCCAGGCGGGCAGGGGGGTGGTGGTCATGGGGGGTCCTCCGGGGTGGTGCTGGGGCCTTCGGGGACCACGGGAGGGGTGAGGGGTTCTCTGTCCCTCAGGACTGCTCCTTCATGAATTTCTGGACTTGTTTGATGAAGCTGGGGGGCTTGGGTGTGATGGGGGGGTGGCTGTAGGTCTGGGGGTGGCAGGTGCCGCCGGTAAGTTGTTTGCTGAGGGGGGCGCGGCGGGCTTCGAGTTTGCCGGGGTAGTGGACGTTGAGGTGGAGGTGGCCTTTGGCGTCGGCGGGGCCGATGAGGGTGGCGGGGTGTTCGGTGTGGGTGTCGGGGTCGATGTAGTGGAGACTCTCGCCGAGGGTCATGCCGGTGGGGTAGGGGGTGGGGTACATGCGGGGCTCCTGGGGTGGGGTGGTGGGGGCTGGCCTGTGGCCAGCGTAGGGGGCGCGTGGGTGGTTGCGGGTGGTGGGTTTTGGGGTGGTCTGCGGCCTATGCTTTTCTATTCACGCAGGAATGTACCTACCATCAATCCATCCATCCCCCTTCCACCGCCTCTCCCTTCCTCTGCGCCACTGATTCCCTGGTGCGAGATTCCAGGTGCGACTGTCCCTGGTGACCCACCACGCTCCAGCCCGAGCAGCAGCATGAGGGGAATGGCTGGTGCCTCATTTCCTCGGTGGATGCGCAGCCAGCTCCCATCAGGTGACAGTGACGCCGGGACGCCCACGTTCCGCTCCTCAGCGATTTGCCCGCCGGCTCCTGTCACTTCTTCGGGGCTGCACTCTGAGGGACAGGTGATCGTGTCCTGGTCTTCCCCACGCCCCGGCCCATGCTTTGGGTCACGGCACGCCTCCAGCTCAAGCCCCTACTGCTGAACTCCGGCAACCCAGCTGAACCGGGTCTCGTACCGTGGAGTATGTTCCTCTCCGCTTACCAGTCCCGGGTGGAAAGCCGCGGTGCGGCTTTCGGCCTCATGATCCTGCAGGGCATCGGGACCGGCCTGGCCGGTGCGGCGGTGGGAGCCGGGTATGGCCTGTGGCGGCACGGTCCGGAGATGAGTGATCTTCTGAAGGGTGTGGATCTGGTGGGCATGATCCTGTGCCTGCTCTCCGCATATTTGATGTACGGCGCGTACCTGACGAACAAGGTTGAGGTCGGCGCGTACGCCCGACTGGGCCAGCATCAGCACGTCCGCATGACGAGCATGCCGATTCGCCTGCCGGTAACGGTGCTCCTGGGTGGGATGATCTGCCAGGGCATCGTCCTGGCGCTGTACGGACTGAAGTAGGACCCTGATTGAATCTGGGGATTCCGATGACTTCTGCTCCGTTTCACCGGCTTGGGCTCCTGCCAGCGCACGGGGAAAGGCCCTTGAGGACGTTCACACGCCCGAATACATCACTGGACTGACTCGCAAGGAAAATGACATGGCACCTTCCCAACCCAGTCCACGAACCAAGCTTGTCCTCATGGCCACCCTCCTCCTCGGCATTCCCGCACTGATCCTGACGACGCGCCCATCCCCGCCAGCCAGAACTGCCGCGCAGAGCCCGGCTGCATCGAACTACCCGAGGTCCGCTCTGCCGGGGTACGAGGTGCTCGAACACCAGCCTGGTCTCGGGGCGGGCCGGGTCGGGATGCGCATCGCCATCCTCACTCCGGACGCCGATCAGGCAGGCGTCCGGGACCTGTTGCGTGCACTCCTTGGCGAGCAGACGGGCTTCGTGTACGTCTACGAGGACGCCGATGCACTGGAACGCGACGAGTGGATGGCGCGGATCGTCCGGACGGCCGCTGGTGAGGGAGCGGAGGCTGAGTTCACCGGTTGGCCTGAGGGGCGCAGCTGAATGAAGGAAATGGAGTGCTGCGGCTGGTGCCTGGTCGGAGGAACGCGGAGGTGGGGTGGTTTCCCGTGCTGAAGCGCCGGCATAAGCAGGGGAAAAGAGGGGATGCAGAGGAGGAAGATGGGGAGGAGGAGCATGGTGAAGGAGCGGGAAAGGCCAGGAGAGGGGAAGAGGGACAGGTGGGGGGACAGGGGAAGGCAGGAGGAAGGGGAGGGAAGAAGAGAGGGTAGGTACATTCCCGCGTGAATAGAGAGACCTTCCCCGCTGAATGACACACACGCACTCCAAGACCTCCAAGGAGTTAGCGCTCGAGCACCTGGATCATGGCCTTCAACACCCCAACCAGGGCGCCGGTGGAGTTGGGCTTCACAAAGTACCCGTCAGCGCCGACAGCCGCGGCGCGCACCCGGTCCTCCTCGGCGCCTGAAGTGGTGAACACCAGCACCGGCAACGTCCCCCAGGCAGGGCAGGCGCGCACGGCGAGGATCAGGTCGAACCCGTCCCGGCCCGGCATGTTCAGGTCCGTGATCACCGCGTCCGGAGTCACCTCACCCCGCCTCAGCGCCCCCAGGAACGCATCCGCATCCAGGAAGTGCCGACCATCCGCCGAGAGCCCCAGCTCGTCCAGTGCCTCCTCGAGAAGGACATGGTCCGCCTCGTTGTCATCCACAAACGAGAGTCTGAGGGCCGCCATCGTCCAACCCTAGTCCACGGCCATACCCAGGCGTCCGTCAATCACTGGCAAACGCCCCCATTCGGGGGAGCAGGGCATGGGGGACGACCCCTCCCCATGCGCCGTAGCAGTGGACCATGCCAGGGGCAGGTGCCGCCTGATTCCCGTGCCTCTTGAGGCACACTGGCCCGGATGCCCACCCTCACCCTCCGCCCCCGCCAGCCTGACGACCTTGCCGTCCTCTGGCAGTGGACCCGCGCCACCCCCAGCCCGGAATGGCAACAGTGGGACGGCCCGTACTTCACGAACAAACCCAGTCCCATCCCCTTCAATGACTACGTGCAGGAAGTGCAGGCCCGTCCCCCGCAACCTCACAGCCGCATCATTGCCCTGGACGGCCAGTGCATCGGGCAGGTCACGCGCTCCGAGGAAGCCCCCGCTGGAGGCGGCTGGTGGGAACTGGGCATCGTGATCTACGACCCGGCCCACTGGGGCGGCGGCCTCGGCCGTGAAGCCCTGAGGCAGTGGACCGACACGACCTTCGCGGAAACGGACGCCCACGTCCTCACACTGACCACCTGGAGTGGCAACGAGCGCATGATCCGCGCTGCCGAGAGGGTGGGGTACCGGGAATGCGGCCGCGTCCCCGAAGCTCGCGCGTGGCAGGGCCAGCGGTGGGACAGCGTCCGCCTCGCCCGGCTCCGTCACGGGGAGCCGTGACCAGATCGATGCCGAAGGAAGCGCCGCTCGCTCCCCGTTTCGTTCGGCGGGCCACGTCAGCCGATGGTGCGGTGATCGCCAGGCACCGGTACCCGGAACTGGACGCCGACCATGAGGCCGGGACTGCGTACGCCGCCTGGGTGACCCGGGCGATGGACCAGGACCTGTACCTGGGGTGGGTGGCTGAATCGGCAGGGGAGGTGGTCGGCGGGGCGGGGCTGATGCTGCTCGAGTGGGGCCCCACCCGCAACGACCCGAGCCCGTGGCGGGGCCGGATCGTCAACGTCTACACGGCCCCGGCCGTCCGGCGGCAGGGCATCGCCCGCCTGCTCCTGGCACACGCGCTCCAGGAGGCCCGGCAGCGCGGCCTGCACACCCTGAGCCTGGGGACGACGGAGCAGGCCCGCGGCCTGTACGAGCAGGCGGGCTTCCGGCCATCTGGAAGTGAACTGGTAAGGCGCACCCCGGCACTCACCTCGGATTAGAAAAAGCCGCACTCGGCGGCTTTGATAGGAAACAGGATACCGCCCTATGCAGGATCCGCCCAGGACATGCACCACAGTTGAGGGCGGCGTGCGGGGCCGGGCATTCCACCTGAGTCACTCGGAGGAGCCGGACGGTCCGCGCAGGCCCATCAGGTCCAGTTCCCACAGAAACTGCTCGCAGAGCGCGTCGTCCAGGACATGAATCGATGCCAGCGGGCCGGCCTCCTCCAGAGTGTCACAGGTCCACGCCTGCACGCTCCCTTCCGGCGACACCACCTGCAGGCGCACCAGGCCGTTCATCAGAATGTCGAGGCGCACCCCAGCCCCCTCACCCGCCGGCGAGGGCACGTTCACGAGGGCCCGCCGAACGTCCCTGCGGTCGCTGAGGTCAGTCATGTATGGTCCCAGCCTACCGCCGCCCTGGCCCGCGCCCACCACGGCTTCGTCAACCCTGACCACCTTGCACGCCACGCCCGGCACAGGCCATCCTGAAGCGGGAGGCTGCCGTGACCCAACTGCTCCGTGACCTGCTCACCGACCCAGAACTCCTCCAGCTCACCCTCCAGCCCCGCCCCGCCACCGAACACGAAACGCAGGAATGGTGCCCGGAATGCGAGCAGTACGTCCCGGAACTGATCTACGACATCTGCCTGAACTGCCTCGACGACCAGGACTCCGACGACCCCGAAACCCTGTAACGCTCACCAGGCGCAAGGCCGTCCCCTCGGAGGCCAGGGCAACCAGGAACGAGCTGCAGGGGCGCACCGCGCCCCGTCCGCAGGAACGAACAAGGCCGCACTCGGCGGCCTGGTGAGGTCAGGAGGGGCCGGGACGGTGCGGTCCGACGTACCCCGTCTCAGGCGGGGCGTGCTCCATCTCCGTCATGGCCCGGTTGATGCGGTCCTGTCTCCGGGCGAAGAAAAAACCAATCAGCAGAATCGGGCCGAACACGCCGAGCATCATCCAGAACATGGGTGGCCTCCTGAAGGCAGGGGACGTCGGGCCGGTCACGCCCGCTTCAGCCCTGAGGGGACGCGCCGCCCACCACCGGGCGCGGTGGGCGCGAAACGCGCCCCGGACCCCGGCGGTAGAACCACACCAGGCCCGCGATCGTCGCTACAGCCATCGCCACGGATGCCCCCAGCTGACCGTACCGGTGCCCCGCGGTCGCCGGACGGCACGTGGGTTGCGCCTCCCGCGTGCACCGCACCGTCACCTGCTCCCCTACCTGAGGCAGTCTGGCTTTGTCGCCGCTGTACGTCTTCGTCACCTCAATCCGTCCAGACGGGCCGTCGACCAGCAGCAGGGGGGAGCCCCGGCCCTTCTTGCCCGGCACGATACGCGTCACCGTTGCCTGAGCCTCATACGACGGCAGGGACAACAGGCGAATCTCCTGCACCAGGGTCAGGACCGCTGCCAGCAGGAAGAAGGGCAGGACCAGCGGAAGAAACGACCAGTTCCATGCCGACCCGGCCGGCGCCCGGGCACCGGGCCGCACGGGTTCAGGCCCGGGCAAAGTCGTCCGCCGCCAGTTGCAGGTGATGCGTGTACGAGCAGGACAACACGAACAGGATCGGCGTGACGTACGCGACGATTGCGCTCAGCGGCAGCGTCCCCACCATGCCGTACACCAGACCGGTCAGGAACAGCGGCGTGATCCACGCGGTCAGGCGCCGGGCCCGCAGGAGGCCGGCCTCCGGTCCGCGCTCGGCGACCTTCCGCCGCGCATGGGACCGGGCGAGGTTCATGCCCAGGCCGAGCAGCACCATCGCCAGCGTCACAAGATCCATGGCCGTGTTGAGCGTCGAGCCCCCGTGACCGGCCACCGCCTGCGCCGTATCAGGCAATGAATAACGCAGCAGGACGACGGCAAGCACCAGCGCAGCGACCGGGTGCGGCACCGCGGCCCGCCACCTGGGCACGGCCGGGTCGATGATCGGAGAAGGGGAGGTCATGCTGCTCCCTGATATGCATGGACGTCCCGGAAAGTTGCCGGCAGGAATGGTGAAGCGCCTCCGGGGTGAGCGTCAGGGACGCTTGCGTTCCCAGCCGGCCGGCCACTGACCGGTGGCGTTCGCCACCTTCAGGTCCGCCAGGGCGCGGTCGAGCAGGGTGTCCACGCCCGTGCTCCCCAGGGTGACGAGGTCGTCGGTGAGCGGCACGTCGGGCGTCACGAACGCTGGGAAAAGCTGCCCGGCGGGCGTCCACACCTGCATGGCGGCGACCTGCACGCCCTGCTGCGGCAGGGCGTGCACCCCGGAGTTCCCGGCGCCGCGGGTGCGTTCGCCGTACACCCGCACCCGCTTCCCGGCCTGGCGGGCGAGGGTGGTGAACATCTCCGCGCAGGAGGCAGAGCGGGCGTTGACGAGCACGGCCACGTGGCCGGTGTACGTCAGGTCCGGCAGGACGCGCACGGTGTTCCAGCCGCCTCCGGTGAGGAAGGGGGTGCGCAGTTCACCCCGGACGGCCTTCAGGCGTTCATCCAGTACGCCGGGGCCGCGCATGACCACCTCGACCTCGCCGGCGATCAGGCTCGCGGCGAGCATGCAGTGTTCGAGTCGCCCGCCGCGGTTTTCCCGCAGGTCGATCACGAGACCCGGCGCGCCCTGGCCGGTCAGGTCGCCGATCAGCCGGCCGTATTCCTTGACGCCTGCTTGGAAGGACGGGTAGGTGACGACCGGGACGTCCTGCTCCCAGCGGAGGGTGGGGCTGGAGATGGGGGCCGCCTCCGGCCGGGGCTGAACGGTCACGTCCGTGACGCCCCCGTCCCGGCGCACCGTCAGCGTCACCGGGCCGGACGCCGCCTGGAAGGCGCTCCGGGCGTCCTTGACGATGGTGCCGTTCACGCGCAGCACTTCGTCGCCGCGCAGCAGGACCGTCCCGACCCGGGGGAAGGCGCCGCGGGCGTCACTGACCCGCACGGTGAGGCGCGGCCCTTCCTGGACGTCCACCAGTCTCAGGCCGTACAAGGCGGTGTGGTCGTCCTCGATGATCCTGGTGTGGCCCTCTTGCAGGCTGGACACCAGCGGCCGGAGCAGGTTCAGGGTGAGGCTTTCCGGGCAGGTGCCGCTGCGCTTCAGTTCGTCCTGGCACTGCGTGATCATCTGGAGGCGCAGGGCGCTCAGGCGCGCTTCGAGGTCCGGCGGGCGGGGCCCGGCGTAGGTGCCGAGAAGTTGCGCTTCAGTGGCGATCCAGGCCAGTCCGGCGGGCGTCATCAGCACCTCGCTGGGGATGTCCTGCGCCGCGGCGGGCATGGTCAGTGCGAGCGCGGCGCTCAACGCGAGCAGTGGCCGGGACAGGGTCGTCCAGTGGAGCGGGTGCCGCATCCGGTCTCCTTCGGGGCCAGTGGAGGGGGAACGCGGAGTGAGGCCGGCCGGGAGGGTCATGCCCCCGGGTACGGTCTCGGCGCGGCGCGGGTTCCAGGGCACGCCCAGACACGGGGCTGACCGGCCCGCACTGCCCAGGCAGCCGGCGTGCCGCGAACGTCAGGCCTGAACGCGCGCTTCACCGATCACGTCGACGTTCAGTTCCTCCAGCCCATACAGGGCACCCAGGCGCCGCTGGGCCTCGCGCTCCACGCTGCGCCGGCTGCCGAACCGCCCTTCCGCTTCCACGTCCAGGAGCAGCACCGGGAGGTGCGCCAGGGCCTTGAGCAGCGTGGCGAATGGCGCTTCTTGCAAGAGCACGTCACTCAGCCGCGCGTACACCCCAGGCGTGCCGTCCTGGCTCACGAGCGGCAGGTTCTTGAGCTCCCGAACGAGCGCGGCCGTCTCCGCCCGGGGGTGCTGCAGGTCCCCTTCGTACATCACCTGACGCCACATGTTCACGAGGTTCAGGCGGGTGGTCGTGGGCACCTGGCGGCGCTTCAGGCACAACCAGACGCTGCCGTCCTCACGGGACTCCACCGTCAGGTCGTAGCGACCCTGCGCGAAGTCGGCGACGTGCTTTTGCACCACCACGGTCGAAGCCATGCCCAGCGCCACCAGCAGGTCACGCATGGTCCCTGGGGTGACCTCCGGCAGGTGACCCTGGACATCCGGCGCACTTCGCCCTGCCAGTCGCGTCATCAGGTTCAGCACGAGGTGATCCATGCTCCAGCGTAGGCGGATGGTGGGTGCTCCATTGGAGTTTCCCCCTCAGATCAGGAGGAACGCGGACGCTTGCCGTGGTGTACTGACGCATGCTCACCCCGTACGTTCGTCACGTTGGAGGCTTCGCTCTGGGCTGGACGCTCGTGAGCGTGTTGTGCGCCGCCGTCACCGGCACCCTGTCCCCGGACCGGCCCTTCGACTGGGCCCTGCTGGCGGTCGGCACGGCCGTGGCCTCGCTGGTCTTCGCCGTCCGCCCGCCGGCCGGTCGTCCCTGAACGACCGGCCCCAGCGCGGCCTCCGCCCTCACGGCCGTGCACCTCTCAGTGATCCCCCTGAGCGCTAAGGCTTTTCATCAGGCCTTTGATCACCGCGCGCCCAGGCCGGCTCTCGGTGGTGTACGAGTACGTGTGGTATGGCTCCTCCGGCGAGATCGTCAGGTGCGCGTGCGCCTTGAAGCACTCCCCGCCGCGCGTGAACACCACGTCGCACGTCACGATCGTGCAGTCCCCCAGCGTCGACTGGTGCGTACTCGTGTTCGCCGTCCACCAGCCGAGGCCCTTGTCGCCGTCCTCGTGGTACTGCGGGGTGAGCATCGGCGCGGCGTCCAGGTCCCCCTCGATCCGCGGCGCGCGCAGCCGCAGGGGGTGCAGGGCGTGGATGGCCAGGTGCACCGCTCCGCTCGACAGCGTCGCCCACTGCCCCTGCAGCTCGACTTCCAGTTCGCCCAGGTGCTGGCGGACGTTCAGGATGGTGTGGTACCGGTCCGACCAGGTCGACCCCAGCGTCACCAGGCGGCCCACCCCATCCTTCATGGCCACGGCCGCGTTCAGGCCCGGCACGCGGTACACCTGGCCGTCCTGGGGGTCTTCCGGCAGCAGGTTCAGAGGCGCGAGCAGGGTGGGGTTGAAGTTCTCGAAAATGGTCATGGCACTCTCCTGCAAACAGTACACGCCCGTCTGGGCGTCCACGCATTCTGCGGTGCGTCCGGGTGGACGGCAGAGGGCATGGAGGTTCAGGCAGGTGGAGCGCGGGCTACCCGTGGGTGGGGTCCGGGCGCGTCCAGCGGACGGTCAGCGTCGTCACGCCGTTGTGCTCGTCGAGCTGGACTCCAGGATGGTCCCGGCCGGAAAGGTCGAGCGCTGCCCGGCCGGCACGCAGGTCACGGGCGAGCGCTTCCAGCAGGGCGGGGAGGTCAACGTCCGCGGTGGCAGATCCCGGAAGGGCACCTGCCGGACCGGCCTGCGCCGGCGCGGCCTCAGGGGGGGCCGGGGTCTCCGGGGTGGGTGCCAGGGCTCCCCTGGAGGGCGCAGGGGCGTCCAGCGCGGACGCGATCGCCTTCAGGATGTGGTCCCCGTACGCCTGGATGCGCTTCGGGCCCAGGCCCGGGGTGCCCTCCAGGTCGGCCGCGGTGCGGGGCCGGCGCTGGGCGAGGGCTTCCAGGGTCGCGTTCGGGAAGATCAGGTACGCGGCGTACCCGGTCTCCCGTGCCAGGGCCCGCCGGACTTCCGACAGTGCCGTGGTGACCGCCGCAGAGGTGAGGGCGTCGTTGCTGGCCTCTGGCAGGGGCGCCGGGTCTGGCCGTGGCGCAGCTGGAAGGGCAGGCGCGGGGCGTCCTTCGTCCTCCATAGGCAGGGATACCGCGCTCACCCGTGCAGGCCCGGCGTCCGCCTGGAGGGGCCCTGAGTCAGACCCCATCACCATGGTGTCTGGTTCAGATGCGGGCGTCTCCCTCGGTTCACGGGCCTCGGGTGACCGCTGCTCGTCCCCGCGGTCCACTGGCCCCTGACCGGGCGGGTCGGCGGGCGGAACGGCGCCGGGTCCCGGCACGCCCACACTCACTGGAGGCACAGGGCTCTGCAACCCCGAGGTGGCCAGGGGCCCTGACCCCAAGCTGGTACGACTCCCGACTGGCCCTCTGCTCACCGTCAAACCGAGGTCCTGCGCGGTGACCGTGCCCCGGGGGCGCGTCTTGTCCTCGTGCACGCCGGAGCGGACCACCTGCAGGACGGCCGTGCCGTACTCCGCGAGGCGGCGCTCCCCGATCCCACTGATCTTCCCGAGGGCCGGGAGTGTAGTGGGCCTCTGCTCGGCAATCGCCTTCAGGGTCGCATCCCCGAAGATCGTGTACGGCGGAACGTTCAATTGCGTGGCCCGCTCAGCCCGCCACAGGCGCAGGGCGAGGAACAGCGAGCGATCCTCAGGCGTCAGGGTGTGCTGCTGGGCCTGCGCCTTCTCCCGGGCGCGCTTGGACACGCGGGGAATGAGGGTGTCCTCCCGCAGCAGGAGCGGCCGTTCGCCTTTCAGCACGTACTTGGCCTTGGCGGTCACCATCAGGCCCTGGTACGGCCCGGCCGTCAGGTACCCCAGGCTCACCAGCTGCCGCAGCACGCTCCGCCACACCCTCGCGTCATGGTCCTTTCCGATCCCGAAGGTGGGCAGGGTGCGGTGCCGCCGGTTCTTGTCATTCTCCTTGCCCAGGAGGATGTCGACCAGGTACGCCCCGCCGTACCGGCCTCCCGTCCGGACGGCTGCTGAGAGGGCCATCTGCGCCTCCCGCGTCATGTCCCGCACGACCGGGGGGTTCAGACACACGTCGCAGTTCCCGCACGGCCCGGCCGTCGTCTCCCCGAAGTACGCGAGGAGGACCTCGCGGCGGCAGGTCGCCGTCTCGCAGTACGTGAGCAGGGCGTCGAGTTTCGCGGCTTCGATGCGTTTGATGTCCGGGGGCGCGTCACTGTCTGCGAGCATGCGCCGGACGTTCACCACGTCCGCCAGGCCGTACACCATCCACGCGGTGCTGGGCAGCCCGTCCCGGCCGGCGCGGCCGGTTTCCTGGTAGTACCCTTCCATGCTCTTGGGCAGGTCCAGGTGCGCCACGAACCGCACGTTCGGCTTGTCGATCCCCATCCCGAACGCCACCGTCGCCACGACGATGATGCCCTCTTCCTTCAGAAACCGCTCCTGCGCGCGGCTGCGCTCCTGCTGCGAGAGGCCCGCATGGTACGCCACCACCTCCAGGCCCTCCATCTTCAGCCACTGGGCAGTGTCCTCCACGCTCTTACGGCTCAGGCAGTACACCACCCCCGCGTCCCCCGGATGCTCGGACCGGATGAAGTCCAGCAGCTGCTGGCGGGGTTGTTCCTTCGTCGTGACGCGGTACTGGATGTTCGGCCGGTCGAAGCTCGACAGGAACTCCGGCGCCCCGGTCAGCCCCAGGACGCGGCGGATGTCGGCGCGGGTGCGGTCGTCCGCAGTGGCGGTCAGCGCCATGCGGGGCACCTGCGGGAACTGCTGTTCGAGGACGCTCAGCTGCTGGTACTCCGGGCGGAAGTCGTGGCCCCACTGAGACACGCAATGCGCTTCGTCCACCGCGAACAGGGCGATCTCCGACTGGCGCAGCAGGTCGAGCGTCCGGGGCAGGAGGAGGCGTTCCGGGGCGATGTACAGCAGGTCCAGGCGGCCGTCCTGCAGGGCCTGCTCGACGGCGCGGGCGGCAGAAGCAGTCAGGGTGGAGTTCAGGTAGGCCGCGCGGACGCCGAGCTGGCGGAGGGTGTCCACCTGGTCTTTCATCAGGGCGATCAGGGGGGAGACGACGATGCCGGTCCCGGGCCTGAGGAGGCTGGGAACCTGGTAGCACAGGCTCTTTCCGCCACCGGTGGGCATGAGCACGAGGGCGTGGCTGCCCCCGGCGACCGTCTGGACGATGTCACCCTGATTGCCGCGGAATTGAGGGTACCCCCAGACGCGCTGGAGGACCGTCAACGCTTGGGGAAGGACGCCGGCCGTCATCTCATTCAGTGTAGTGCGTTCTGCCCTGGGCAGAATCCCTAACGGCGCCACGGTCAGCGGGATCGCCGGTCCGGCCGGAAGGGGGCGAGCGGAAACGGCAGCAGCGGCATCGGTGCATGCCGGGTCTCCAGGCGAGGCGACGACATGATGGAGGTGCTCGGGGACGGGGTGGGCGATGCGCACCGCTGAGCCATCGCCTGCAACCGCTTCCAGAGCCACGCCTCGTACACCGCGTGCAGGCTCACCTGTGCCGGGCAGTCGGGCGAGCACGTCACCTGGTAGTGCCCGCCGCACTTCTGCCGCGCGAGCAGCGGCAGCCCGTGGGGGGTGTGGCTGACCAGCGCCGGGGCGCGGCGCCCGTCCGGGACGTTGTGCGGCCGCAGAGTGAACACTTCGGGCACGCCGCTCCCGAAGAACTGCAGGACGAGGGTACAGCCCGGGTGACCGCGCGCCCAGCCGATCACCTCCCCATCCCCCGTCACCGCGAGGTACGCGGCGTGCGGGTACGGATCGTCCGGCAGGGTGGGGGGCAGGGGGGGCATAGCGGCACCTGGGACCCGGGATACCGGGTGAGCGGGGTGAAAGGCCGCGCACTGGCGCGCGGTTCTCCGGATTCTCCAGCACGCTTCCCTCCTGCACGGTGGCGGGCCTTCCACTACGCCAGGAGCGTCACACGAGGCTGAACAGGGGCACCGGGACGTCCCGGCCCTCCGGGTCGAGCAGGCCGCTGACACTGATGCCCAACAACCGCACGGGCCGACCGGCCACCAGTTCCGGGGTCAGGAGGTGCCGGGCCACCCGCTCGATCTCCTCCGGGCGGTGCACGGGACTGGGCAGGCGCAGCTGACGGGTGACCACCTCGAAGTTGGCGAACTTGACCTTCACGGCGACCACCCGGCCAGCCAGGCCATGCCGGGCAAGCCGGCGACTCGTGCGCTCACTCAGATCCGGCAGCTTCGCCAGCATCTCCGGCAGGGTCCGCAGGTCCTGGTCGTACGTGTCCTCCGTGCCGACGCTCTTCCGGTCGTCGCTGGGGTCCACCGGCCGGTCGTCGACCCCGCGGGCGATCGCGTGCATGTGCGCGCCGTGGCTGCCGAACGCGGCGGTGAGTTCCGCCAGTGGCCGGGCGCGCAGGTCCGCCCCGGTCCTGATGCCCAGGCGCTCGAGCTTGGCGGCCGTCACCGGACCGATGCCGAAGAATGCGTCCACGGGCAGGCGGGCGAGCAGGGCGTCGGCCTGGTGGGGCAGGATCACGGTCAGGCCGTCGGGCTTGTTCATGCCGCTGCCGAGTTTGGCGAGGAGCTTGTTGTACGACACGCCCGCGGAGACCGTCAGGCCCCCGGTCCGTTCCCGGACCAGCCGGCGGATCTCCTGCGCGATCAGCGTCGCGCTGGGCGGCCCCTGCTTGGGTGTGGTGAGGTCCAGGTAGGCCTCATCGAGGCTGAGCGGCTCCACCAGATCCGTGAACTCGTGGAACACCCCCTGAATGATCTCACTGGCCTCGCGGTAGGCGTCCATGCGCGGCTCGATGACGATCAGGTGCGGGCAGCGGGCCAGGGCGGTCCGGAGGGGCAGGGCGCTGCGCACGCCGTACTGCCGGGCCTCGTAGGTGGCGGTCGTGACGACACTGCGCGGCCCGTGGTACGCCACCGCGACCGCCTTGCCGCGCAGGGCGGGGTTGTCCCGCAACTCCACACTCGCGAAGAAGGCGTCGGCGTCCACGTGCACGACCTTGCGCATCTCCCCCCAGAGTACGGACGCGCCGCCGGACCGATCGTGAGATCTGGGGCCTGTGCCACTGAACAGCCGGTGTCACGCAGCCGACTGACGCTTATTCAGGTTTCCTGGCGTCCACGATGATCGAAACATTTCCCAGTTTGCCGTCGCGGTTGCGGTGGTCGAGCATGAGCGAACGATAGATCGGCCCGGTCGCGACATCCCACCCGTGATAGTGGAAACGCCCCTGCTCATCGCAGTATTCCAGCAGCTCCACTTCGAAGCCGACCTGCTCAAAGACGTCCTTGAACAGGGGCGCGTCATACACGATCTGATGATCGGCGGCCGGGTGGTCGGCTGGCCCCGGTCCGCCGATCTGCACGATCCGTTGATACTCCTCGTCCGGGAAATTCGCGTCGGGAACCGCGCAGCGAAGGAATCCACCCGGCTTGAGGAAGTCAAAGCACAGCAGCGCGGCCGCCCGGCCCTGTTCAAGGGTCAGGTGTTCCCAGACGTGCTCGCACAGGAACGCATCGGCCCGGCGGTCACCGAAATAGTCTTCAAAGCTGGCGCGGTTGGTGAGGTCGAGTTGTTCGCGTTGCGTGGGCAGCCAACCCGCCCAGGCCTGACTCCCTGCACCAAGAATGACCTTCAGAGGTGACGTCATGCGCGCAAGTATGCCCGCAGAGCCCGAACGGTCAGGCGCACGAGGTCAACTCCTCAGTCGCCCAGCCCCGAGCGGCGCGTTCTCAGGCCAGGCTTCACGACCGGCCGGCCTCCAGTTGCGCCTGCAGGTGGGCGATGCTCTGCCGGTAGTACGTCTCGTCGGCCTCCTCGAGGGAGTGCGCCGTGCGGGGTTCGGCCAGCAGGGCGAGGACCTGGGTGACCTTCGCTTCCGCAGGTGAAGCCTCTTCAGCGTCCAGGCGCTCGTGCGCTTCGGCGAGCAGGCCGTGCAGGTCACTGAGCAGGCCCAGGTCCCGGTCGAGTTCCCCGCTGCCGCCGGCGGCGTGCAGCTGGAGCAGACGCTCGCTGCTCTGCCGGTGCCCGTCGGCGCTGCACTCCGCGTCCAGGTGGTAGCGCACGGCCTCCCCGTCCGCGCGGTACTGCACGAACGGCAGGGAAATGAAGTTCTGCGCCTCGCCCTGCAGGTGGTCGGTGAGCACCTCGTGGGTGTCGCACAGCTGGCCGATGGTGCCGGGGAACACCCCGCCGCCCCGGGCGAGGGTCGCCGCGGCGTCCAGGTACAGGGCCAGCACGTCCCGCACGGCCGGGTTCAGCGCGAGGTGCAGGACGTTGGGGAGGCTGAGGGTGTGGTCGAGGTGCAGGGCGTCTTCGGTGGGCGCGGCAGTCTTGGCAAGGGTGTCAGTCATGGGAACCTCGGGTGGGGGTCTTCAGGTCCGGCGCTTGGTCTTTCCGGCCTGGGATTTGTCCTGGGGGTCGGGTTCGGCCTGGACGTGCACGTGGTACGTCCGCAGGGGCGTGTGCAGCACGTAGTGCCCGTCGCGGGTGCTGCTGATGGTCCCCTCGAACTCCTGCCCGGCGCGGTAGCTGCTGGGCGCGCCGTGCTCGGTGACCTGCGCGATGCGGCCGCGGAGGATCACCTTGTGGTCGCGGGGGCGCAATGTCGCGCCGTGCAGGACGAGTTCGGTCACGGGGTTGTCCGGGCGGCTGCCGACCGACTGCTGGTAGTGGTCATCAAGGTCGGACAGCACCTGCTCGAGCACGTGATCGGTGGGGTACCCGAGCGTCACGGCGATCGTGAACAGCAGCAGCGTCGTGCGGCTCGGATCGCCTTCCTGCAGCAGTGTGCGGTACAGGTGGGCGACGGCGGGGTTGTGGTTGAGGTACGCGTGAATCGCGGTGCGGATCTGCTCGGGGTGTTCGAGGTTGGCGGTGATCTCGCCAGGGTGCGCGGTCAGGGTCATTCAGGGCTCCGGGGAAGGGGACGCGGCAATTCCAGGGCTGCCCAGCCGCCTGGGGGTGCAGTGCAGCGCAGGAACGGGCCGTACGGGTCGGCGGCATGGAAGACCAGCGCGTCGCTGTGCGCGCACGGCGCGGCCACCCACCAGCCGGGCACGGACCACTCGGGCCAGTGGCCGCGCATGACCTGCCAGGTGCGGGCGCGGGCTTCGGTACCGCGCCGGTCCCACTGGGCGTCCGGGGTGTGCAGGAGCGTGTCCAGGCTCACCGGGGCGCTGGTGAGCAGGGCGTACCCGGGGCCGGGCAGGACGCGCGTCTCACCCCCGGCGCGCAGGACCATCTGGCCGTACAGGTCGCAGATCATCAGGTCCGCGTGGTCGGCGAGCAGGCAGACGGTCGCGTCGCGCTGCACCAGGCCGCTGACGGTGTCGGCCACGCCCATCTGGCGCAGGACCTCGCGGGCGTCATCCACGGACGCTTCCTGAACAGGTTCCGCGAAGAGGCTGCAGCCGCCGCCCCAGGGTTCGTTGTGCCGGCGCAGGAACGCCGCTCGGTCCGCCAGCGCGTGCAGGTGCGCGGCCCAGGCCGCCACGGCTGTGTCAGGTGATTCGGTCTGGGTAGTCCAGTGCCCGAGGTCCAGACCGAGCGCCGATTGGCCGAACGTGCGCACGCGGGCGGTGCGGATGCGGTCCTGCGCGTGGTCGTGCGCGGCGAGGAGAGCGTCCTCCCAGGTGGGCGCCTGGTCCATCACTGGATCGGGGTCCGTCCAGGACAGGCCCCAGGACCGCAGCGCGGCGGCGCGGCCGGCCACGACCGGCACGCCGTGACGCGCCAGGGCCTGCACCAGCTCGACATCTGGAGTGGGCAGGGGGGCATGCACGGGAGCGGGGCAGGTCAGGGCAGGAGGCCAGGGCATAGGTCAGTGTCCGGGCGGGTGGGTGAACGCGCCGATCAGGCGAGCGCGGCCGCCGTCCAGTCCACGTGGTGGTTGCCGCGGTTCACGGACTGGTCCTCCTGCAAGGCAGTGAGCAGGCCGGCCGGGACGGGCACGTTGCGTTCGGCGAGGCGCGCCTCGATCTGCGCGAGGGTCAGGCCACCCGTGGCGGACTGGTGGTCGTCGAGGTTGCAGTACACCAGCGTGCGGCCCAACGCGGGATCGTGGCGTTCGATGACGAGGTAGAAGTACTGCAGGGGCCGGTCCCAGCCGGTCTGAACGCGCAGGTCGCCGTGCGTGAAGGTGTGGGTGCTCATGACCCTTCCAGCGTAGGAGGGAGGTGGGTGGCGGCGCGGCGTGGCGCGGGATTGAGAGGGTTCACGCGAACGCATTCACCCCGCGCGTGGCGGGGTGAAAGGAGTGAAGGGAACCGGCCGTGGCCGATTCCCTTCCCAGGGTGGTACGGGGGAAGTCACTCCATCGTCTGACCGTTGACCTTCACGCCCTGGTCGTCGAACTGCACGTCCGAGACCAGGCGCGTGCCCTTCTGGACGAGCATGCCCTGCTCGGTGGCCATGTCGAGCATGGTCGTGACGGTGTCCGCGTCCGGAGCGAAGAGGGCTGCCAGACGCTCGACGGCCTGGCGTTCCCCTTCGGCGTGGGCGTTGACCTTCACGGCGGACATCAGGGTGGCCGGGGCGAGCAGAGCCATGCTCCAGTCCGTGTCGGGGCTCGCCTTGAGGGCGGCGGCGCCGGTGATCACGACTTCGTCCTTGCCGCTTCCGACGGACAGGCGGTCCAGGGACAGGGTGGGGGACGCCGCCATCAGCGCTTTGAGGATGGGTTCCATGGCCTGGGGGTCGAAGTCCTTCGCGTCGGTGTCGAGGGAGCTCAGCTGCGTCAGGGCTTTACGGTCCAGGTTCTTGAAGGAGAGGTTGAGCTGCACGTTGTCCAGCGTCGTGTCCTGGAAGGTGGCCTTGGCGAGGTGGTACTTCACGCTGCTGGTCACGAGCTTCGCGTCGCTCTTCACGTCGCTCTCCACGGTGAGCGGTCCCATGGCGAAGACGGGTTTTCCGTCCATCGTCGCGGCGACGTTGCCGAGGGTCATCGAGGACCTGGCGTTGCCGAGGCCGTCGCTGGCGTTGTCGCCGGACATGGTCCAGCGGGCCGCGCCGACGGTGACGAGGTTCCCCTCGCCTTCCATGGTCAGGCCGGGCCACTGGCCGCTGCCGGTGATCTTCTCGCCCAGGGTGCTCACGGTCCCGCTCGCGGCCTTCCAGCTGGCCTTCATGCCGTCATCGGTGAACTGCCCGGCGGGCACGTGGTAGGTGGTGACGCTGTTCCCGCCGAACTTCACCAGGGTGCGCAGCTGGATCTTCTGGCCGCCGAACGCCTTGTCGAGGGGCTTCTGGATCTCGGGGGGGAAGCTGACGTCCGTCACGACCGTCGCCGCGCCGAACGCCTTGCCCTGCGGGAAGGGGCCGTTGTACACGCGGCTGGTCAGGGTGACCTCGAGGGGGTCGGCGCTGGTGGGCATCAGGGTGATCTTGGTGACCTGGGTGCCGCCCAGGGCGTTGCCCTGGAAGGGACCGGATTCCATCTTGGCGATGCCGGAGTCGTTCAGGGCCTTCTGGGTGCGGCCGAGCTGGGCCTGCACGTCCCGTTGGGTCTGCTGGCCGGCGACGACGGCGAGGCCAGCCCCACCGAGGAGGAGGGCGGCGGTGGCGATGAGGGCGGTTTTGGCGTTCGGTTTCATCTCACGTTCATGGTGGGGGGCAGGTGGGTGGTTCCGGTGCTGGATGTGACCAGTTCAGTCCGCGATGCGGGCCACCGCGAAGTACTGCGGCTCTGGAGAGAGCGTCGTGGTCTCGAACACGGCCACTCCGCCCTGCACGCGCGCCTGGGAGTCCGACACCCACATGGCCTTCAGCGGGACGGACGCACCCGGGGCGCGGTCCGCGGTGTCCGAGTTCAGGCGCAGAGGCACCAGGGCGCCGCCGGTGACCGGCAGGCGGATCTCGAAGCGGCCCGCGTCCGCCGTCTGCACGGCCGGTCGGGCCTGCACCCGGTAGACGGGCGTGGCCAGGGTCACCCCGGAAGGGAGAGGCACAGGTAACGCCGCCTCAGGCACGCTTTGTACGGTCACCTGTACGCGCTGAACCCCAGCCGGTCGCCAGCGGAGCGGCGCGGTGACCGTGACGCCCGCCAAGGCACTGACCCGCGCGCCAGGGCGGAGGGACAGAGCCGGGCGGGCGCTCAGGGCCGTGCACACCAGCGCGGCCATCAGGCTGCTGGTCACGACAGCTTTGGTCCAGTGGGGCATCAGCCACCCTCCTTGGAAAACGCGCTCCAGAACGATGAGTTCACCAGATCGCTCTGGGAAACCACGCAAAGGTGTCGTGGGTGCTTACTCGCCGAACTTGTCCATGCCGCCGGTCAGGGCGGACGCGAACGGGTCGTTGGACTCCATCGGCACCCACTCGCCGCCCTCCTGCTGGAGTTCCACGTCCACCCGGTTGACGCTGCGGGGCGCGTCCTTGCTCGTCAGCCCGGCGATCAGCTTGGCGACCAGGGCGTCCTGAAGGGCCTGGTCGCGGTCCAGTCCCCCAGCAGCGGCTGTGAGGGCCATGCCCATCGCGTCGGCCATCACGGTGGTCGCCACGGCCTGCCCGTTGACGGTGTCCATCTCCAGGGTGACGGTGTGGTCCTTGGCCGCGACGACCTTGCATTTCGCGGTGCCGAGCATGGCGTTCATCAGCTGCCTGGCCTGCGGGTCTTTCAGGGTGTCCTGGAGGTCGCCCTCCGCGCCGAGGCGGGTGACGGCCTGCTCCCACCGGCCGGCGCTGAGGTCCGAGCAGAAGCCCTTCATGGCCGACTCTGCGCTCTTGCCGCAGGAGGCGAGGAGAAGGGGGGCGGCGGCGGTGAGGGTCAGGAGGCGCTTCATGTCCGGGGATGCTGGCATGCGCGGGGGTGGTCGGCCCGCCTGACCTGACCACCCGGGGCTCAGACCCTCAGGGTGACGAGGACCGCCTGGTAGTCGCCGCTCTGGAAGATCGCGGGCGTGGTGCTGCCGGACAGGCTGACCTGCACGTCCCCTTCGATGGGGGCGAGGGCGTCGAGGACGTGCCGGGCGTTGAAGGCGAGGCTCATGGCGGGCTGGGAACCACTCTGCTCGACCGCCAGGGTGTCGTGACCGCGGCCGTAGTCGCCTTCGGCCGTGAGGCGCACGGTCCCGCCGGACACCAGGAACTCCACGCGGTTGTTGGCGTTCTTGTCGGCGAGGACCGCGACGCGGCTGACGGCGTCCTGCAGGACGCTGGCGGGCACCGTGAACTGGAGTTTGATCTCGCGGGGAATGACGCGTTCGTAGTCGGGGAAGTCCCCGTCGAGGAGTTTGACGTTCATGCGGACGCGGTCGGTGGTGACGGTCAGCAGGCCGGGGCCGTACGTGAGCCGGGCCTGGCCGTCTTTTAGGACGCGGACGAGTTCGTCGGCGCTGCGGGCGGGAATGATCAGGGTGCGGCCGTCCCCGCTGCCGGGGAAGTCACGGAGGGCGACGCGGTACCCGTCGGACGCCACGGCGCGCACCAGGTCGCCGCGGTGTTCGAGTTTGATGCCGCGGAACACTGCCTGGAAGGCTTCGTTGCTCGCGGCGTACCGCACGCTGCCGAGCGCCCGGGCGAGTTCGGCCGCGTCGAGGCTCAGGTGCGTCTCGTCCGGGAAGCGCAGGGGCGGGAAGGCGCCCAGGTCCCCGGTCTGGAGTTTGAAGTCCGAGCCGCTGGCGCGCACGGTGATCTCCTGGCCGGTGCGTTCGAGTTCGACGAGTTCCCCGCCGAGGTTGCGCACCACCTGCGCGAACAGGTGCGCGGGCACGATGAACGGCTGCGGGTTGCGCACCTCGGCCGGCACGAAGCAGGACAGGTCAAGTTCGAGGTTGGTGCCGCTCAGGGTCAGGCCGGCGTCGGTCACGTCGACTTTCAAGGTGGTCAGGAGCGGGTTGCTGCTGCGAGAGGGGATCACGCGTTCCATCAGGGCGAGGCCTTCACTCAGGGCCTTGCGGGTCACGCGGATCTGCAGGGCGTGACCGTTCATGGGAATGGGCAGCGGCGCCGCGGGCGGTGCTTTGGCGGTCGTGGCCTTTTTGGCCGGGGCTTTCGGGGCGCTGTTGGTGGGGGCGGTCGGGGTGGCGCTGGGCATGGGGGCCTCCGGAGGCGTGAACAGGGGACGGGGCGACGACAGGGAATAGAGCCCGCCCCCGAGGTGGAGGCGGGCCTTGGTCAGGCGGCGGGGTGGTGGCGGATGTACGGCGCGGCGTTGGCGGCCTCGTCCTGCGTCAGGGCGGCGCGGACGGTCTCGGGGAGGGCCAGGCCGAGGCCGCTGAGGACGTTGGTGACGTCGGGGAGGCGCATGCCGTGCGGGAAGTAGCGGGCGTCGGTGTCGCTGTCGTAGCGGACGTCCTCCCCGGCGAAGACGGTGAGGAAGAAGCACTGGCGGCCGCGTTCCCAGCCGGTGTCGACAGTGAAGGCTTCGCCGGTGGCGGTGGTGGCGTCGAACAGGTGTTTCGTCATGCCGCGTCTCCCACCCGGTCACGGGTGAAGGGCTGTTCAGAAGATCTGCTCAGGGGCGGGGGGCTCAGAAGGCCAGGCCGCCCGCGTCGGTCCAGCTGTGCCGGCGGGCCTGGCGCTGGTCGTGCTGGCGCCTTGCCTGGAGGGCGGCGCGGGTGACGGTGAGTGAGGGGTCCTCGTACGCCTCGGGGCGCTGGTGGAAGTCCGCAGGGACCAGGTGCTCTCGGGCGGGAGCGTCACCGCGCAGCAGGGCGAGGAGGGCCTCGGGATGCACGCGGACGCGGGCGGGCGTGACGTGGTCCGGGACCGGACAGGGGGCGGCACCGAGGTCCTCGGCGTTCTCCTCGTCGGTGCAGGCCATCAGCACGCGCAGTTCCTCGTCCAGGGGACTGAGGTACGCGGCGAGCCAGTGGGCTCCAGCGGTGAGGGACAACCCGCCGCGCTCGTAGTCGGCGCGGAACAGGGCCAGCCAGGCCGTGTGCCCGTCCGGGGTGTGGAGGTGGACGGGGGTCATCCAGCAGGCGGACTTCCAGCGGAGGGTAGGCGCCAGGCGCACCGTGGCGCCGAGGTCCAGTGCGGCGGCGTCCAGGCCGAGCAGGGTCAGGTCGTGGTCGGTGGTGACGTCGGTGGGCTGGACGGTGAGGACTGCCTGGTGCGCCTGGGCGGGGTCAAGGATGTTGAAGGTGCCGCCCCGGCCCTGCAGCTGGTGGCCATGCAGGGTGAAGGTCTCGTGGACGCCGTCGCGGGCGAGGTGTACCTCGTCGCCGTGAGTGCGCAGGGTGATGGCCGGGCCGCCAGGGTTGAGCAGGGCGTTGCAGGTGTCCGCGGCGCGGTGCAGGGCGTTCAGGTGAGGGGACATGCCCGGCCCGGCACCCCGGGAGGGGTGAGGGCCGTGGAGCCACAGGGCGCACCCCCCGTCTCCGGGGGGTGGAAGAAGGTCAGCGGCGGGCGTGGACCTTGATGGGAACGGGGCGGGGCGCTCGGGGGGCAGTGGCGTACAGGGCGGCGGCGAGGGCGAGCAGCAGTGCGGTCAGGATCATTCAGGCCTCCTGGGGTCAGTGTGGGGCGCGGGTGGGTGGCGGCCCGGTCAGGGCACGGGCCGAGTTACTCGGCATGTTCGGGCAGGAAGCGCGGCAGGTGCTCGGTTGGGTGGTCCGGGGTGACGTAGTACAGCTGACCGGCGCGGCGCAGGACGAGCGCCTGTGCGGGGCGGGCGGTGGTGGCCAGGGCGTGCACCGTAGCGCGGTCCAGGGCGAACCGGCCGGTCACGGTGCCCGGCGCCTGCGTGCCCCACAACCGGGCCCCGAGGGGCTGCGCGGTCAGGCGGGCGTGGGTGGCGGCGTAGGGGAAGCGGGCGCGCCGCAGGCCGGCCTGGACCACCAGGGCGTCGTCGGTCCAGCGGTACCGCACGCCGGAGCGTCCGGCGAGAAACAGGAGGACAGGAAGCGCGAGCAGCAGGACCAGGACGGCGGATTCCATGCCTTCAGCCTACTGGGGGCGGTCAGGATCGCCGCTGCCGCAGGAAGCCGACGATCCAGGCGACCGCGGCGATGCTCCACACGGCGGCGTGCACGCCGAGGCCCATGGACCCGTACATCCCGCCGGTCACGGCGAACAGCAGGGCGGCGGCCGCGTACAGGGCCAGGGTGATGGTCTTTCGCCGCTCCGGGGGCATGAGGGCAGTCTGGCACGGCCCCACCGGGTCAGGAGTTCGGGCGGCGCACGGACCAGGCGGTCACGAACGCGGCCATGACCATCAGGTCGCCCGCGAGAATCAGCGGCCAGTGGGCCGGTTCCGGGGCGAAGGTGACGATCAGGGCGTTGCACAGCACCATGCTGAGAAACGCCGTGAGGAGGGCCAGGACCGGTCGCATGCTTCCCTTACGCGCCGGGAGCCGCGGGCGTTGCCGGGCGGGGGTCGCCGGGTTGCGGGTGCTGGGCGTGGAACGTGAGGGCGCCGGCAGCAGCGTCCACCCAGACGGTGCGGGGGTACCCGGAGGCGAGCAGCCACCCGCCGATCAGCGCGTGCAGGGCGTGCCGGTGATCCCCGGCGTGCACGGCCACGTGCTGGAGGAGCGCGACGAAGGCCGGGTCGTGATGCAGGGCTTTCAGGGCGCGCTGGACGTCCGGGTCCGGGGCGGCCGCGTCCCACGTCCGCTGCACCGCTGACGCCTGGCGGAACCGCAGGGCCTGAGTCGCCAGGGCGTGCAGGGCCGCCGGGTCGGGCAGGACGCCCCAGGCGAGGCACGCGCCGGTCAGGGTGGCCTGGAAGCGGAGCGTGGCGCTGGCGGGGTTGTCCATCTGGATCTGGGCGATGAGCTCCTGCCGCAGGGGCGGGCAGGCCTGGATGCGCGCGGTGAGCGGGAAGTGGGCGTGGTGGTCGGCGAGGACGGCGTCCTGCGCGGCTTCGGCGTGCCGGGGGCTGGGGTCGCGCAGCCAGGCGGTGAGGGTCTGCCGGACCGGGGCGCCCCGGTCCCAGCCGGGCACGTGCGTGTCCAGCAGGGTCAGGACGTCCAGGGCGTCGTGAGGGCCTTCGGGAAGCGCGCCGCGGTGGTCCTGCAGCATGATCCCGCCGGGGGCGGCGTGCAGCTGCAGGGACTCGTTGAGGTCCACGGAGGGAAGGGGGGTCATGTCTGGCCGGGCACCCGCGGCCGCGCGGGTGAGAGGGCGTCTTCCCCTGCACTGAACTGCGCGGCGACCAGCAGGACCTCGCGGATCAGGAGTCGGTCGGTGGGCGGCCAGTGCAGGGTGGCGGGGCCCGCGGTGGTGAAGCCGTCATGGAGGGTGAAGTGCGCACTGGGGCTGGTGAAGGTCAGGGTCCCGGTGTGGGCGTGCACGTCACCCCGGTGCAGGGGGAGGCCGCCGCAGAGGGCCTCGCCGAGGGCCGCAGCGTCCGCGGCGGGGAGGCTCAGCTGCCCTTCGGCGTGCATGACCCGGACCTCTCCGGGCCCGTGCGCCTGGATGACCAGGCCGCACACGTGCGTGCCGTGACGCAGGGCGCGTTCCACAGCGAGCTGGCTGAGCATGCGTTCGCGGTCCAGTTCGGCGTGGTCGTCGGCCGTGAAGCCGTCGGCGAGGGCATCCTCCAGGGCGGCCCACGCGGCGGTTTCGCGGCCGTCCAGTCCGGTGAGGTCCAGCAGGTGGCGGTTCCCGGCGTGCACGCGGCCGGTGTCGGCCAGGGTCGTGAAGGCCGTGTGGAGGGCGAGGTCGCCGACGACCGCGCCGGTGAAGTCCAGCAGGACGCCGTCCGGGAACGCGTCCAGGGCGGCGGTGATGGCGCGGGTGAGCGTTTCGCTGTTGTGGGGGCTCTCGTAGCTCCACTGCGTGACGGTGAACGGCGCGGCGGTGCGGATCAGGACGCGCGGGCGGGGATTCGGGAGGGTCATGCCCCGGCCTGGACCGCCTGCGGTGAGGGCCGGTCCGGGCCGGGGAGGGACCGCTCCGCGCGCCTGGACCGTGACTGGGGTTCAGCGGCCCTCGACCGGCGGGGCGCCGGACGGAGGAGGTCAGAAGGGCAGGTCGTCGCCCTGTTCGACCTTCGGGCGGGGCAGGTGCTGGCGGATCAGGCGGGCGAGGCCCTGGGCGGCGCTGGGGGGCAGCGTGAGGGCCGCGGTGGCGTGCACGCTCTCCGGGGCCTGGGGGTTCCCGGTCCAGTGGGTGCGGGGCGCGGTCAGGCGGAAGGTGCCCGTGTCGGGGACGAAGTGCACGGCCGGGGTGTGCCAGGGCGTGAGGGTCTCGGCGGCCTGCGCGAGGCCCTGGGCGTCCGCGGCGGGCAGGAGGGCGCTGACGTGGGCCCCCCCCGTGACGGCGATCAGGCGCAGGGCGGGCCCGGCGGCGTGCCCGCGGGGGACGAGGCTGGCGTGCAGCGTCCCGTCCGGCAGGGGCAGGAACACGCCGCTCGCTTCGAGCAGGCCCGCGCACTCCGCGTGGCGTTGCGCGTCGTCCCAGCGGGTGACCTGTTCCGGGAACAGCTGCCGGGCGAGGGGGTGCGCGCCGTTGTACCGCACGGCGTCCCGGCAGTCCTCGTCGCTGTACCCGGGGTAGAGGGTGACGCTGGTGATCCAGTCCCCGCCGAGATGCACCTCTTCGTGCCAGGCACACGAGCCGCTCGCCTGGGAGATCACGCGGCCCAGATGCCAGGTGCCGCCGACGCGCAGGGAAAGGCCGACGTCGTCCGGGCCGTCCTGGTCGGGGAAGTCCGGGTCGCTCTCGGCGGGCAGCACGCGCAGGTCGCAGCGGGGAAGGTCGCGCAGGGGCGTGAGGGCCTGACTGCGGAAGACCGGGTGGTCGTCCGGGACGGGCTGGCCGAGCAGCAGGGCGCACAGGCCGCTGAGGTCGTCGTGGTCCAGGACGCGTCCGGCGAGCATCACGCGCCGCCCGTCCGTCCAGAGGGGACCGGCGGGGGTGGTGTGGGGCATCGGCGTGCTCCCGAGGCGCCGGGCGAGCGCTGCGGCAGGGGTGGAAGTCAGCGGAGCGGTGATCGTCATGGGCGCACCATCACCCCCGGGTGCGGGGGTGAAAGGCTCGTCACGGCGACTGGCGCAGCCGTCCCTCCGCCCACAGCCCCCGCGCCTGGGCGTGCTCGTCATTCGGGGTCGACACCCACGCTTCTGGACCGGAACGACCTTCCGGTAGGCTGACCACGATGGCCGATGACGCACCCATTGTGATGCCCCTGATGCTCCTGATACTCATGAGCGGCGGGGCGCTCGTGACCCTCTTATTCAAAGCAGTGTTTGGATCAAGAAACTGGCACGTGACCGATGGCGTCGTCACCGGAACGAAGACGTCGACAAGCGACTCGGTGGGGAGGCTGCCTGCCTACAACGCGCACATCGTCTTTCAGTATGAAGTGGGGCCACAGACCTACGATGGCGAGATGGCCGTCCCCTACTTTTCCGCGCGGACCGCACACCAGGTCATTGAGTCGCATCCAGCCGGCACGGCCGTGAAGGTCCATTTCAATCCCAGGAAACCCGCTCAAAGCGTGCTTCGCGTCAAGAGTCCAGGCATCTGGCTGCTCTGGATCGTGACTGCGCTGAGTGTGTTTACCTTCTTTTGCATGATCATGGCGGCTCGGTCTCTGCTGTTTGAGTGAATCGCCAGCCCCTGACACTGTGCCGCAAGTGGCGTGCTGATCCGCTGGCCGCCCACCTGCACACGCCCCGCTGATCGAGCCCCACTATGCTCAGCCGATGAACAACAAGTACTGGCCGCTGTACGGCCTGGTTCTCCGCACGCCTCGCCTTGAACTGCGCTTCCCTTCTGAAGACGAACTGGGGGCACTGGCAGAAGTGGCCGCGACTGGCGTGAACCGGCCGGGGCAACGGACCTTTCTCACGCCCTGGCCGGACCTGCCACCCGAACAACGTGGGTTGTTCGTCGTTCAGAACCACTGGGGCTGCAAAGCGGAGTGGGCAACCACCAATTGGGTCCTGAATCTCGGCGTGTTTGCCGAGGGCATGCCGATCGGGATGGTGTCCCTGCGAGGGAAGGAGTTTTCAATTCTGCGCGAGGTCACCACCGGCTCATGGCTGGGACTGGAGTTTCAAGGGAAAGGCTATGGCACGGAAGCCCGGACGGCCCTCCTGCATTTCGCCTTTGAGCACCTTGGGGCGGTCGCAGCGCGCACGGAGGTCTTTCAGGACAACGCGTCCTCCCAGGGGGTGTCCAGAAAACTGGGCTATCAGCCTGACGGGATTTCCAGAGATGTCCTTGATGGGCAGGTGGTCGTCTCCGACCGGCTGCGTCTCACGCATGACCATTGGCTCCGGGTGCCACACGTGCCGGTGACGGTGCTCGGGCTTGAGCAGTGCAAGGCGTACTTTCTGGGAGAGGACGTGACCTGAAGGGGGGAGAAGGAGCGCACGGGGTGAGGGGACCGTGCGCGCTCTGGCTGCCCTTCAGCCGGGCCGAGAAAGCCGGGCAGATCCGCAAGGCCGCCGAGCAGGGCACCACGGTGAGCGCCATGGTGACCACCCACCTGAAAGAGACCCTGTAACCGCACGAAAAAGGGGGCCGCGCGTGCGCGGCCCCCTCTGTGTTCCTGAGGGTCTCAAGCCTGTTTCGCGGCCGGTCCGCCCTTGGCGCCGTGGCCTTTGAGGCGTTCGAGGACCAGGCGGCTGATGTCGCGGAGGGTCTCGAACACGCCCAGCCCGGCTGACGCCTGCGCCTCGAAGGTGATGTAGCGCTTGTCCGGGTCGATCACGGCGCGGATCATGTCGGTGGGCAGGGCGCCCGGCACGTCCCGCTTGTTGATCTGAATGACCATCGGGAGGGTGTCCGGGTCGATGCCGTGCGCCTTGAGGTTCTCGCGGAGGTTGCGCATGCTCTCCGCGTTGGCGCGCAGGCGGTGCGGGGACGAGTCCGCGACGAACACCACGCCGTCCACGCCGCGCAACACCAGTTTGCGGCTGGCGTTGTAGAACGTCTGTCCGGGCACGGTGTACAGGTGAAAGCGCGTCTTGAAGCCCTTGACAGTCCCGAGGTCCAGAGGGAGGAAGTCGAAGAACAGCGTGCGTTCATCCTCGGTCTCGACGGAGATGAGCTTGCCGCGCAGGTCCTCGGGGACCTTGGCGTGCACGTGCTTGAGGTTGCTGGTCTTTCCGCCCATGCCGGGGCCGTAATACACGACCTTGCAGCTGATTTCGCGGAGTGCGAAGTTGATTTGGCTCATGATCTCACCTCACCCGAGCAGGTCGTCCAGCATACCCAGAGCGCCTTCGGAAAAATCGTCGTCCAGCTCGGGCACCGGGAGGTTCTTGAGCTGCAGCAGGATCTCCGACACGCGCCGGATCGCCTGCTTGGAGTGCATCTTGACCTTCGACAGCGGCACGCTCGTGTCGAAGATCAGCGCCAGGAGCGCCTCACTCCCGACCGCATCCACGTACAGGGTGCCGTTCTTGCCCTGCTGAATCTGCTCGGTGAACTCCTCCTCGCCGAGCAGGTCCGCGAGCGTGCCGGTCGCCGCGAAGTTGCTCGCGACGAGCGTGGCGATCCCGGCCATTTCCGGCGGGCGGGGCGCCCAGGGGCTTTCGCAGTGCGAGAGGATGAAGCCCTTGCGGTCGATCAAGATGGCGTACCTGATCCCGGTCTCGTCGAGGAGGGTCTTGATGAACGTGTCGACCCGGGCGTAAGCCTCGCCGTACAGGGCCAGGGATGGATGCGTCATACCTCAAGTATGGAAGCGCGTGGGTGGTCGCGAGAAAGCACCTGCGCTGGACGCCGCGCCAGCCTTGCTGAGCATCCGGTACTCGTCCGCACCAGGATCATGAGTCAACCCCCGGCATTTCCGCCGGGGGCAGTCTCAAGGATGGTGGGTGAGCGGGGCGTCTAGTAGTCGCCGTCTCCGGCCGGGTGCGGGCAGGGGGGCGGCGTGCCGATGGCCACGCTGGCCCCCTGCGTGCCGGTCATGCCTCCGTAATCGCTGGTGGTGGTGCCGTCGATGCGGTGGTACACCCGGGTGATCTCCCAGTTGCAGCGGTTGTACCGGGCGTACCAGGGCCCTTCGATGCGGGACATCACCTTGCGGTACGTGTACGTCGTCCAGGGGTAGAGGGGGTCCTCCGGCACGTAGGCAGGGGCGACGGTGGGGTCGGCGACCGTCGTCTGGGCCTGGGCGGGGCCGGCGGCGGGCAGGGCGGCGGTGAGGATCAGGCTGAGGGCAAGCAGAATCTTTTTCATGAAGCTCCTGAGGTGAATGGGGGCGAGCGGCCGTGAAGTTCCTGCTGGAGCGAACTTCACCGCCCGGCCACCCCGCAGGGGTGAGTGGGGTTGAGGCGCGGGTCAGGACCGCCGGGCGCGCGTGGCCTGCTCGGTGCGGATCATGGCGGCGAGCAGGGCGGGGACGCCTCCGGGGGAGGTGCGCTGCAGGTCACGGGTGTCGAGCCACTGGCTGAACTCGGGCGTGGCGTGCCAGGACACGCGGGTCTGCCGTGTGCGGGGGTGGCTGTCTTCCTGGACGGTGCCGATCGCGTCGAATTCGGCCTGCGTGTCACCGGGATGGGCGAGCCGGACGGTGTCGCCGGCGCGGAAGTGGGGGGTCATGGGCGGCATCTTGGTCAGGCGCGGGCGCGTGGGTGGACGAGGTGCGGGTCGGTGCGGGGGACGATCACCAGCTGGTCCTGGCTGCGCAGCTGGCGGTGCAGGGGCTGCACGTCCCGGAGGCGGAGGCCGCCGTCCGTGGCGGGAATGACGGCCGTACATGCCACGGTCCCGCCGCGGCAGACGGTGACCTCCACCGTCATGATCGGGCGGGTGAGCTGCGCCTTGACGGCGTTGAAGAGGTGGGTGCCGAAGTGCATCAGGTTCAGGTCGGCGGGCTGCACGGCCTGGGTGATGCTGACGGTCGGGCGGAGGGTTGGCATGCCCGCTCCGTCACCCGCCGGGCGGGTGAGCGTCGGTTCACGGCCGGGCGGGCCGGGGTCAGGCCTGCAGTGCTCGGGGGGCGGGCGCGGGGAAGAACACGGCGCCGGGCAGGCAGTGGCGCAGCGCGCGGGTGAGCGCGAGGTAGCGGCCCTGCGCGCGCTGGTCGGGGTCGTCCTCCCCGCTGAGGGTCAGGTGCTGCGCGGGGGTGCCGAGGCCGAGGGTGGCGGCGATCAGGCCGTGCCCGGCCGGGACAGTCCCGCCGTCGCGCAGGTGCAGGTCGAACGTGACGTCCCCGAACGTGACGTGCAGGGCGTTGCCGGTGCGGGTGACGTGCGCGGCGCGGGGACTGAGCTGCTGGCGCAGGTGGGTGTGGAGCTGCGCAGCCTGGGTGGTCCGGGGCAGCAGCAGAACGGTCTCGTAGGCGCGCAGGCTCATGCCCTTCAGTATGTGACCCGCCTGGCTGGGCGCCGCCTTCAGAGCCCGAAATAGGTCTCCTGCGGGAAGATGAACGGGTTGGGGTCGTCGGCCGGGTCCCGGTCGAAGTCCTGCTCGACCTCCAGGGCGAACGCGGCCCACACCTCGTCGGTGAAGGGCAGGGACTGAAGGGCGTGCAGGGCGTCCGCCCAGAAGGCCCGGACGTCCACGCCGCGGGGCTGGTCGTGCCGCGCGGCGCTCCGGGCGCGGCGGAGTGCCTGGTGGTCCCCGTGCCCGTCACTGAGGGTCACCTGCACGGGCAGGCTGGGCAGCAACCGGATCAGGTGCATGCGCAGCCGGTCCGCTTCGGCGTACGGCAGCGTGGTGCCCGCCAGGCCGGTGAGGGTGAGGTGCGCGGGCAGGGTGGTGTGGCTGGGTGCGACCGACCCGTACGTGGTGGCGACGCTCTGCACTTGAGGGAACGTGAGGTCGATCAGGCCGGTGGCCAGGCCGCCGCTGGTGATCAGGGCGGCGGCCTCGCCGCGGAGGGCCACCCCGCAGTCCAGGGCGGCGCGCACCGCACCGGCGAGGTCGTGGGGCAGGACCGGCTGGGCGTTGAGCGACTCGTAGCTGTCGAAGCGCTGCGGGGCGGTGAAGAGCACACCGGTTGGCACGGCCGTGTGCAGCGCCGCGCTCAGCGCGTGACCGGCCGTGCCGGGCGTCAGGTGCACATGCGGGTCAGCAAGTGCCGCGAGGCGGATTGTGAGGGTCTCGCGGGACGCCGGGTGGATCAGGGTGTGCGCGAGGGTGCTCAGCGCGCGGGTGGCGTGCCTGCCGAGGTCGCTCGGGTGCAGGCCGGGGAAGTGCCGGGCGAGCGTGGCGATCAGGGCGCAGTACGCGCGGTCCATGCCGCGGGCGCCGAAGTGGTGCTCGGGCAGGCTGCCGGGCGGCAGGTACGTCACGAACGCCTCCGGGTTCGCGTGCCCGGCCCAGCGGAGGGAGGTGGTGAGGTTCTCGGTCAGGTCGGGGCTGGACAGGACGGTCATGCCCGGCCGGGCACCCCTTGGGGGTGAAGGGGGTGCCCGGCTCAGTCCTGCGCGGCGAGGCCCAGCACGGCTGACCGGAGGTGCTCGGCGTGGCAGGGCCGCGGGGCGCACCAGCAGACCAGCACCAGGTGCTCCCCGGCCCGCACGCGCCGCGCGAGGTCCTCAAGGGTGCGCCGGATGACCGCGCCGCGGCGGTACTCGGTCCGCAGCCACGGCAGGAACGCGGCGGCCGCTTCCCCCTGCGCGTACCCTGCACCGACCACGAACGGGTTGCCAAGGTGCGCGTGCTCCAGGCCGTCCGGTGCGCGGCCCCGGCCCACGTACACGTAGGTCTTCCCGCGTTCCTTCACGAGGGTCCTGACATTGCCGATCTCGACGGTGCCCAGCAGGCGGTGAGTCATGACCGTCCCGCCACCCGGGGGCGGCGCCCGGGTGAAGTGCGGGCCCCGGACCGGCGTGCCCGTATCCTGAGGCCCGGATGGACGTCATCGGCCTGTTCAGTGAACTCGAGCCCGGGCACCCGCACCTCCGGAGTATCCGGGACTTCGTGGGGCAGCTGACCGAGGCGGATCAGCAGCTCGTCCTGAAGTACCTGGACGACAACGCCGGCATGGTGATGTGCTGGATGGGGCTGACCCGGGACCCGCTGTCGCCGGAGGGCCGCCGGGTGTACGGGCCGAGCGTCTGCAGTGACGGGCGCTGGATCTGGCGCGAGGACCTCCGGTACTTCGTGGGGCAGTACCGGATCGGCCTCCCGGAGGCGTTTCTGGAGCACGTCCGGTCGGCCGGCGGCGTGTTCTCCACCCCGGACGAGGAACTCCGGGTGAAGTTCGATCAGATCATGGCCACGTATGAACGCGCCGAAAGGCACGGGGAGGCGCTGGGGTACTGAAGGGCGACGGACCACTGTTCCAGGCGGTCCCGGCTTTCACACGGGGCTGAACAGCTGTTCCGCCTCGGCGAACCCGTAGAAGCTCGCCTGCATCGACGGGGAGGTTCCGGTCTCCTGGAGTTCCCGGGCGATCCGGGCGGTGAGGCCCAGCGTGGCGAGCATGGCGCTCTGTCCCAGGCTCACCCGCGATGCGCCGGCGTCCAGCAGATCCCCGACCGCGGGGCCGCCGGGCAGCGCCATCACGTTCACCGCCCCGAGTTCGGCGGCCAGGGTGCGGATGGTGCCGGGGTCGGTCACGAGGGGCACGAAGATGCAGTCCGCGCCGGCGTTCAGGTACGCCCGGCCGCGCCGGACGGTCTCGGCCAGGCGCTCGGCCTCGGTCGCCCCGAACGCGGTGAGGTACGTGTCGGTGCGGGCGTTGAGGTACGCGGTGACGCCCGCGGCGTCCGCGGCGGTCCGGGCGGCGGCCAGGCGGCGCTGCTGGTCGTCCAGGGTGTAGAGGGGCTGCCCGCGGTCCCCGGTGGCGTCTTCCAGGTTCAGGCCGACGGCGCCTGCGGTGAGGAAGGCCGTGACAGTGCGGGCCACGTCGGCCGGGGAGTCGCCGTACCCGGCCTCGATATCGGCGTTCACGGGGACGGTCACGGCGCGGACGATCGCCTCCACTTCCCGGCACATCTCCTCGCGGGTCAGGGACTGCCCGTCCTGCCGGCCGCGCGCGTAGGCGATGCCGGCGCTGGTGGTGCCGACGGCGGGGTACCCGGCGGCCTGGAAGACCCGGGCGCTGGCGCTGTCCCAGGCGTTCGGGAGGAGGAAGCCGCGTTCAGCCTGATGCAGCGACCGGAAGTGATGGGCGAGGGTGGAGGCGGGCTGGGGGGACGTGGTCATGGGAGGTCTCCTTGGTGGACTGGAAGTGACGCCAGAAGTGAAGGGTGGCCAGGCTGCGGTAGGGGGCAAAGCGGGCCATGAGCTCGGTGGTCTGCGCCCGGTCCGGCCGGCTTGGAAGGGCGAAGTGCCGCTGCAGGGCAGTGGCGAGGGCGGTGTCGCCGAGCGGCACGCAGTCCTGAAAGCCGAACACGCGGAGCATCACGTAGTGCGCTGACCAGGGGCCGATGCCGTTTTGGGCCAGCAGGGTGCGTTCGGCGCGGGTGGCCGTGCCGGTGGCCAGGGCAGTCAGGGGCAGCTGGCCGTCCACGACCTGTCGCGCGGCGTGGCGGAGGTATCCGGCGCGGGCGCGGGTCAGGCCCAGCCCGACCAGGTCCGCGTCGGTCAGGGCCAGGACGGCATCGGGGGTCGGCGGCGCGAACAGGCCATCCATCACCAGCTCCCCGGCGCGTTCGGTGATCCTTCGGCGCAGGGTGCAGGCGAAGGGGAAGTTCACCTGCTGGCCCACGATCGCCCACAGCAGGCCGTCGAAGAGGTCGGCGATCAGGGGCGTGCGGAGGCCGTGCCCGCCGCTGAGCAGGGGGGCGAGATCGGAGGCGGCGGTCACGTGCGCCTCGAAGCGGCTGGGGTCGGTGGTCAGGCCCAGGCGGCGCAGGAGCATCCCGTGCAACTCGGCCCAGTTCAGTCCTTCGAGAGACTGAGGAGAGAGGACGGTGCAGGTGGCCGTGCCGGGCGTGAAGTCCACCTGGATGACCACGGCGCCGGACGTCAGGCGCACGGCGGCCGTGTACCGCTGACCGTCCACCCGGTCGGTGAGACTGGCCGGGTCGCGGCCCAGGTCCCGGAGGAGGGCGGCCGTGGGGTACCCAGGGGGAAGCGTCAGGCGGATGGCCTGGGTGTGCGGCAGGCGGCGGTAGGCGTGGGGGGTCAGGGCACTCCAGCGGCGGAACTGCTCACCGAACGCCGAGAGGCTCTCGAAGCCGACGTCGAAGGCGATCTCCGCGGCGGTGCGGGCGGTGGTCATGAGCAGCCGCTGCGCGTGCGCGACCCGCTGCCGGGCAAGCCATTCCACGGGCGTGGTGTGCAGGTGCATGCGGAACAGGTCATGCAGTTTGCTGGGGCTGACGTCCGCCAGGCGGGCGAGGTCCCGGACGTTCCGCACGGCCGCGGGGGAGGCATCGATCAGGGCCATCAGCGCTTCGACGCGGGCTTCGTCGCGGTGCACGTCGGCGTAGAAGTCGTCCGGCCGGCAGCGCAGGCAGGCCCTCAGGCCCGCGGCCCGGGCCTGGCCGGGTGTGAAGTGAAAGACGACGTTCTCGGGTTTGGGTTTGCGGGCGCGGCAGGACGGCAGGCAGTAGATGCCCGTGCTGACGACCCCGGTGATGAAGCGGCCGTCGTAGGCGCGGTCGGCCGCGAGCATGCGGTCGAGCATCAGCTCGCGGTGAAGGGGCGCAGACATGCCGTGATTGTCCCAGCGGGGTGGGTGGAGGTCTACCGGATTCATCGCCGGGATTTTCGGCGCGGCCGGACTCAGGCGCTGTGGCGCGACGAGCGGCGTGCGGTCAGTTCAACGCCTGGGGTCACTCATCTTCGTCATCGTCGACGTGCTGCGCTGTCGGGAGCCATCGCTCCTCGACCCAGGACAGGAAGTCTGGAAAGTGCTCGATGACGGTCCCATCATCGTGAGCCCACAACACCACCGCATACTCCGGCCCCGGCGAACGGACGTCGAAGCAGAACGCATCCCCATTGTCGATCACGAATGGCACAAACGTCGTGGGCAGGCCGATCGTGCGGAGCTCGCTCACCTTCGGCAGCAGGTTGAGGTACGGCCACTCGGACTTCGGGAGCAGGAGTTCGTACCGGCCAACGGACAGCGTGGACAGTTCCTGGAGACACGCTGCGTACGAGGGTGGGAAGGTGACGCCGAGCGCCTCTTGCGCGGCTCGTACGTCCTCAGCGGTGGGGAGCGGAGGCGTGACTGGTGTTTCATCTGCGGCGTCCCGCACCCTCTGAAAGACCTCATCCTGGCGCACGACCGCATGCTACGGCACACGTGCTCGACGGCTTCCTGGCCCGCCACCACACTTCTTCGGCGGCACCGAGCCGCCCTGTGGCAGCGATGTTTCCTCTGTGGTGACGGGCAGGGGCGTGAACGGCCCGGTACGCTGACCCTGAACCCGGCCCAGGGGACTGGCGTGCCGGCCGCATCTTCTCGGAGGCTCGATGACGCATCCTCTGCCCACGGCCGCTGACTTCCACACCCTTTCGCCCTGCGCCCTGGCGGCCGTCCTCACCCAGAGGCACGTCATGGACGATGGCTTGCGTCCCCTCTGGACGCCCATGCCCCGCGCAGCACCCGGGCGCGACCAGGGCGCCGGCCTCTCAGGCGTCCACTCCCCGAGGAGCCCCCTGTGAGTCCCCTCCGGTCTGTCGTTCGCCCTGTCCAGTCCCTGGCTGCCCTGTCCCTGGTCGCCCTGCTGCTGAGCAGCTGCCGGGAGGGCGCAGCGTCCACCAGCGGTGGCCCCGGCGGGCAGGCCGTCAAGGGCCGCGTGCAACTGGCCCTGGGGGCGGAAAGTGAAGCCCCTGGGCAGCACAAAGACGCTGACGCGGCCGGCCTCACGCTGGCGGTGGTGGTCGACACCAATACCGAGTCCACCCCCCCGACCCTCCCCGAGGGAATCCTGGCGCAGACCAAGGTGGCCAAGGACCTCAGCTGGCGCCTGGCCCTGCCGCCGGTGCCGGAGGGCTACCTCACGCCCCTGATGGCCATGGAGAACATGGGCGAGGCCTGCACCGTCAAGCAGACCCGGGTCTCACCCGCCGGCGTGAACATCGCCGCGGCCTACTTCGCCCTCAAGACCGCCCACGCCGAACCCGACCCCTACCTGGAGAAGGCGCCCACCGACTTCGAGCGCCTGTACGCGCCGGGACGCCCCCTGAATGAAGAGGAGCTGGCGGTGGCCATGCTGCTGCACGGCCTGAATGGCAATCACCGCACGTACGAGCTGCGCTACGTCGACCGCGACGTCGAGGCTGCACTGGTCGCCGACTGCCGCCTGGGCGGAGCGCGGCTGAGCCGCATCGATCAGCAGCTGAGTCTGAAACAGGGGTGGAACCTGCTCGAACACGAGGTGCTGGAGTCCTTCGAGGACCAGAACCTGGTGATGCTGCAGCGGACGCGCGTGGCCCCCTGGGACGCGGCGCTGACCCTGCGCGCCCGGCACTGACCCGGCCGGGCCGCTCTACGCCAGGCGTCCGACATGACCCCTCCTTCCCCCCGCCCGGTGCTGGGCCTGCTGCTGTGCAGCGCCCTGCTCGCCGGTTGCAAAGGTCCGGGCGCCCACGTCGCCCGCGCCAACCTTCCCTCCCTGGAGTTTCCATGACACCCACCCTGCTCACGGCCGCCGACTTCCACACCCTTTCGCCCTGTGCCCTGGCCGATGTGCTCTCCCAGGAGCACGTCATGGACTTCGGCCTCCGCCCCCTCTGGGCGCCGATGCCCCGCGTGGCCGGACCCGCGTACCCCGTGCAGTGCGCACCGGGCGACAACCTGATGCTGCACGCCGCCATCCACCGCGCCCCGCCCGGCGCCGTGATCGTCGTCGAAGCCGGGGACACCACCTTCGCGGTCGCCGGCGGGAACGTCTGCGCGGTGGCGCAGCGGCGCGGCATCGCGGGCTTCGTCGTGGACGGCGTGATCCGCGACCTGGCCGAGATGCGGGCGATCGGCTTCCCGGTGTTCGCGCGGGGCCTGAGTCCGATTCCTGGCCGGAAGGCGGGCCCTGGACTGCTGAATGCCCCCGTGCGGTGCGGCGGCATTCCGGTCAACCCGGGGGACATGATCGTCGCGGACGAGGAAGGCATCGTCGCGGTCCCGGGGGAGCGGTTGAGCGAGGTGTGGGCGGCCGCGCGGAAGAAAGCGGATCGGGACGCGGCGACCCCCCTGGACGTCTGGGAGGCCGAGCACCGGGCGCGGATCGAGCAGCTCCTGCAGGCCGCGGGCGAGCCCGTAGCCCCGTAAGGTGAGGCATGAGCGCTGACCTGTTCGACCAGTTGAAGGCGCAGTGGCGGGCGTGGAACCGCGAGACGTACGGCACGCCCATCGGGCGCCTGTGGGGACGGATGAAGTCCTCCGGCGCTCAGGCGGGCTGGTCGGATCCCGTGCCCGTCCCGGAGGACTTCGACGCGCTGGGGCAGCCGCAGCGGACGGACCTGTGCGAATTCCGGGTGGTGCTGGGCCGGGAGGAGCTGGCCTCGGGGGTCCTGGGCGCGCGGGATCCCCTCAAGGTGATCGCCGCGTGCCTGATCGAGGCAGGGCGGAAAATGAAGGCGCAGGACTACTGGATCGAGGTCGAAGGCCTCGGCCCGGAGTTCGCGCCGGACCCGGACGCCGATCCGGAAGCGACCCGCCGGACGCTTCGTGAGCGGCGCCGGGCCGCGCGGGCCCCAGACGCGTGACGGGGGAGACTCAGGTGTGCAGGCCCTCCACGGCGCAGGTGAGTTCGGCGAGGTCCTGACCGGAGAAGTCGATCCCGAGGGCGTGCAGGACGCCGCTGAGGTAATGGCGCAGGTCGAGGTGCGCGGCGTAGTACGTCTGCGCGGCCTGCAGAACCGCCCGGCGGTGGGCGGGGTCGGCCGTCCAGTTCGGGTGGGCGCGTTTGGCCTGAGCGATGCCGAGCCGGCGCGTGGCGATCAGGCGGGTGTGCTGCTGCGCGCCGGCGAGGACCAGGGGCCGGCGCTGGATCTGGTCGAGCAGGCTGGAACTGAGCGTGGTCACGGTGGGCGGTCTCCTCGGCAGGGGGGGCGGCAGGGTCGGGCCGGGCGTTACCAGTTCATGGGGTGGGCCGCTTCCCAGGCGCGCGTCGCGGCGCGGTGCGCTTCGCGGCTGGCCTCGTAGGCGGGCAGCCAGGTCAGCCAGGCCTGCCCGAGGTCGGTGAGGGTGGCGTGGCCCGCGGCGTGCGCGGCCCGCAATGCGGCCAGGCTGCCGGTGTACCCGAGGGTGGCGGGCTCGTGGCATGCGGTGATGCCGCCGGTGCCGACCTGCACGCCGCCGTACAGGGTGGGGCAGTGGTCGAGAACCTTGGTGGCCTGGAGCGTGCCGTGAACGTCGGTGGGGCTGTACGGTTTCTCACTCCGGAAGACGTCGATGGTCTGGGCGGGCACGTCGAACTTCGCGTACCACGCGGCCACTTCGTAAGACCGGGTGACGGTGTGCGCGTCGACCGTCAGCGTGCCGAGCAGGCCGGTCTGCGCCGGGGGCGGCGGGACCTGCCAGGTGGGCCGGTCAGGCACAGGCTCGAAGAGGTCGGCGGGGGCGTCGAAGGCGCGGCCGTACAGGGGCATGACGCGCAGGACGCCTTCGCGGGTGAAGCCGCGGCTGCAGTAGGTCTGGCCTGCCGTCACGAGGTCGCGGGCGTGCCCGTCGGGGCGGTGGCTGGCGGTGGCGCGGACGGTGTGGGCAGTGGCGAGTGTGGTCATCGGTGGGCCTCCGCGGCGGCCTGGACCCTCCCGGGGGAGGGTGAGGGCCCTGCTTGGTGCAGGGACGCACAGCCGACGCGTTCCCTTCATCTGCGTGCGCCCGACAGCACAATCCCCCCGCTGGTGCCGGGGGGTCGTGTTGTCCAATCGTGCCGGGCGCCAGGGTTACGGCCGTGCGTGACTGGCCGGGACCTGCTCCGCATCAGCCCGCAACTCGCCTTCCTGGATTTCCTCGCCGTGCCTGAAGTATCTGAAGGTTTCGCCCGTTTCCTCCAGGACGATGAACAGCCCCAGCTGATAGTGGTAGCGGGCTCCCATCTTTCCCGCTGGCGACGTGAACGCCCGGAGCTTGGCGACGTCCACGCTCGCACCGTCTTCACCGCGACCGTCACCGGCCATCTTCACCTCAATCACGAGCAGATTGCGGTCGTTCGTCCCGCGTTCGTGAATCAGGATGTCCGGATAGGTCGTGGTTCTGAACGTGGTCCACTGCTCGATCGCCTTTTTTGTGGTCACGCGTTTCGCCCTCTTTTTCATTGCCTTCTCCCTGTAAGGCTTGCGGGCACTGGGCGTCAGATGGGCACTCGGAATGTCAACGTACTTGGGACGGGCGCCGTTGCGGTTGTACTCGCAATCCACCTGGAGGTCCGGGAAGGCCAGGTGCAGGTACACGGCGATGCTGTGAGTCACCGAGCGCTCAGCCACGCCACGGCGAAGGGCATTGCCAGGCTCATTCCGGACCGACTGGAGAGCCTGCCGGACGATTTCAACGAGCTGCTGTTCACTTCGGGGGGGCATGGTTGGCATCGTACCGAGCCCCTCCCATATTTGAGCGGGCGCTGCCCCACGACCGCCCAGGGCAGTGGGCATTCACCTGAGCCCGTCCTGCTGTTTCATCAGTTGGAAGAGCTCCGGAGTGGTCAACCACGCCGCGTGCTGGGCGTCCGCAGGGAACGACGGCAACTCAGGGGGTGGGAGGTGCACGGTCTCTTCACCGCCGTCCACGGTGACCAGCAGGGCATACGGGCCGGCCGGCGTGCCTGCCGGGTCGCTGCTCCGGCTATTCAGGCCTGGCGACTGCCTCCAGGGCGTGTGTCTGGCGCTGACCACGCTGCCGACCTGCGCGGTGAGCCTCTGAATGCCCGGCGCTCCAACGGTGTCCTCCAGGTGAGACCAGAGAGGGACGTGCAGGACGACCTGCGCCCGCTCTCGCTCCGACGCGTCCAGAACGTCGCGCGCTGGAATGAGCCGGCTGCCCGGAAGGTCCACGTGCACCAGCGCGGGTCGCACGTGGACGCCCCGGCGGGTGGTCCGGCTCGCGAGCCAGCGTTCCAGAATGTGCGCGTTGACTCCGGCGGTCTGCCGGGATGCGCTGGGGCTCGGGCTGAGCACCTCGATCAGGTCAGCCTCGTCCCAGGAACGGAGGATCCGGTGAGCGAACAGGTCCAGCCCGGGCTGGTCTGCAGCGCTGCCGATCAGGAGGAGGGACAGGTCCGGGTGGTCGGCCAGGAGCGGAGCGGCGTGCACCGCGGCGTGGCGGGTCAGGCAGGCGACGGCGGCGCGGTGACCGGTGACGCCGGCGAGCGCCAGGCGGGCGGAGAGCTGTGCGGACGCGTGACCGAAGGCGAGCACCTGTTCTCCACGGGCGAGGGCGTAAAGGACCTGCGGAGTGAGCAGGGCGCCGTGCAGGTCCAGATCGTGATCGCCGACCGCCAGCATGTGCGGCCGCGTGGTGTGCCGGGGCTGGGCAGGGGCGGCCTGATCCCGCGCGACGAGCGGGGACCGGAGGCTCTGGGTAGGCGGCTGAAGGCCCACGTACAGGCTGCCGGCTGACCCGAACTCCGCGCGGCGGCGGAAGGGAACGGAGAGGTCCGGGGTCATCGGGGCTCCTTGATCGGGTGGTCGTCCCGATAGTGGATGCGGCCGTCTTCCAGCGCTTCGGGGGCGGCGCGGGCCAGTACGCATTCCCGGTCCTGAGCTTCGCGGGTGGCGCCGCAGGTGGGCATGGGGACGCCTGGCGCGAACCAGAGCGTGGCGTGCCGCGCGGCAGGCTCGTGCTGGCAGATGAGGGCGAGGGCGTCCGGTCCCTGGTCATCGGCCCGGGGCGGGAGGGGCATGGTCATCAGATCTCCTGGAGAGAGCGGGGTGGGGGGCGTGTCCCCTCCGTTGTACGGCTCTCCTGGGTGGTCGCGCTGGGGGTACCATGGGCGCTTGATGTCCTCCAGTTTCCCCTGCGTGCTGCCGCCTGACGAGCACGTCCGTCAGCTGCAGCGTGTGTTCGCGCCATTGAATCCGGGGTTCGTTGCTGAGGAACTCGAGTGCACGCCCGAGGCCGCGGCCGCACACCTGTACGGCGAACGGGCGGCGCGGCACACCTGGGTGTCCCTGGCGGATGTCGCGCAGATCGGGGAGGTGCCGATCCGGCCGCTGAAGGCCTGGATGCGCCGGCATCACGTCCCGTGCGTCCCCATGGGGCCGGGGCGGACCGCGGTGCTGCTCGTGCACCTGGACGACGCCCGGTGGTACCTCGAGCGGCACGCGCCCCGCTTCGAGTGGCGGCCGTTTCCGAACGTCGAGTACCTGACCCGCCTGGCCCTGCCGGAACCCGAGGTGCCGGGACCGGCGCCTGCACCGGTGGTGGATGTGGACTGGCAGCTGGCCCGCCGGGCGGCCTGGCCGATGACGGCGGAGCGGCTGGCCGAGGCGGTGTTCGGCACGCGGTCCGGTGACGCGCGGCCGCGGGCGTTGAAGCTGCTGCGGCGCTGGGAGCGGGAGGGGCGGGTGGTGTGCTTCGCACGGGGGTTGTACGACCTCGTCCGCCCGGTGACCATCCTGGATCCGGCGGGGCACCAGGGAAGGCCGCTGCCCCTGGCGGACAGCCGGCGGCTGCGCGCGAACCACCCGGAACTCGCCCACTGGCCGTCCGCGGCACTCGGCGCGGCCTGGCGGGCGTACAGCGCGCTGTACGGCGGGCGACTCCTGCCCGTGCTGGACCGGGCGGAACCGACCCTGCTGGAGTTCCTGCTCGTCCGGCAGCTGCACCCGGGCGAGCAGGACCTGCGCCTGGACGCCCGGTACGAGGCGCTGTGCCAGGACGCCGCCCTGTACCGCGTGGGGGTCGCGCCAGTGCCGCGCCCGGCGGCCCCGGTGCCGGTCACGGCCGAGAACATCGAGGCGGGGTTGATCGACTTCCAGGCGCTCGTGCAGGCCACCCGCCGGAAGCTGCAGCGGGGCGTGGACCGCGCCCCGCCCCGCAAGCGCCGGGACGTCCCGGTCCGCTGAGGCCCGGTCAGGGTCCAGCCGGTGAGGGCGCGGCGGGGGAGGCGTCCAGGAAGCCGGGCGGGGAGAGCAGGATGACCATCTCGGTGTCACTGCCCGGCGCGCACGCGTACCGCTCCACGGTCCACCCGGCCGTCACCCAGCTGCGCACGGCGGCCTGCAGGTCCAGGTCCGGTTCGCCGAGGAATGGTTCGCACGTGATCACGCCTCGGCCGGTGTCCGCCTGAACCCAATACTTGGCGTTCTCGAACAGGTACACGCCCACCTGCCGTTGCCGGCCGAGCGTGTGCACGGCCGTGCGCAGCTGCGCGCGGGTGGCGGCGTCCGGGGACGCCCCGCTCAGGCGGTAGTGGTCGAGCAGCGCGTCGTAATGCTCGGCGCGGGCGAGGCGGGCGAACGCGGCGTCCGGCTCGGTGGCCCGCAGGCGCCACGCCTGGCGCATCAGGGCCTGGGTGTACGGGTACCGGCCCTCGTACTTCAGGTCGCGGAAGGGGCGCTGGACCGGCTCCGCCTGTTCCGGGCGGGCGGTCATCGGCGCACCTGCGGAGTCTGAACGTCCAGGGGGAGCGGGCGGACGACGGGAGCGGTCCCTGGGATCGAGATGGTCAGCATCCTTCTCGTTATGACCCGCGCGTGGGTGAAGGCGGTTCCGGGGCGGGACATGCGGCGCCCCTCCCGCCTGCGGGCAGGGGGGCGCGGCCCGGCTCAGGCGCGCAGAGCCTGCTCGATCAGCGGGTCGAGCGCCTCGGGCGTGACGTCCGGCAGGTCCACCCAATGCGCGCCGCTCTGACCGTCGTCGCGCAGCCCGAACACGACGCGCAGGGCCCGGCCGCCCCGCTCGGGCCGGAAGGGGAAGTACCGCAGGACCGCGGAGGCCCGGACGCGCAGGGAGCGGCCGAGCGTGATGAACCGGCCGACGACGTGAAGCGCCTCACCGCACGGGGCGGTGCTGGGCAGGCCTTCGGCGCGGAGCATCACCTGGTCGAACGCTTCCGGGGTGAGGCCCGGCACCGTCGTCCAGTCGGCCCCGGGAATGCCATGGTCGCGCAGGCCGTGCACCACCCGCAGGGCCCCGCCGCGCTCGAGGTAGTAGGACTGGATGCTTGAGACAAGCACGCGCTCGCCGCTGGGGAAGACCAGGAAAGCGCCCTGCACGCGGATGGTCTGATCAATCTCGGAGGAAGTCGTCATGTCCGGGCCTGCACCCTGCAGGCGCGGGGTGAGCGCCGTTCAGAACGGCAGGCGCTCCGGCGGGTCTGGGGTCCCTGGGCAACCGCAGGGGGGAACAGGCGCCATTGGCGGTACGGTGAGCGCATGTCGAGTGTGCAGCGGGCGGTCATCGTCCTTGGGGTCCTGGCCGCGTTGGCGGTGACGTTCGTCTGGCCGCCGAAAATCGTGCATACCACGACCGGCGCACGCCTCACCCTGGCGGCCTGCGTCGCCGACTACTCGGACCGCGCGCAGGGTCTCAAAGACTGCGGAACGCTCGCCACCGTTGACGGGGGGCTGCTGGCCGTCTACCTGGTGGTGATCGCGGCCGCGACGGCGGCCCTGTACTTCGTGATGCGCGGAGTGGACCGGCCGGCGGCGTGACCTCGGGGACCTCCGGTTAAGGGACGCAGGTCACGCGGTCGGTGGACGGGCGGGTCCAGGCAGGGGGTGCCGCCTGCTTGATCGCGTGGCGCTGCTCGCGCGTGCGCACCCCGAAGACCACGACCTGCCCGTCCGGGTAATCGCTGCGCCGTTCCTCGGCCCACCTGGCGCGCAAAGGAACGGCGGGGTCCAACGGAAGACCCAGCAGGTTCTCTCAGGTCACCCCCGGCCCTCTTCGCAGAGGTGGGGCGTTCCTGAAGTGGTCAGCACCTATGCTGACCGCAGCATGTCAGCACACCAATTGGCACCGTCCAGCACTCCAGAAGCGGCCCTCGCGCGTGCACAGCTGTCTCTGGAAGGTCTCAGTGTCGGCGACGCCTTCGGTGAACAATTCTTTCTCCCGACCGAGGCCTTTGAGGCTGCGGTCGCCGAGCGGCGTCTGCCTCCCGCACCGTGGTCCTGGACGGACGACACGCAGATGGCCCTCTCCGTGGTCGCGGTGCTGGCCACTCACCATGAAATTCAGTCTGACGCGCTCGCGACAAGCTTCGCGGCGCAGTTCGATCCCGCCCGCGGATACGGCCCCTCCATGCAACGTGCCCTCCGGCAGATCCAGGGAGGCGCGGACTGGCGTGTGGTGGTCCAGGAAGCGTTCGGCGGTCAGGGGTCATACGGGAACGGCTCGGCAATGCGTGCTGGGCCTGTTGGCGCGTACTTCGCCCCTGACCTGCAGGAGGTGGTGACGCAAGCCCGCCTGTCGAGCCTGGTGACGCATACCCACCCGGAAGCAGTCGCGGGTGCGGTCGCGGTCGCGGTGGCCGCCGCGCTGTGCGCCCAGCCGGACGCCCCATATCTCGACACGCCCTCAGCCTTTCTCGATCAGGTCCTGACGTGGGTGCCGCCCAGTGAAGTGGCCAGCAAGATCCAGCGTGCTCAGAAGCTCTCCCCGCACGCCACTCTTGCGTTCGCGGTCTCCACGCTTGGGAATGGCGTGCAGCTCTCAGCGCAGGACACGGTCCCGTTTGCACTGTGGTGTGCCAGTCGACACCTGAAGGATGTGGAGGCCGCGTTGTGGCTCGCGGTCAGTGCAGGCGGTGACCGGGATACGGTGTGTGCCATCGTGGGCAGCATCGTGGCCCTCAGTGCCGCGGACACCATTCCACCGGCCTGGCGGATGGCACGGGAGCCGCTGCCCACCCATGTCACTGCCTCTGCTGAGCCCACCTCCCTGACAGACCAAAGGTGACCTCCCAGCAGTAACCCACGGCGATCAAGCGGGAATCACGCAGCGCCTGGCTGGAATGGAGCGGCTCGTCTTGATTCCCGACAACGAAGTACGGCATTTGTCCGGGCACGCCCCTGTCGTGCCCGGCACGCCAGGGGGCGGGTGCGTGGCAGCGAGACGCCATGAAAAACCCCCGGATGCCGTGGTCGGGTCGTTCCGGGGGTGGGTTACAGCTTGGGTTGGGCCTGCTCGGCGTGGCGCGCGGCCGCGCGCGTGCCGAACGGGTCGGTGACGTGGTAGATCAGCGCCAGTTCGAGCGGGGTGTGACCGGCCGCCCGGTCGGTGGGCGCGGGGGTCTGGCCGGGGACGTGGTCCAGGGCGGTGAACAGGTCCATCAGGACGGCGCGGTTGCCGCGGCTCATGCGGGTGAGGGCGGCGACGCCAGCGGCCAGCAGGGCCGTGCCCAGGAGGAACCAGGCGGCCCCGAAGACCTGCAGGCTGGTGGGGGGCTGGGTGAGGGTGTGCAGGGACAGGCCGAAGAGGTGACCGTACACGGCCGTCCCGAGAGCCGTCCAGAGCAGCGGAAGCACGAGAAACAGGATGTTCATTCTGTCCGGGAATCTCTCATTGTGGGGAGGACGTCCTGAAGGGACGCCGTCCCACATGGAGTGAAATCTGTTCTGAAGTCTGACCCTGCTCCCTTCCAGACGCGTCGGGGGCCTGGTCCTGCTTCGCTGAACACCTGCCCCTACAAGTGGGTGGATTGTCAAGGGGGCCAAACGACACGATTGGCGGAACATTGGACACTTTGAGAAAATCGTCGTTCCGCACAGCGTTCTGCGCACTGCGAGAGGTGAGATTGCTGATGCAGTCGGTCTCTGGCTCTTGTCCCAGTTCAGGGGCTCGAGTTCTCTGCAGGTGACGATTTGTCCAGTGTGATCTCGTCAGCTGGGAAGGGCCCGCCAAGTGATGGTATTCAGATCAGCGGACCGGCAGGTAACCCACCGCGTGTACCCCAGCAAAGACACGACGTGTGAGGAACACATCGCCCGGCACGACCAGCAGCTGCAGTCCAGTCGGCTGGATTACCTCATGGCTGCGGAGCAACCACGCGGGAACTTATTCTTCTCACACTGCGTAGAGTTTTTTATGAGCGAGTCTCCTCACGAGAAGTCCCATTCGGGGTTGACCCCGAATGCCACCCTCTACTACACCGCGCACGTCAGGACCGTTGAGGACGCTCCCCCGATGGGCGCATGGCACAACCTGACCGACATCTCGGCTTGTGCTGCCGCCTTCACCCGCGAGTTCAACGACGCGCGCCCGGAAAGCAGCGTCGACCACCTCCTCCCCCAGCACTTCGCTGCGGTCAACCGCGCCGAGCTCAGCCACTTTGCCCAATCCAAAGGCACGACCTTGAAGGTCGACGGCAACCCCTTCGGCACGCTGGACTGGCTGGAATACCAGGTCCCCGCCGCTTCCTGGCCCACTCTCCCCAAGGACATGCACCTGGGCGACTGGACCATCCAAACCGACGGCCTGCACATCCTCGCTTCCCTGAAGCTTCCTACCCAGCTCTCGCCGGCAATGCTGACGCTCATGGATTTTCCGCTTCAGGTGACCCGGGCACTCCAGGCCCAGTTCAAGGCCTGGATTCTGGAAGACGAGCGCCTGGCCATCGGCTGGAACTGGCACGACCTTCCCGCGTCGCGGCCCCTCTACAGCGGGCTCATCTACCAACTTCCGGATACAGGTCTGCCCATGAGCGGTTCCAGCTCCTTGAGTTCGAGCATCCAGACGTACGTCGGGACTGACCTGAGCAGGTACCTCCCGATGATCCTGGCCGACACCCTCACGCTGCGCTTCACCACCCGGGCTCTGACCACCAGGCTGAACGAAACGGGAACCCTGTCCGTTACCTCGCTCGATCTCCCCCTTGACCTCAATGATCCGGCTCAGCGCGCGACGCATCAGACCAAGCTGCTCGAAACGTGGCGGCAGGTCAGCGAAATGCAGCGGACGCTGGACGCCGTGGAAGACGTGCTGCTGGCGGGCCGCACGTGGATCACCGCCCTGGAAGGCCTTCGAGAACGAGGCTTTCAGTGGAAGCCGACTGGACCGCATTCGTCGCGCACGATTGTCCATGGTCCGTTCACAGCCAAGATGAAGACAGTGAAAGGCAGCGGTGTCGTCCTCACGCCCGATCACCGGGTCAGCTTAAGTGGCCGTGACCTGCCGACTCAGGGCCTGAGACGCGTCATCCGTAACGTCGATCACTACCGTTTGCGCCTGGTCCAACAGGCCGCCACTGTGAAGGAAGGCATCGACGTGCGAACCAGCCTGATGTCCGCCCGCTCGGCCGAGGAGAGTATGGCCGCCACCAAGCAGGGCCTCGTGGTCTCGAAACGAGGTGTGGTGCTTGCGGTCATCGCTCTGGTCGTTTCTGCCCTCTCTCCCTTTTTGCCGGATGACTGGAAGTTCGGCACGCACAACAACGAGCCCGCCGTGCAAACCCGGTCCCCGGAGGCCGCGCCCAAGGCGTTCGGGATCAGCCCGTCCACGCTGATCCCCTGATCGGGCTGGAACATCGAAGTGGCCAGTTGGGAAACCTCGTGTACCCCGTACCTCAAGGACCACGCCCAACAGGAAGGTCGCTTGATTCGCCTCAAGGACTTCTCCTTCGATGTGACCTTCCTGACTGGGGGGCGCAAGGTGGGCGAGCGACCCGGATGGTCTGAGGTAGCCGAGGCCCGCCCGGTGTAGTGACCGCCCCGGGCGGTGCGCATTACACCGGTGAGGGTCCCAGGTGCTGAGGCTCGGCGGAGCGGGCCCGGGAAGCGAGCTGCTGGCAGCGCCGGGCACTCGGCAGGCTCAGGGCCCGGGTGCGGCCGGGGTCGTGCATGCAGATCTGCAGCAGGCGGTCGTGCACTTCCGCCTCGGCCGCCCGCTCCGCGGCAGGGAGGTGAAGGGCGGGAATGTCGTCGGCCGCCTCGCGCAGCCGCCACCCCAGGCGCCGGGCCTGGCCGGGCGTGAACTGTACCGTCCCGGTCTGGCGGTAGGCGTGGTGCGTGACGCGCACTTCCAGGCGCCACCCGCCGCCCGCGGTGACCCACCCGGCGTACCGGGCGCGGGGGGCGCTCGGGCCGCCGGTGGTGAGGGCGAGCAGGTCCGCGGTGCCGGCGTGCAGGCTCAGCAGGTTCACGCCGCTGCCGAGGTGAGTGCGGGTGACGCCGGGCGCGACCCAGGCCCGGCCGCCAGGTTCGCCGTGGCACAGCGCGCCGGCGAGAATCAGGCGGTGGAGCGGCACGTCATCCGTCTCCAGCACCCCGACCCGCCCGGTCTCGGCGTCCCAGGTCAGGGTCAGCTGGCCGCTGGCGCTCCCGACGAGCACCTGCCCGCCCTGGGCGGGGGTCACCTGCGCGGCCCGGCCGTCCAGAAGGGCCTCGCCGAGCCGGGCCGCGTCGGCGCGCTCGAGGGTCAGGGGCGGGGCGCCGCGCGGCAGGCGCAGGCGGACGTGGTGGCGGTCGGCACGGACGTCTTCGAGCAGGTTGAGCATGGCGTCACCTCTGGGAGTCTTGAACCGGCACGGCGAGCGGACCCGGCCAGGCCGGTCGGCTCGTGGCAAGGTCCGCAGGGTGTGACGGGCCGGGGACCCTGGAGGGGTGAGGGGGGTTGCGGCCATGACAACGCCCCCTCGGCCGAGGGGGCGTCAGGGGGGCGCGGGGTCAGAAGGGCAGGTCGTCGTCGGGCGGCGTGCCGGCCCCGGGGCCCGCGGCGGCCGGACGGGGTGCAGGGCGCTGCGCCGGGGCGGGGCGGGGGGCACTGGCGGGGCGGGTGGCGCCGGCAGGGCGGGAGGGTGGGCTGATGATGAAGAACTGCTCGCCCTGCACCTTGAGCGTGCTGCGCTTGCCGCCGTCGCGGTCCTCCCAGGAATCACTGATGAGCATGCCACTGGCGAAGAGGGGCATGCCTTTGCGCACGGTGGCGTGGGCGCGCTCGGCCAGCTCGCGCCAGAGCGTGATGCGGACGTAATCGGTGCGTTCCTGAGGCTGGCCGCTGCGGTCGGTGAAGCGCTGGTTGCAGGCGATGTCGATGTCGATCACGGCGTCCCCTGCCGGCGTGTGGCGCAGCTCGGGGTCGCGGGTGACGTTGCCGCCCACCTCGACGCGGTTGTACGCCCCCCGCATGCGCACGCCCCCCGCGGCGTCCTGCAGCAGTTCCGGGTCTTCCTGCACGACTTCGGCGCGCAGGGCGTTCAGGGTGAGTTTCGTACGCTTTTGACCCTCGGCGCCCCACTCGTCGGTCTTGAGCGCCCCTTTGACCAGCATGACCGCGCCCGCCTCGAGCGCGCGGTCAGCGAGTTGCCTGGCCTGCTCACCGAGCAGCGAGGTGTTCACGTAAAAGGGCGTGGTGTGCCCGGCCTGGACCTGCTCGCCGGCCAGGGTGAACTCCAGCACCGGGACGTTGGTGCCGGTGTGGCGCAGCTCCGGGGTCCGGGCGAGGGCGGCTTTGATCATGACGGTGTTCTCTCCGCGCATTGGGTCTCCTGTGGGAAGGACCGTGGGCGCCTGTCCTTCCCGAACGGCGCGTCCCGGTGGGTGATGGAACGCGCTTTCCGGATGGTAGGGGCCGGGTGGGTGAACGCAGGCGGCCACGCCCTGCCGGGAACGTGGCCGCCTGCGGAGCGCGCGGGTCAGTGCGGGTCGCCGGGGGCGTTCTCCTGGGCGCGGGCGCGCTCCGACGCTTCCTGGATGCCGCGGCGGGCTTCTTCGGCGAGCATCGCGCGCAGCTGCTCGTCGTCACTGGTGTCCGGGCCCGGCCGGTCGAGGGCGTGGACGTGGTCGTCCCCGCCGAGCAGACTTTCGGCGTTGAGGATGAACTGCTCTTCCACGTGCGTGCCGAGCGGCACGACGCGCGCTTCCCCGGGCGCGGGAGACGCCAGGACCGGCGCGGCGGGCGTGACGGGCGGAGCCGGCTGCTCCGGTGCCACCTGAACGGCGGGCGGGGCGGGTTCCACGGCGGGCGGGGCGGGTTCCGCGGCGGGCGGGGCCGGGACCTGCACGGCGATGTTGGCGGGCGCGGGCGTGAAGACCGGCGTGGACGCGGCCTTGACCGCGGCCTGGGGGAACCAGCCCTGCACGGCGAACACGACGCCGCCTGCGCCGACGCTCTCCCGAGCGTACCCGGGCCGGCGGGTGGTGTCGACGTACGGCAGGGACTGGACGGAGAGGCTGATCTGCACGTCCTGCGTCCGCGCGGCGCCCGGCTGGGCGAACAGCGCCTGCGCTTCCTCCTCACGCTGCGCCTGCGCGCGGGCAAGGGCCTGGGCCGCCTGCACCTGAGCGAGCCGCTCCGCGTCCGGCTCCGGCTCGGCGGCCGGCTCGTCCACAGGCAGGGTCAGGGTCTCGCCGCTGGGCGCGATGAGGTCCTGGACCGGCGGGACGGCCGGGGCGGGCGCCGGCTGCACGTCCGGGACCGGCACGTTCGGGGAGGCCGTGTAGACCAGGCGCTGGCGCAGGTCGGGTTCGGTGCCGCGTTCCTCCTCGCCCACTTCCACGCCGGGGATGACGTTCACGGCCGGGGCGGTGCCCAGCGCCGCAGTGGTGGGCTGGGCGGGAATGCCGGGGGGGCCCTGACGCGGCGGTGCGCTCAGCGGTTCAAGCTTGCCGGTGAGGGGCTCAAGCCTCTCCTCAACGGCTTTTTTCTTGTTCTTGATCCAGGACATGACATTCATGCTACATCCCTCACCTCGCCTGTTTCCGGGGGCGAGGTGAGGGCCTTTTTGCCGTGTGGGGCAGCGAAACCACCCGCGTGCAAGTGGGTGGTTTTGGCCGTGCATCCGCCCCGGTCACGCCCCGCGGCGCAGCTGCGGTTCGGCGCTCAGCGCGGGGCTTTGCGCGGCGGCGCTGCGGGTGAGCAGCAGGGTGTCCTTGGCGCGGGTGTACGCCACGAACGCCACCGCGCGGACTTCGTCGGCGTCACCGCGCACGTCGTCGAGTTCCTCAGGCCGCAGGATGGTGACGCGCTCGGCCTCCAGGCCTTTGGCCTTGTGGATGGTGCAGAGCTTGATCGGCGCGCCCCGCCCGCGTTTCTGGAGGTCCTCAAGCAGGGCCATGACGCCCTCCCCGGTGCCGGTGCCGCCGCTGCGCAGGCAGGTGGTCGTGGCGAGCGCGGCGACGCAGGCGATCAGGTCCGTGTCGCGGGTGGCGGCCGCGCGCAGGGCCCCGCCGCTCAGGCCGCTCTGGAAGTGCTTCTCCGTCAGCTGGTAGTGCAGGGCCATCAACCGCTGCTCGATGTCCGCGAGCGTGAACGTGTGCGGGAACGCGAGCTTCGCCAGGCGCGTGATGCTCTTCTTGATGTCGATGCCGAGCAGCACGACGTTCTGGTGCTGCTGGGTGAGCATCAGCGCCAGTTCGATCAGCGGCGCGGCCTTGCGGCTGATCACGAGGTCCCCGCCGCGCAGCTGCCGGGGCAGGTCGCGTTCGTCGACGTGCAGCACGGTGCCTTCCTTCGCGCCGTCGAACGCGCGGATGTGATCGGAGTACCGCTGCGCCAGGGCGACGTGGGCTTTCGGGCAGCGGAAGGTCACCGTCAGGTGCAGTTTGACCGCGGCGAAAATCTCCTCCGCGCGGGCCAGGCCCTGCTTGTCCGCGCCGGAGAAGCGGTAGATGGCCTGGTCGCTGTCCCCGACGAAGATCACCCGGCCGGTGTCGCCGGCCAGCCAGCGGATCACGCGGTGCTGCAGGGCGTTGAGGTCCTGCGCCTCGTCGACGAGCTGCACGTCGAGGCTGCCTTTGCCGACGTTCAGGCGCATGGGCAGGTACAGCATCTCCGTGAACGACACCTCCCCGGTGCGCAGGAAGTCACCAAACGACCGCAGGTGCAGTTCCTTGATGATCGGCGCGAGCTTGAGGTGCGCGTCGAACTTCAGGTCATGCTCGGCCGCCAGGGCGCGCAGTTCGTCCTCCTGGCCTTTGAGGTAGACCATGCTGAGCTCCATCAGCTTCACGAGGTTCTGCAGCAACGCGTGCCCTTCCAGCCCGCGTTCCTTGATGTAGGCGTGCACCAGGTTGCGTTCCTTGAACTCGTTCGCCTTGGGCGCGCGCGGCGCGTGGGTTTTGAGGAGGTTGTTGCAGATGGCGTGGATGGTGCCGGTCTGCACGCCCGCGGGCATCTTGTCCTGCAGTTCCCGCGCGATGGTGGAGTTGAACGCCATCACGCCGATCTTGCGGGTGGGCGCCATGGCGCTGAGCACTTCGGCCATGACCTGCAGCACCGTGCTTTTCCCGCTGCCGGCGGTGGATTCGATGATCAGGTTGCGGGGCGTGGCGACGACCCAGTGCAGGACGCGGCGCTGCTCCGGCGTGAACCGGCGCACGCGCGCTTCGATCTGACCGCGCGTGCCCGCCGGGATCAGGTCGAGCAGGGCGGTGGCGTCGGGCGTCTGGGCCATCTGCATGGCGGAGGGAGCGTCCTGGGTCTGCATGCCTGGCCCTCACCCGGGAAGAGGGCCGTCAGGCCCCCGGGTGAACGGGGTTCCCGCGCCGCCCCCGTCCACGCGCTTACCAGCGCGGCACGTACGCCGCCCGCGTCTGCGGCAGGTCACTGCCGGCGGGTGGGGTGGCGTACAGCACCTTCACCCACACGATCTGGTCCAGGGCGTTCAGGCCGCACAGTCCGGCCCGCAGCGCGAAGTGCTGCAGGGGTCCGTCCGCCCGGGCGTAATTGTCGAGGTACCCGCCGGCGTCGTGCTCGCCGTCGTCACTGGCCGGGAAGACGAACGTGTCCCCGCAGGCGGTGGACATCAGGCCCTCGGCGTCCGGGGTCTCGCACCACACCCCGATCCGGTCATGCTCCGGCAGCGGCGCGTCGTGCGGGTCCAGGGGACTGGCCTGCCACTGCCCGGCGGCGTCCTGGTGGAGCAGCAGCACCGGCGGGCACGGCGCGAGGTCCGCATGAATGCCGGCCACCTTGAGGGGCAGGGCGTCGGCGCGGCTGTACAGCACGTCGATGCCCAGCACCTCGCCCGCCTCGCCGAGCTGGGCCAGGCCCGCCTGGAGGACGTCCTGCTGGTCGAGGTGCCCCAGCTGTCCGGCCAGGACCTCCCGCGCCTGCGCGGCCTCGTGCGGGCACCAGGTGGTGGGGGAGACCGACGCGTGCCCATCCGCGTTGCGGGTCCACAGCGCGACGCTGCGGACGGTCCCTTCGGCCGGGCCGTGCACGGCGGGGGTGAGGGCGGGAGTCAGGTGGAGGGTGGTGCGTTGCAGGTTCGGCATGCGTGCCCCGGCACCCGCGTGCGGGTGAGGCGGTGAGACGAGTCCGGCCGGGCCACAGCACGCGCCCCCCGGGGCTCAGCGGCACCGGGGGGCGGCGGGAAGGAGTGTTCAGGCGATCAGGGCCGGGCCGAGGAAGTCGAAGTCGGCGTCCTGGAAGTACGTTTCGAGCGGTTCGAGCGTCTCGCGAATGACGTCGAGCATCCGGGGCGGGTGGCCGCTCATCTGCAGGAGCAGGGCCCGGCCGGACACGACCGCCATGAACAGCGCCATCGGGGAGAGGGTGTGCAGCTGGCCCCGGGCCAGGCCGCGCTCGGCCTCGCGCATCCAGGGGTCCGTTTCATGGTCGAGCGGCCGGTCGACGTCCTCGGTGGACCGGCTCAGACGCATGCTTTCCTGGATCCGGATCAGCCGGGCGACTTTGTACTGGGACTCGGGGTTCATAAGGTCATCCTATGGACGCGTGGTTTCGTCCTTCAAGTGCGGGGCGCCGGGCCCCGCAAAGGGCGCGGCCGGTCCGGGCGTCGGACCCTGGCCGGCGTGGGCCTGGCAGGCTGGTCAGGACGCCGCGTCCGCCGGCCACGGCAGCGGCTCAGTCAGCACCACCGGTTCGGGGAAGACGAGGTTCCCGGGCGTCCACAAGCCCGGCATCTCCGGCGCCTGCCCCGGGGTGCCGCGGGTCCGGGCGCCCTGGCGCCGCGCGCCCCGCAGGGAGCGGACCCGGTCGACACTGAGCTGCATGGCGGAAATGTCGCCCGCTTCGAAGAGTTTCGGGCGGGCCGCGGCGGTGAGCCACGACCCGATCGTGCGGATGCCGCGCTCGACGCCGCTGAACGCCACGTACGTGCCGTCGCAGGAGTCGGCGTGGCAGAAGCTCAGGTGCACCACCCGCCGCGCACTGTTGACCCGCCCGACGTGCGTGCGCAGGCCTTCGTCCCGGGCGCGTTCGAGCAGCCACGCGCCGTGCGCTTCCCGCCAGTCGTCCGTGCCGCCCAGGAACGCCACGTCGCAGCGGGGCAGCTCCTGCGTTTCCGCGCCGTCCTGCAGGCAGTACGCCAGGGGGAACCCGAGCGGCGCGAGCAGCGGCGCGTAGGCGTAGAAGGCCGCGAGGGTGCCTTCGCCGTCCCCGGGCATGTCCGGCACGACCACGAACCGGCACGTCGCGTGCAGGCCGCCGAGGCGCTCCAGGTGCGCGATGTAGGCGTCGTCGCTGTACCCGTCCTTGCTGAGCGCGTCACAGTCGCTCGCCCACGGCCGCTGCAGTCCCTTGATGCTCCCCAGCCCCCCGCACCGCGGGCCGGTCATCACGCCCACGCCCGGGTGGGCCTGAAGGTCGTCGAGGTTGCTGCTCGTGCTCGCGAAGTAAAGCATGCGCCGCGCGTCACCCCGCGCGCGGGGTGAGGGCCGTGCACCGGGACGGAGGATCAGAAAAAAACCCCCTCGTTCGAGGGGGCGTGGTGCGCCTGGGTCAGAAGGGCATGTCCTCGTCAGCCATGTCCGCCAGTTCCGCCGCGGCGGCGGCACTGATCGGCTCGTGCGTGTCCGGCTGCGCCGCCCGGCCTTCCGGCGGCTGCACCTGGAAGATCCGGCTCGCCTCGAACTTCAGGGCCGAGCGCTTCTGCCCGTCCTTGTCCGTCCACGACTCGCTCACGGCCGCGCCCAGCACCGTCAGTGGCGTGCCTTTCGGCAGCGTCGCCATGAATTCCGCCAGGTCCTTCCACGCGGTGACGTCCACGAACGACACGCGCTCCTTGACCTCGTTCTTCCGCGTGCGGAACTTCTCGTTCAGTGCCAGGCTGAACGTCGTGACCGCGTCCCCGCCCGGCGTGTACCGCACCTCCGGCGTGGCGACGAGGTTCCCGCCCAGCGTCACCTCGTTCACGCCCTGCGCCAGGCGCTGGCCGCCCCCCTGGTCGGTGACGGTCGCGAAGTCCCCGCTCAGCACCTCGGTGCGCAGCGCCTGGATCCGCATGCGGGAGCGCTTCCCGCCCTCGGCGTCCTCCCACTTCTCCTGACGCGGCGCGCCCTGAATCGACAGCACGCTGCCGGCCGTGGTGCGGTCGAACACCCGCCGGGCGGCCGCGCCGATCAACACCACCGGGACGTAGTTCGTCAGGGTGCGTCCGTTCTGAACACTGTCCATGGCCAGGGTGCCTTCGGCGATGTCGGTGGTGCCGATGGTCCGGAGGGTCAGGGGGCGTACGAGGGTCCCGATCAACGTCGCTGCGAGGATGGCTTTCATGTCTGCTCCTTGGGGTCAGGGCGGGGAGTGTCTCTCACCCGCGTCTGGTTGACCCGCATGCTTCGTCCCTCACCGCCGACAGGCGGTCAGATCTCCTGGTGGTCGGCCGGCCCACCCCCGGGAAAACGCAGCCGAGCCGGGCCAGAGGCGGGAGACGGGAGGGAACGGCGGCGCCTGGACGGCCCATGAAAACACCCCCTCCGGGGAGGGGGCGTCGCGTGCGGCTCAGGCGCGTCGGACCGCGTCTTTCAGGGCCTGGGGGGCGTCGGTGTCGTCGATGCTCAGGCCGGGCGTGAAGGTCGGTTCGTCCCACTCGAACATCGTGCCGGGGTAGTGCCGCGCGCCCTGGGTGACGGTGACGTCCCCCTGCCGGTTGCCACTCTGCGCGCCGGCGACGTGCGTGACCATGTACCACCAGCGGTACTGCTCGTCGCCGGGCGTGGGGAGCAGCAGGTCCCGGCGCATCCCGTCAAGGTCGTCGACGGTCTCGTCGGGGAAGTGCGCGCCGAGGCGGTGCAGGCCGAGCAGCGCCTCGCGGACGCCGTCGCGCAGCAGTTCGTACCAGCGCTCACCGAGCTTGATGACCGGCACGGGATGGAACTTCACGGCGTGCCCGCTGTGCTGCCCCTCGCCGATCAGCACGAGCCGGCCTTCCGCCCCGGCGCGGCTGATGACGCGCGCGACGCTTCCGTAGGCGCTCAGGTGGAAGATGCCGTCGCCCTGGTCAGGCAGGGGGCTCAGGGCGTGGGTGACGGACGGGTCGACAGGAACGGTCATGGGTCATCGTCCACCCCGCTGGGGTGAAGGGGGTGGACGCGCCGGGCGTCCATGAAAAACCCCCGCCGGGAGCGGGGGCTGAAGGTCAGTTCAGGGCGGGCGTGGACCGCCCTTTCGTGAGGGCGCGGCGCAGCCGCCGCACGAGGCGGCGGAACGGGCCGGGCCGGCGGGTCTGAGCGGCCACCTGGCGTTGACGCTGGATGACGTCCCACTGCTCACTGCTGATTCTGGCGTAGTTGTTCATGCGGGCACCTCCTTCACTTGGGAGAAGCCCGGTCGGACTTCGCTGGCAGGCGGCCTGAGTGTGAGTTCCGCCTTGAAGGTGCGGGTCAGGAACGACACTCCCTGCGGGAGGGGCGTGAAATCTGTTGCCGTTACGTCCGGGGTCCGAAGGCGTCGCCGCTCAGCTGGTCGAGCCGGTGGCGTTCCTCGCGGGTGAGGGGGGGCAGGCGCACGCGGCGCAGGTCGTCGGCCGTGCGCAGCAGGCGCCGGTCGGTCTCCTGCGGCGGGAGCGTCACGGTGCGGCCGGTCAGGGCCTGCTGCAGCAGGTGCGGGCGGCGTGCCAGGGCGGTGACGTGCGCGCTGCTGCCCGGCCGGGGCGACTCCTCACGCAGGTACAGCAGCCCGGCAGGCAGACGCCGGAAGGTGATGCGGAGGCCCGGGCGGTGGAAGTGAACGTCCATGCCACGGCGCGGACCCGCGACCCGCGGGTGAAGGTCCGGCCAGCCCGGGGATCAGGGGCTCCGGCGGGGCCGGGTCAGCCCCCGTCCTCCTCGACGGCGCACGCCTCCATCTCGCACTCCGCTTCGAGCTCCAGGCGCGCTTCGCGTTCCAGGGGCGACTCACCAGCGTGGCGCTGCTCGGAGAGGTGCAGCTGCGTGAGGCGGGCGTTCAGGTCCCGGGCGCGTTGCGCGTCCGGTGAGTGGCCCAGCACGACCCGGGCGACCTCGTGCCGGCCGGACGGTGTGGCCAGACTCACCGCGCACTCGGCCGCGCTGAGCTGCACGGCGTCGTAGATCACCGGCGTTCCGGTGAGCCGCGCGAGATGCGAGGCGGTGACGCGGCTGGCCGGGACGTCCTCATGGGCCAGTTCTTCCAGCAGGACATTGGCCAGGTCGCAGGGGCGGCCGGTGGCGTGGCGGAACGTCGCCGCGACGGTCGCGGCCGCGTACTCGGGGCGGCGGTGCGGCGTGAAAGGTCGGGCAGCGTGAGGCATGACAGCTCCTTCGGGTGTCGAGACCCGGCTGGTTTCAGGCACGGGCTGGGTCCGCCGTGACCCGGGCGTCGTCGAACGCGCCCTGGATCAGGCCGGCGAGCGCTTCGTACTGGGACTGCACTTCGTGGTAGCCGTCACTGTGCCCCTGCGTCCAGGCGAGGGTGAAGACCCGCGCCTGCGTGGCCGGGTTGCAGCCCGGAAGGTACGCGGCGGCGAGGTCCTCCGCGAAGGCGCGTTCGATGGCGCGCAACTGCTCCTGGTACGTCCAGAGGGCCGCGTCGTACGTCGCCCGGGCACGGTCGTACTCGGCGTGCTGGTCAAGCAGCGCCTGGCGCTCTTCGGCGTTCAGGCCGGCGAGGTTGTCCCCAGGCCGGACGGGCAGGGGGGGCAGGGTCAGGGCGCGGACCGCGGCGTCGGCGCGGCGGGCAAGGTCAGACATGGTGACTCCGGTGAGGGAAGGAAGCGGGGTGCAGGGGTGGCGCGGCCTGGGACGGCGGGGTCCGGCCGCGCGGGTCCGCTCAGGGTGAGGGGGTGAGGTCCGCGAACTTCGGGTCGTGCCGCAGGTCACTGAGCCCGAGGATCAGTTCGGACGGCGTGGCGCTCCAACTGCCGGCGCGTTGGTACGGCACCTGCACGGCCCAGCAGGCCATGCCGCCGTCCTCGCCTCCCATGTCGAACAGGTCGATGCCGCGCAGGCCACCCGTCCAGTGCCGCTCCTCCCAGGGGGCCTGCAGCGCCCGCGTCAGCTGGTCGAGCGGCACCGGGAGGGTCAGGGAGGTCGTCCCGGCCTCCACCAGTGTCTGCCCGGCCCAGGCGCGGACCTTCACCGGCGTCTGGGGACGGTCCCCGCGGCGCAGCGCAGCCGCGAGGAGCGCGCGGTGTCCGCCGAAGTCCTCGACGCTGATCAAGGTCAGCGCCCAGCCGCGCAGGGACTCGACGTCCTGACCGGGCTGGCCAGGGCGCACCCACGTGAACTCCACCATGTCCAGCCGGTACCCGCCCGGCTCGGCCGCGCGGTAGGTCAGGCGCACGGTCCCGCCCTGCGCGGCCGGCACTTCCGCCTCCTGGCGCGCGTCGAGTGCGTCGGCGAGCAGGCACGCGTGAAGCTCACGGACCGAGACGATCAGCGCCACGCTGGAGTGCGGGGCGGTGAAGTGCGTGAAGCCGTACGCGGTGCTGATGGCAGCGAGGTCAGGAAGAATCATGCCGCGCCTTCCACCCGCGTCCCGCGGGTGAAGGTCCTGCTTACGCCTCCTGGAAGCTCAGCAGCGTCCCTGGTGTCAGCGCGAGCAGGGCCACGGCGTCCTCCGGGTGCAGGCGCTGGCGGACTTCACCTCCCGGCGTGACCAGCACCGCCTCGGTGCCGATCAGGGTCAGGCTGGCCTGCTCGCTGGAGGCGCGCAGGGTGTTCGGGGCGGTGTCGGTCACGGTCAGGGTGTGCATGCCAGGCCTCCTGTCAGCGGACCGCGGCGAGGTCCGCGAAGTGAAGGTGCGCCGCGCCGCGCGGCCCGGCGCCCAGGCTCAGCACCTTGAGCTGCACCGTCCCGCCGCGGGCGTGCAGGTCGCCCGTCCACAGCCGCGGGTCGTGGGGGTTGCGCAGCACGGCCGAGAACTGCTCCGGGGTCACGGCCGCCTGAACCTGCCAGCGGCTGTCGAGGTGCCAGAGCACACCGCCGGCCGTGCGCTGCCACTCGCGGAGCGGCACCCGGTCGCGCCGCAGGGCGTACGCGACGAACGGCACGTTCGCCCATGGAATGTCGAGCAGCGCCACGTCCTCCCCGAGGTGACCGCACTGCCAGAACAGCGCGGCGTGGTCCGGGTGGACTTCCGTGCGGAGCGTGCCGCCGAGGGTGGGCAGGTGCGCGGCCGCCTGGTCCTGAAGGGCGTCCGCGAGGGCGTGGGCATCCAGGACACTCGCGGTCAGGCCGCCCCGGCCCTGCACGAAGGCCAGGCCCCGCGCAGTGGTGACGCTCTGAAGCAGGGAGAACATGCGTTCAGCGTAGGCGGCGCCCGGGTGAAGTCCGCCCGCGCCCCACCCCCGACACGCGTTCGGACATCTCGGTCAGTTCAGGGCCGCGCGCGGCGCGCTTCCCGCATCGCGTTCAAGCTGACGTCCGCGCCGAGACACACGAAGTCCAGGTTGGAGTACACGCGCATCAGGTGCTCCACCAGGACGTCCCGGGACCAGCCCAGACCCAGGTACCCGACGCCGCACCCGCTCCCCCCGGACACCCGGAAGCGCAGCCCCGTCCACGCCGGGTCACTTGACTCCAGCACGCAGTCCCCGGAACGCTCCTCCGGCGTCAGGTCCGACAGCGCAGCGAGCGGCGTGGCGGCGTCCATCACGATCGCCTCTCCCTGACCGAACAGCACCACCGCCTGTCCCTCCTGATCCTCCGGGGACGTCAGCAGGGGAAGCGGAATCTTCAGGCGGAGCGCCTCCTCCAGAATGTGCCGCTGCCTCTCCCGCTTCAACGGCGGGTTCATGCACCGCTCCGGGTCCAGGCCATACGAGGGACGCTTCAGGGTGTCGGCCGTCAGGTCAATGCCAGTCATGCCGCCTCCCGCACCCGGACCGGGTGAGGTCCGTTGCCCCGCCCACGGAGACCGCGAAGTCCGCGCCGAACTGAGCCGCACGCCCGGACTGTGCCGCCGGCCGACCACAGCACAAGAGGGCACGTCCGTCAGGAAGTGCCCTCAAGGAATGTTCGCAGGTGCCGGGTCGGTCAGGCGGCCGTGACCACCCCGTCCTGCACCTCCGCCAGGATCACGCCGTCCTCGTCCACCAGGACCCCCGACGCCACATCCGCGCACGCCCGCTCCGCCGCGTCACGGGATGGAAAGACCGAAGGGAATGGCAGGGAGAAATCCACCAGTTGCGTCATGCCCGCCCCTCACCCGCCAGGGTGAACGCCCTTCCATGCCCGGCAGGGGAGCGCGCGAGCAGCCGAGCCCACGACAGAACAGGCCCCCTCGGTCAAGGGAGCCTGCCTGGAAGCGAGGGTCAGAAGGGCATGTCCTCCTCGGCCATGTCCGCGAGTTCCGCCGCGGCCTCGTCACTGATCGGTTCGTGCGCGTCCGGCTGCGCCGCCCGGCCTTCCGGCGGCTGCACCTGGAAGATGCTCCCCGCCTCGAACTTCAGGACCGAGCGCTTCTGCCCGTCCTTGTCCGTCCACGACTCGCTCACCGCCGCGCCCAGGACCGTCAGCGGCGTGCCCTTCGGCAGCGTCGCCACGAACTCCGCCAGGTCCTTCCACGCCGTGACCTCCACGAACGACACGCGCTCTTTCACCTCGTTCTTCCGCGTGGTGTACTTCTCGTTCAGCGCCAGACTGAAGTCCGTCACCGCGTCACCGCCCGGCGTGTACCGCACCTCCGGCGTGGCCACCAGATTCCCGCCCAGCGTCACCTGGTTCACACCCTGCGCCAGGCGCGTGCCACCCGCCCGGTCCACGACCGTCGCGAAGTCCCCGCTCAGCACCTCGGTGCGCAGCGCCTGAATCCGCACGCGGGAGCGCTTCCCGCCCTCGGCGTTCTCCCACTTCTCCTGACGCGGCGCGCCCTGAACCGACAGCACGCTGCCGGCCGTGGTGCGGTCGAACACCCGGCGGGCCGCCGCGCCGACAAACACCACCGGAATGTAGTTCGTCAGGGTGCGTCCGTTCTGAATGCTGTCCATCGCCAGGGTGCCTTCGGCGATGTCGGTGGTGCCGACCGTCTTGATGGTCAGCGCGCGGGCGAGGGTACCGATCAGGGTGGTCGCGAGAATTGCTTTCATGTCTGCTCCTTGGGGTCAGGTCGGGGAGTGTCTCTCACCCGCGTCTGGTTGACCCGCATGCTTCGCCCCTCACCGCCGACAGGCGGTCAGATCTCTTCGCCGTTCGCCCACCCGACCGCGCCGCCCAGCGAGACACCCAATCCACGAACGCGCCCTTCCCGAGCCGCGCCGGCACACTCCACCGTCAGGCAACACCGCCACACAAAAAAAGAGAAAGGGGGAACAGCTCCCCCTTCCTCTCCAGGTCCGGCGCTCACCCTGACACGCCCTCAGAAGAACGCCGAGATCGGTGTCAATTCCAACAGGTCCGGATCGATGAAGTCGTCCTCGTCCGTCACCCCCGTCATCACCCGGTCCTCCATGTCCGCCGCGCCCACCTCCGCATCCGCAGACGACACCACCCGCACCGGCCGGCCGGACCGGTCCAGCGTCTCCTGCACCGCGCGCACCGCCATGCCCATCAACCGGTCCGACAACGCCGCCGCGTTCCGCTCCGCCAGTGACCGCGTCGCCTCCACAATCTCCGGCCGGACATGCAGGTCCGCGCGCTCCACCACCACCGACACCTCCCCCTCAGACCGCCGCTCCGCCCGGCCCGATAAGACGAACACGTCCCGGCCCTGGCGCAACTCCCGCTGCACCTTGAACCCCACGTCCCCCGACGCGCCCAGACCCGCCCGGCCATCCCCATCCGAGACCGCCTCATCCCGCAGGAACAACACGCGCTCCCGACCCCGCTCCACACTCACCGCAAGACGAAACGCCTCGCCAAAAAAGAACAGGTGCTCCCGACTCCCGACCGACGGTTTCAACAAGGTGTCCATGCCCACGCGTGAACCCCGCCGCCGCGGGGTGAAACGGTCCTGTCCACCACCGAATTCGTGTACGCATCCCACCCGCCACACCCCGGCCCGAACACCGCCCGCCACACCACCCACACCAAGGCCACCGACACCACCCGCACGCCCCACCACCATCACGCCCCAGCACCAGCCCATACGGCACATCGCAGCGGTGAAACCGGAGGCGGCCTCACCCCGCAACGCCAGGTCGGGGAACGACAGAGTATTTTCCTCTCTAGCTGTATGAAGGTAATGGGATTAACTGCTACTGTCTGCGTTTTCCCGCACCCCAATAACTTCTGTTGGTCTGAGTTTGCCCACCGATTAACTTCTATAGGTCGGAACTGGTCCCATTTCCCTGGTCGAATAACTTCTGTAGGTCGGAAACAGGGTCCCGAATAACTTCTGTAGGTCGGGGGTGGTCCCAGCGATTAACTTCAAGAGTTCGGGGTCCGCGTGAGACGTCAACGCATCCGTCGAGCACAGGCTCCGAGAGCCGAAGAGCCTCTGAGGCACCGTCACGAAAGCATCAACTGGCTCCGAATCAGCGTGTGGTCTGCCCTTCATCACAGGGGAATGCAGGTTCAATTTTCGGTCCTCGTTGGTGGCAATTTGTGTACTGACCCCGATCCAGGCAACGGGCCTGGAACACCGACTTCCAGGTGCCCCGCGAGGAAGGCGGGCCGCTGCTTGCAGAGGCGCGGGAAGGAAGGGGATGGAGACCATGCTGGCCCTGAACAAGCGTGCCGTCCCCACAGAAGAGCAGGCGCCTGATGACCAGGCGCCTGGGTTCAGCTGAGGGGTACTGCGGCTACTTCCACCACTCGGCCAGGAGGATTTCGCGCTTGAGCTGGCTCCCGATTTCACGGGTCAGGTTCCGCTGCCGCAATGGGTTGGACACGCCCCAGATCACCTCGTCAAACCCCCGGTCCTGGAAGGCGCCGAGCTTCCGGTCAATCACCCTCCGGAGATACGTGCCGTTGTCGAATTCCACGGCGAGTTCCCGCCCGTCACTCCCGAAAATCACAGCGTCTGGTTCCTCGGCCTTCAAGGTGCCGCGGTACTCCGCTTTGTACGCTGCTGGGTCGGGCCGGACGTCCACAAGATGCCGGATCCGCCCCGTCCCGCACCGGTGGGCGAGGCGGTGCATCTCCTGGCGGGCCAGTCGTCGGCTCAGGGTCAGAAACTCGACCTTCACTTCGCTGGTGCGCTGCGACGGGGTGGTGCGGAGAATCGTCTGGATGCGGTGAATGCCCTGGAGATCCTCCGGGATCAGGCCGTAGTAGGACCGCAGCTGCGCGGCGCTCATGACCCCGTCGCACTCGATGCTGAGCATGGCTTGTTCAACGCGCTCGTCGCGGGGCATCTGCAGGGTCCGGAGGACGCCGGGCGGAAGACTGAGGTACCTCTGGTCCTGCTTCCAGAAGCTTCCGGCCAAAGCGGGTTCAGGAGGCGTTGTTGAGACGCGCCTGTCCGCACGGCCATCGACCTGATGATCAAACTCAGGGGGCGTGGGATGCTCGGGAAGGACCTGGATGACCTTGAGAAACGCCCCGTGCTTCGCTGCGTGCTGCCGCCCCCGGCGGGCGTTGGGCGTGAGCACGATCACGTAGAAATTCTCGAAGAGCGCCGTGCTCTTGAGGCGGTCCGTCATCCGGCGCAAGTAGTCGGTCGAGTACCCGTCAGACGTGAGCTTCCCCGCGACGAGGGCCAGGCCGAACTCGGTGTTCACTTCCTTGAAGCGTCCCGTCGGATCGTACGATTCCAGGTTGCGGACCGGCTCGCCCGGCTGGGGGTACCGCCACCCGAGCGCCTGCAGCGACAGGCGGAAGTACGCCTGATTGATCTGTCCGTTCAGGCTCACTGACGCACTGGCCCCCCCATACGTGGCGATGCGCCCGTGGGCGAGCAACAGCAGCAGATCGCCCATCGCGGTGGGCGTCACCCCCAGGCACTGGTGGTCGATCATGGCGCGCAGCCGATCGGCACCCAGAGCGTCCAGCCCCTCCTGGATGGTCCAGGCACCGTCGAGGCGGTACAGCCGGTCGAGGAGAACCTGCTCCGGCTGCGTGATCGGCAGAATGACCCGTTGGCGTCCTGGTTTGATGATGTTCATGGCACTCCTTGACCCAGCCTAGGAGGCACGTGGGTGGTCGCTGGACACGACACGCCGGCCTCCTGGGAAGAGCGAGGCCCCCAGGGCCTCTGGCAGGCTCCTGGGGGCGCGGTGGGGCAGAGGTGGTCAGCCAGCGGCCAGCCCGGCTGCGGGCTCCGCCGGGGCTGCGGGCGCCCCAGGAATTTCAGCCGCCGGAGTTGGGGCAGCCTTGCTGGTCCCGGGCGCACCTGGGGTGGATGATGTCCCCCTGGCCCTGGCCGCTCCGCCCTCACTCCCCTTCCCGGCCTTCGGCTTCGCAGCGGCGGGTCCCTTGCTGACCGGCTTGGGTTTGGCCCGGGCGGCCGCCGTGTCGCGCTGGGCCAGGTGCTCCTTGCGGAGTCGGGCCAGGACCGCGAAATCATCCACGGTGTTCAGGCGTTCCTCGGTCGTGGCGATGCTGCCGGTGTTGCTCATGATCGCGTACCGGGACTCGCGGCGCATCTTCTCCAGCCAGTTCGTCCAGCCGTCGCTCACTTCCACGAACTCGTCGGTGACCTGGCTCTCCGTCGCCTGACCCTGAACGCTCAGGTGCTTGAGCGTGAAGTCCCGGCCTTCGATCGGCACCGCGAGGAACTTGCCGGTGCGGATGGCCTCCTCGTAGTGGGCCAGCACCAGGCACAGCTCGTTCGCCGGCACGGCGCCGAGCAGGGCGCTGAGGTGTTCAATGACGGGTTTGGCGGCGGCGTCTTTGGTCATGGGTGGTCTCCTTGCAAGGGGTGTGGTCAGGCGTTGAGCGTGGGCTTGAGTTCAGGCCAGAGCCCAACCTTCAGGCCCTGAGGTTCAGCGCCGGCCAGCAGTTCTTCGACGGCGCCGTTCAGGTTCTGGTGCACGAGGTAGCGGCCCTTGGCGCGGACCTCGATGGCCGTGTCGAAACAGGTGTCGGAGCGTTTGACGAGCTCGCCGTTCCGCTCGTCGATGGCCACGCCGAGCAGTGGCAGGAGCGGGGGGTTGCGCAGCACGTCACCGAGGACCTTGCCGTGCATCGTGGCGATGACCGACACGCCGAATTTCGAGGCGGACACGAGCAGGGGAACGTCGCCGTTGTAGCCCACCTCGTCCATCAGGATCTCCTCAGGACCGTGGTTGCGGATGGCGCGTCTGAGCTTGGGGGCCTGCTGCTCCGGGTCACCGACCTTGAAGCGGCGCACGCGGCTCATCATCGGGTGCGGGGTCTTGCCGTCGCCCGTGATTTCGTTGGAGGAGTCGATGATGATCAGGCCCGAGCCGAGCTTCTCCGCGCGGATGCGCGCAACGTCTCTCAGCAGGGTGGTCTTGCCGACCGCGGGCGGGCCGATCACGGCAATGCCGTGCGCGTCCTCGATGATCTTGCGCAGGGGTTCCGCCACGCCCATGATGGCCCGCGCGACGCGGACGGTGATCTTGTCGACCAGGCCGTCCTCGTCGAAGTCACCACTGATGCGGTGCAGGGTCCCGGGCAGGCCGCGGCGCCCGTCATCGCGGAACTTCCCGACTTTCTTCTGCGTGTAGTTGATCTCGGTCTCGGTGATGGGAATCGGGAACTCCAGGCGCAGACCGTCGAGCTTGAGTTTGAGGTTCTGGCCCTGGTCGAGCACGATCTCTTCCACCTGGTGAATGCGGCTGGCGACCAGGTCGAGGACCTTGCCAGGCAGGATGTCCAGGATGGCGTCGTACTCCGCCTGAGTGGTGATGTCGATGGGCCGCATGCGGGGTCTCCTTGGGTCCAGAGCGAGGAAGTGAAACGGTTCGGACAAGCAGTGGCGGGACGGGTCCGGGTGGCCAGCCCCGCCTTCCGATGGTGCCCCGCAGGTGGGTGGCTGGAGAGCGCCGAACAGCTGGAGCGTGCCGAACAGCTTGATCACGCAGGGCTGCCTGCGCCTCAGCATTCAGGGCGGGCGGGGGTGAGCCGCTTAGAACGGGTGGGGGTAGAACAGCCACCAGACGGAGATCGCCGCGTTGAGCGTTTCCGCGTCATGCCCCCGGCAGAGCCTGTTGAGGCAGGCGCCCCAGTTCTTCGCCGGATCAACTTCCGTCACGGCGAGATATTGCCCCTGGCAATGCGAGCAGCGCTCCGAGCGAACGCCCTGAATCAGCTGGACGTCGCACACGGTCCCATTGTGGGCCCGGCAGGCACGCGAGACACGCTAGGGTTTGCGCGAGCACCTCATGGCGTCAGACCCGTCCACCGTTCCCCCCTCGCTGCCCCGGCTCTCCCCGTCCGGCTCGCCGGAGGACGTGCGCCAGGCCCTGGTGGGCACCACCGCAATCACCCTGTCGCACGCGCGCAGCACCCGCACCGACTTCTACGCGGAGCTCCGAGTGAGTACCATGCTGGTCTTCCTGGGGTACGCCTTCGTCGGCCTGATGGTCATGAGTTTTCTCGTGAGCGCCTGGGGAACAAAGATCGACCGCCCAGCGGCTCTGGTGATGCTGGTGCTGGTGTCCCTGGCCGGCACTGGGCATCACGTGTACCGGAAGCTGTTCGAGACACCGTACACCGCCGAAGAACGCTGGACGTGGCTGGACTTCCAGGCGCAGGAGCTGCGGCGGTCGGTCGAGCGGTCCGGGCGGGTGCCGACGGCCTGGACCGAGCGTCAGCGGTTCGAATGGCTGGTCCTGGCGCTCGACGCCCCGTTCCTGGAGCACAGCGACGACCCGTCCGAGTTCGAGGTGTACCTCAGCCGCCGCAGGGCGGGCGAAGAAGCCCAGCGTCCCGCGGCGCACACCCCGGTGCTGGACCACCAGGAGCGGCTGTACGTCACGGCCTCGCGGGAGGACGCTCTGGCCGTCATCAGGCTGTTGCAGGGCCTCACCGGCTGTCCGGCCTGGGACGTCACGCAGCGGCCCGGCGTGCTGATCCGGCAGGCTCAAGACACGCTTCTGGCCGCCGGTCACCAGGACGGTTGAGGGCGTCCAGTGAGGTTGCCCCGTACCGGTCTTCGGCGGCTGCGACACTGCGTCATGCATCTTCGCGCCTCCTCTCTTCCGTTCACCGGACTGGGGCTGTGTGCACTGCTCACGGCCTGCAACATCACGACCCAGACGGTCGTCACGACCACCGCGTACCAGGGCGTGGAGCTGGACCTCATCCACCTGGAGAAGCAGCCCCGGACCAGCCAGGGGGATGTGCAGGACAGCCTGGTGGTGCGGTGTACCGACAGCGGCCGGGTGCTGCTCACGCAGCGGTTCTTTCCTGGGCCGGACTGGGCCGTGCTGAGGGAACCCGGCCGGATCACCACGTCGGGGCAGGGCCTGGCTATTCAGGGCGTGGGGGAACGGATCGTGCTCCTTCCTGCTCAGGTCGCCGCGTGCTCATGACTTGAGTGTCACTGAGGTGCAGGGGCGTCACCAGCTCCGCAAAACGTCCCGACCGTGGCTGTCGTCCAGGTGTGTGCGCAGGCCACACTTGTGGCGGTGAACGCGGGAAGGGCGTCCTATGCTGCGCGGTATGGCCCGTCTTTCCTCCCGTCTGCGCCACGGCGTCCTGTTCGCGGTGTATGCCTTCGTCATCAACGTCTTCTTTGCCGCGCTGACTGGGCACACGCTCGGTGTGGACAAGCCCAAAGTTCAGTCCAGTGACGACTGAGTCCGTGTGAACGCTGGGGAGAGGCCAAGTGAATGACACGGATAACGGTCGGGAGGAGGATGCGCTCACCTCATCGCGGTCCACGTGCACGGAGAGCAGGGGTCGCGTGACCACAGAACGGCTCGTAGAGTTTCGCGCGTACCGGCTGAAGCCTGGCACCGTTCAGGCGTTTGAGCAGGTGTTCGTCGAGGAGAGCCTGCCCCTGCACCAGCGGTGGGGCATGGACGTGGTCGCCTACGGCTCACCCCCGGACACCATCGATCAATTCTTCCTCATCCGGGCGTACGCCGATCACGACCACCGGGAGGCATCACAGGCGGCCTTCTACGCGAGCGCCGACTGGGTCCTGGGGCCTCGTGAGGCCATCGTCCGCCTGATCGACTCGGACACCTGCACCCTGGCGTGCCTGCCTGAACCACTCATCGACGCCCTGAGGAACCCGTCCCACCCTGAGGCGTGCTGACCTCCCGCTCGGGCGCCCAGACAGACCGGGGGGCGTGGGAGTGCTGGGGTGAATCTGCAGATTCGGCCGCAGGACTCCGCATCAGGGCTGGGGGAACGGCGCGTGTCCGGGGACGCGGTACCGCGCCGCGATCAGCCACGCGGCGGCGTAGGCCAGCAGGCTGGCCAGCGGGACCGGGAGGAACAACAGCAAGCCGGGCAAGGACAGCAGGGCGGCCAGGGCACGGACCCTGCCTTGTGCCTTCCTGGCGTGGATCAACCAACTCACCCCCAGCAGTCCACTTGGGGTGGCGAACACCAGGATCACCCCGAACGCGAACCACTGATCACGGCTCAAGGGGAGGCCCATGCGCACCACTGTGGTGAGCGCCGGCAACAGCAGGCCGAGAGCGGGCAGGAGGGAGAGGCCGGCGCACCATCGGCGGACATTCACTGGAAGGTCAGCCACCTCCGCCCCTCACTCGCCCTGCACTGGCTGCCCCCGGGCGTTCCTGAGCGAGCGATGCCGGCACCGCTTGAGGGGACAGTCCGAGTCTCATCACGCCCCGCTTGAATGCCGCCACCAGGAGAGTTTAGGGCGTGTCAGCCAAGGGGTCGCCGGCTGGTGAGGTGCCGTGCGAGCATGCACCATGGAGCCTTGGATGGTGTCGGAAATCGAGCGCCTGACCGCCAGGGATGGCACGGTGCCACCGCCGTGGATCGTCGCTCCAGATGAGCATCCCTACAGTGCGTACTGGCGGATGGGGGGTGGCGAGAGCCACATCATGGTGTGGGGGGCCTGGTGGGCCTCTCAGGACTGGGATGAGGCGGCACGGATCACCTATTTCCGGCAGTTCCCTCCGCAGCCAAGGTGGCTGGACTGGATGCTGGAGGCGATCTGGGATCTTCCCCTGTCTGAGGGCGATGAGGACGAGGAAGGGTTGAACCGAACGCAGTACTTTGCTCGTGCCGAAGCGCTGGGGTTTGGCAGCCAACAAGCCTATGAACGAGACCTGAACGACCCGAGGCCCTGACCAGCAGGTGACCTGGGCCGACACACTTTAGTGGACTGTCAGCAATGGTCCGTCCCGGGCCGGGATGAAAGCCTGGTCCTGGCCATGACGTCCTCATGCGAAAAGCTGTCAGGTGCCACCATGAACCCCATGCTGACCCCTGAGGACTATCAGACGCTCCTGAGTATCCTGGCGAAAGTTCGCACGCCTTCAGGTCGGGAGGGCGAGGACCGGGGGTGCTATGTCATCGGCGACGGGCCGGAGTCCGCCATCGTCGGAGATGAAGGGGCATACCTCAGTCTGGTGCGCACGCTGATCGGCGTCCTGTTCGAGGCGAAACGAGGTCTGGCCGAGGGCGAGTACGAGGTCTATCCCAATGAAGAGGGAGGGTGGGTATCGAACATCATTGCTGGCGAGATCAATGATTGGCACGGCCACCTCAACCTCATGGCGATGTATGTGGTACAAGATCGGATGCAGATGGATCAGATCGGCAAACGGTTGGGCTGGTACCGGGAGAAGCCGAGCAGCTGACATCCAGTTTCTTTATTGATCAGCCGAAAGCGCTGGCCCGGGAGTCTTCCTGGGCTCGTATCCTGAGGTTTGAAATGCGCGGTGGACCTCACCTGTGCGGCACCAAAGGAGAAGGGAGCCTTGCGGCTCCCTCTGTCGGTGCAGGATTCTGGGTACGACCCAGGCCTCTGCTCACACGCCCGTTTTTTTAGCGAGGTGGACGCCTCCCTCGACAGCGGCGCACCGCAGGACGCCAGAGCGCCAGAAATGATGCTAACCGATTCCGACATAAACGTAATGAGGAAGGGGTTTATGTCATGCAACAAGCGGGGTGGGCTCCGGGAGGCCCACCCCGCCGACGATCTATTTCAGGACGGGCACCGCCAGCTTGTGGTCGACCCAGATATTGGGCGCTTCCACCATCGGCATGTACACGGTCCTGGCCTTCTGTCCAGGCGCGAGGTCCGGGCGGAAGGCGGTCTTCTCCGCGATGACATACGACAGGTCGCCTTTGGGTGACTTGCCGACAGTCACCGTCAGCCCATTGCAGTACTGCGTGCGGCGGTCGTTGTCCAGGTAACGCAGCAGCCGTGTCATCTCCCCGGCACTCAGGAGCTTCTCGCGCTCCTCCCAGTGATAGCCGCGCCACGCCCAGATCTCCATCAGGGTCAGGCAGGGCTGCAGGGGATCCAGGACCAGCTGCTGAGGCTGGCCCTTCGGCGCGACGTTGAGGTAGTGCAGGCCTGTCTTGACCTCCCCGCGGGAGCCGATCTCCGTTTCCGCCTGTTCACTGCTCAGCGTCAAGAGGAGGTCCAGGTCGTTTTCACTCAGGTCACCCGCGGGCACGGGCGCCTGCGCGGCCGGCCCCCTGGTCGCACCCGGGTCCTGCGTCAGGACGTGACGGGGGAAGGCGCCGATCACCGCGCCGCTCAGGTTGACCGACACCGTGCGGGCGGCCATCTTGAAGGGATACTTCTCGGTCAGGGCAATGGTCATGGCGTTGCCGACCTTCACCGCCTTGAGCACGATGCCCTCGCGTTTACAGGTGCCGCCCGTGGAAAGAAGCTGCTCGGCAAATCGAGCGGCTTCCTGGGGATACACCGGCCGCTTGGCGGCTTTGCTGAGGTAGGTCAGGCCAAGTTTCACTTCGTGCAGGCAGGCGGCAAGGGGGTCCATGCTCAACTGGGCATTGACATCCTGATTGAAGCTCCTGTTCAGGAGGGGGCCATCGTAGTCCTGTTCCAGCCAGACGGCAGTATCTTCCTTGGCCTGATATGTCACGTCCTGCATGGTCTTGACACTGACCTGGGTGACACCGCCGGCGACGACCGGCGCGGCACGCTGCGCCTCGTCGGCGGCGGCGGTACCGGCCCCTTTCCCCGCGTGGGCAGTGGTGCTGAGGGTGAGCGATGCAAGGAGTAGCAAGCTGACGGTTCGTGTGTTCACGCCTTCATGGTGTGGTGACGGTGGGTGGTCGCGGGGGAAGGGTGGCGCCTGAGTGTCCCCGGCGATCAGTGCGCCGTGCTGCACGTCAGGAAGAACACCGAACCAGTCCAGGGCGGCCGTGTGTCCTTCGGCACGGAACGTAAGGGCGGACAGTACTGGCAGCAGCGGCAGCCGTTGCGTTCGTTCACTCCTTGCGGCAACAGGCGCCCACACGTGAAGCCTCGCGACTTTCCCGCGTACCCACCACGTCCACTAGAGGTTGTGTCCGCAGGGCGGAGTCGACGCTGTCACCCATTGCCCGAATGGTCGGTTCGTCGGCCGCCTGGGCCTGATTGAGCCACTCCGGGAAGACAATGGCCACCACAGGCGCGCGGGCGGCCCGAACGACGAACTTGCGGGAGGGACGCCCGGTTCCGCGCCCCAGGACCGGTTCCTGACCCCCGAGTCATCAGGTGTGGACTCCGGCAGACAGAGTGGTTGCTATTCACCACTTGCCACCGCTCTGTCTGTGACGGCTACGCAAACAGTTCACCAGCTGGGCCAGCGAGTTCGCCAAGGCGCTCAAGAGAGCGGCCCTCGATCTGGGAAAACCTGCAGGAATGGGCGATCTCGGGTGGTGCGGCTGGCACAGTGTCGTGGTGATCGTCGTTGGCTGGTCAGGATGCAGGGGTGACAGTGAGAAGCCCGGGACGCCAACTGCCCATGGCGATGGCTTTGGCTTGCGAGGGCGCGGCGCTGAGCCAGGTGTCGAGGTCTTTGGTAAGCAGCAGGGCCGGCATCCGGTCATGCACGTCCGTGAGGTCCTCGGTGGGCGGGCGGGTGATGACCGTGCAGCTGACAAGTGGGCCGTCCGACGAGTCCTGCTGGCTCCAGAGGCCCGCAGCGAGCAGGGGGCGGTCGTCAGGGCGCGCGATGCGGACCTTGACTTTGTTCGGCCACTCGAAGAAAGCGCTCAGGGGCAGGACGCAGCGTCCACCCGCCCTGAAGGCCTCCTTGAAGGATTTGCTGCGCTCGACGGTCTCGATGCGGGCGTTGAAGGTGGCGTACTTCTTTGCGGCCTGGAGGTCCATGCCGGGCGGAATCAGGCCCCACCGGCCGGACTGGACGGTCCAGGTGCCGCTGTGGGTGAGGAAGGTCGCCTGCTCGGTGGGCCGGAGTTCCTGGTGTTCAGGCCAGGCGGCGTCGATCTGCAACGTGTCGCGCAGGGCGCGTTGCATCCGTTCGGTGAGGGTGAATTCAATGCGGCCGCACATGCGGGGTCCTCCTCTGGAATCGTCTCGCTTAATTACGTTAGGAGCATAATTCTAGCACAGACGCCGCCTTGGGGAGAATGCTGCGAGGCCCGGAATTGCCTGGTCGGATGGACCTTAAGTTGCGGTCCGCGATTCAACCAACTCCTGGGACGCAACCCGTTCACTGCCCGCTGAAAAGCGACGGCCCCACACGGGCGGGGCCGTCGCGTGAGTACCGCCTCACCTACTTCCTGACGCGGATCACCACCAGGCCTGTACTGGCGGACGAAGGGGCGGCCTGTGCTGGAGCGGCCTGGGGTGCACCCGCTGGCCCAGGCACGGCGGGTGCGGCTCCTGGCGCGGCCTGAGGGGCTGTCCCCCGGCGGATGACCACCAGGATGCGCTGGTCAGTCACGGTGGAGGCCGTCACGGGGCCCCCAGGTGTCGTGGACCGGGCCGCTGTTGCTGGGGCGGCCTGGGGGAGCGTGGTCGTGACGATGCGGGCGGCGGCTGGGGCCGGCGTGGGTTGGCTGGTGGCCGTGGCGGGGGTCGGTTTGACTCCGGCCGGAACAGGCTGGATCGTTCCGCGCGAGGCGGTTCCGGCGCCTCCGGCGATGTGCTGCGCCGCAGGACTGCTGACGAGTGTGACCGGTGCCTGGACGCCAGAGACATTCCGGGGTGAGGCGGCCTGGGAGGCAGCCAGCAACGCCACCTGCGGACGGGCCGGGGAGGGCAGGGTACGGAGCTGAGCGATCGGGGTGTTCAGGGCCGTAATCAGTGGGATGCCGCGCTCAAGGGCCGACGCCCGGGTGAGCACCTTATCGACGTGGGCGACCGTCTCGGCGAACGGTGGAATGCCTCCGTACTTCCTGACATTGCCGGCACCTGCGTTGTAGGCGGCGAGGGCCAGGTCCCAACGGCCGAACGTCTTGAACTGCGCCCGGAGGTACGTGGCGGAGGCGTTGAGGTTCTGCGCGATGTTGAGGGGGTTGGTGACGCGCAGGTCACGCGCGGTATCCGGCATCAGCTGACCGAGCCCCACGGCGCCCTTCGGACTGACCGTCGCTGGGCAGAAGTGGGATTCGGTGCCGATCATGGCCACGAAGATCGACGGAGGCACGCCCTGGTTGACGGCGACGTCAAAGGCCTGACGTTCCAGGCCGTACTGCGGCGCAGGGCACACGGCCGCAGCGCTGCCTGAGGTGAGCAGCGCCGCGGTCAGGAAGCGGCTGCGGGAGCTCATGCCGCCTCGGCCTGCTCACGGCGGCCAGCCTTGGCGAGCTTGAGCATCTCCTGCTGGTTGAGCACGATCCGCAGCGCCATTTCGCTGATGTAGATGAGCCGGTTGAGGATGGCCATCAGCGCGACGACAGTGACGGCCGCGCCCCACTGTCCGAGGATGAAGATGAGCACTGCGCCAATCAGCAGCAGGGCGTACAGGGCTGTCCACGAGGTGTTTTTCATCGGTCTCTCCTGGCGTTCACGGTAGGGGGCGCATGGGTGGATTTCCTGGACGTGCCGGTGCTCCAGCGCCTCAGAACCCCGGCGTCTGCGGTGGGGGACTCAGCGCTTTCCGGCCGGGTCCAAAATCAGCGCCTCGAACGTCCTGGTCTGCAGGAAGTCCGGGTGGTCCTGGGCGGCCACGAGCGCTTCTTCCAGCTGCAGCACATGACTGTGCAGGCGGTCAGCGACCCGCACCAGGCACTGGAGGATGGCGACGAGCGCGATGACGCACAGCGTGACGCCGCTCTGGCCGACGATCAGCATGACCGCGGCAAACAGCAGCAGGAACAGTGAGATGGCATGCCAGGGCGTGTGCATACCTTGCACCGTAGGCCACAGGTGGGTGGATGGCCGCAGCCAGCCTCAGGACGGCCAGCGGAGTGCAGGCTGGCCCGGATGCCACGGCGACCGGGCGGCCGGCACTCAACGCCAGACAGGGCCGCGTGGGGCCCAATGAAATCCCCCGGGCGCAGTGACCTGCAACCCGGGGGAGTGCGGAGCGGTATCAGTGGCCCCGCGCTTTGTCCTTCGCTTTCGCGCGGCGTTCCTGCTCACGCTGAATTTCCTCGTGCGTCATGATCGTGAGCGGCAGCGGATCGCCGTCGTTGGTCAGGTACATGTGGTTACCGACGATGATCCACTCCGCCATGTGCTGGAAGTAGTTGCGGGGGATCACCTCGGTCAGCCACTCAGCGAGGCGCAGGAAAACGTACCAGTAGAGGAGACCGGCGACGACCAGAAAGGGAACACCGCCGAGGAAGGTCTGCAACAGAAAGAGGACGGGCATTTCCAGGCCGGCGGCGAGCATGATCGAGGCAGGGGTAATGCCCATGATCGTCGTGCCGGTCTTGAACTTCTCCATGGGGACGCTGCGTACTGGCATGTGGGGGGTTCCTTGTGGGGGAAGGAGTGAGGGGCCGGGGCGTTCGCCCACGACCCCCTCAGGACCTCTGACGTGGTGCTTAGACCGTGCAGCCGGTGTTGGGCACCAGACCGAAGCTCTTGGCGATCTTCATGCTCTGCATGATGATGAAGTAGCCCAGGAAGCCCGTCAGGGACAGCGCCATACCGCCGCGCATCTTCAGCCACATCATCCCGATGCCGGCGATGAACATCACCATGGCGATCATGCGGACGAACATGGATTCCTGCAGGCCTTTGATGGTGTCGCACACAGCGGTGGTGGCCTTGCTCAGACCGGCGTCCACGTCGCTGATCGCGCCGGCGCTGCCGAAGGTGGCCATGACGGTCACGATGACCAGGACGGGCAGAACTTTCTTGATGTGGTTCATTGGAGTCTCCGAAGTAGAGGGGAGCGGCGGTGGCTGGTGCCGGTGCTCAGACCGTGCAGCCGGTGTCGGGGACCAGACCGAAGCTCTTGGCGATCTTCATGCTCTGCATGATGATGAAGTAGCCCAGGAAGCCCGTCAGGGACAGCGCCATACCGCCGCGCATCTTCAGCCACATCATCCCGATGCCGGCGATGAACATCACCATGGCGATCATGCGGACGAACATGGATTCCTGCAGGCCTTTGATGGTGTCGCACACGGCGGTGGTGGCCTTGCTCAGACCGGCGTCCACATCGCCGATCGCGCCGGCGTTGCCGAAAGCGGCCATGATGGAAACGACGACCAGGACGGGCAGAACTTTCTTGATGTGGTTCATTTGATCCTCCTAAATGCAGTATGCGGGGCTGTTCAGTAAATCGATTTTTCCGACGGGTCTTCATCGTTATTGAGTCACCGGGACTCACTCTTGTTCACCTTTTCATTTGTTTTCCTCCAGGGTCATTGGGCCGTAGACGATGACGAAAGGAGTTCCCGGCGTCAGTTCAGCGACGGTGACGAACGTGTTCTGGGTTGGGGGGAGCTGGAAGATGCTCGCGGCGCTGCCGCCGACGCTCTCCCAGATCGTGGGTGCCTGACGTTCCACGGTGTTGGACCCGTTGGCGTTGGTGGTGGTGCGGGTGGCCTGAATCTTGGCTTCGACGTAGTTGCGGATGCCTGTCACCGACGAACGAATCAGGTCGTTGGCGAGGGTCGGCGCGACGTCGCGGTAACGCGCCTTGACGCCGGGGCTCCCGTCCGTGTTGTACGCCAGGCCGCTGACGGCGATCTCCGTGCCGTCGCGCAGGCGGGCTTTGGTAAATGCGATGTTGATGCGCTTCGTCGCGCTGATGGTGACGGTGCCGAGCCAGATGGTCCCGTCCTGGGTCCGGGCGTACACCGGGGCCGGCTTGTCGCCCTGGGTGGTCAGGATGCCCGTTTCGATGGTGGCGTTCATGCGCTGACCCATGTGGTACGGGCTGGGTTTCGCACTGGCGAGGCTGCCGGCGGCGCTCGGGCTCCCCGCGCAGAAGTTGATGGGTTCGCCGTTGTCGTAGATGCTGCCGGGCGCGACGTAATCCACCGAGGTGGACAGGTTGCTCGCCTCGTCGATGCATGGCTTGCCGTTGGCGTCGAGCTTCACGCCTCTGGGCACGGGGCGGACCTGCGCCTGCGGGACGGTGGTGGTGTCGGAAGCGCCGTACGGCAGGGCGTTGGCACCTCCGGCCGCCTGAGCCGCCTGAGCCTGCGCAGCGGGAGCGGTGCGACTGAGCGTGGTGGGCGTGGCCGTGCGGCGGTACACCACGGCCGCCACCTGCGTTCCCGCTCCGCTGTTGGCGCTGCTCCCCCCAGCACTGCCGCCCGGGCCGCCTGCACCGATCGTCGCGGTGGGCGCGGCGGCCGGACGACGGTAGGCGTAGTTGGTGGGCTGCGACTGCGTGGCGGCGGCACCCTGGCGGCTCTGCGGGACCTGGACGTTGATGGCCCCGTTCGGCGTGCCGGGCGTCTGCGCGGTGGGGGCGGGACGGCTGCTGTTGCTGACCGGCACGACATACGCGCTGGTCGGCGCCGCTGCACCGTCACCGGTCTGGGCGGTGCGAACCGTGGAAGCTGCCGGCGCGGTGTAGGTGGGAGGCGTGGACGGACCGCGGGTCGAGGCCGGACTGATCTGCACACTCCCAGCCGAGCCTGAAGGCACGGAACTCGCGGAAACGGGCGTGCTGTAGGGTTCCGAACTCCCGGCCGAGGTGGAGGAGTCCGAGTAGCTGCCGGTCGAGGCGGCCGGCGCCGAATAGCTGCCGGACGGTTCGCTGCTCGTGGCGGGATCGGCATAGCTCACCGTTTCCCCGCCACTGACCGGCGTGGTGGCGGCGACGCTGGAGCTGGTGCTGGGCGATTCAGAGTAGGCGACCCCGGCAGGGTCCTGAACCCCCGCTTCGTCGGGGTTGGGCTGAATGGTGGGACTGTCCTCGGTGGGGGTCTGGGTCAGGGGCGTGGCTTCCTGGACCAGGTCGTCCGTCTGGACTTCGTCGTCCGCTCCTGCTGCGCTGTCGACGTCACTTGGTGGCAGGCTGGAGATCACGGCGCCGTTGGCGTCCCGCACGATCACGGTGCCGTCCGCAGTGGTTTCAGTTGTGCGGCCGGACGGATCCTGCACGATCTTGCGCCCGTCTTCAGTCGTGGTCGTGATGATCCCGTCGCGGGTCTTGACGATTCGGTCGCCGTTGGGTTTCACAGTGACCTGCGTTCCGTCCGGCGAGGTGGTGGTGGTGCTGCCGTCCGCGTTCCTGGTGGTGGTGCTGCCGTCGGTGTTCTTGATGGTCTCGCCAGCCTCGGCAGGCTGCGTCGTCGTGGCCGCTTCGCCTCCGCTCTGCGTCACCGCGAAGAACGAGCCGACCAGCACGGCGCCGATGATGCCGGTGATCAGGGTCTTGTTGGGGACCCGCTCACCGTGCTGGTTCGTGGTCATGAAGTACTGGTCAGCCTTGTCGCGGACCAGGTTGGCGCGTTCGGCGTTCTTCTCCGCCTCGCGCATCAACTTGTCGTCTTCGGCAATCTTCGCGTCGAAAACCATGCTGCGGACCCGGACAGCGAGTTGCTTGTCCAGCGTCTTGAGCTTCTGGACCAGCTCCTCGAACTCCGGGCTGCCGGGATCCTCGGGCAGGACCAGGTCCAGCGCGGCCAGCTGCGGCTCGATGATCTGGCGCTGGGTGGGGTCGTACTCCAGGTGCTGCTCAGCGTCGAGGGAGTCGGCGAACGGGTTGTGGTCGCCTGCCGGTCCACGCGCCGTGGCGTCCGCCTTGTTGCGCCCCAGACGGCTCCGGAGACTATCGAAGGGGTTGGTTGGCTTCATGGTTTCAGTGTCCTTTGCGGGTGGGTGAACGGAAGGGTGGCGGCGGCTCTGACTCGCAACTCCAGTGTCTCGACGGGTGGGTGGTTGCGGGAAAAGGAACAGGCCGACCCATTGCCGGGACGGCCTGGGGAAGGCGGGAAGCCGGCTAACGCCCGCCGGTGAGCTTGCTGCGCATCAACGCGATGTGATCGTGAAGCGCGCTGGTCGGCTGGGGCAGTTTGTAGACCTTGACCCCGCGGCGGTCGTAGGTGATGTAGTGCTGGCTCGTGGCGATCAGGGTGATCTGCTGCTGGTCGCCGGGGTTCCCGCGCACTGCCGCCTGGTTGACGCGGGGAATGTCGTAGGAGACGTTGATGCTCAGCATGTTGACCGGGACGTGCAGGGCGGCGCGGCCCAGGGCCGTAATCAGTTCACGGGGCAGGCCGAAGGCCAGGACACTGACCTTCTTCGGCTCGTTCATCACGACATTGACCGCCTCGATCATGCTGGTGGAGTAGGGCTTGGCCGCAGCGGCCTGCTCCTGCATGATCGCGGCCATCTGCGCACGCTGAGCGGGGGTCATGTTGGGGCTGTAGTACAGCCCGTCGGGGCCCTTGACAAACTTGCTCGTGTCGGGGCTGCCATCTGCGCGGCGGGGCACGCCCGGGGGGATGCCCTGCAGCTGGCTGGCGGGGAGATTCTGGGCCTGAACGGCAGCGCTCAGGGCCAGGGCGGTCAGGATCGCGTGGGTGGTTTTCATTCGCTGTCAACCCTCAGGGTCGGATTGCCGGTGACGTTCGGCACCGTCCGGCTCTCAGACACGGTGGTGGCGCCGTAGTGGTACCGCCAGGTGGTGTAGGTGGTCAGGCCCCCGTACCCGGGCACGCTGTTCACCCCGAGGCGGGGCGTGGTGCACTTCGTGGCAGTGACGTTGCTGGGCACCATCGTCAGCGGGAAGGTGGCGTAGAGGCTGGTGGTCTTGCCCGGCGGGAGGATGCTGATGTACGTGAAGTACGACTTGACGTAGTAGGGCACCGGGCGCGGGTCGATGAAGGTGTCGAACTTCTGCCAGGTCTGGAAGAACGTCGCGGCGCCCTGGATTTCCTGCTCCTGGAGGAAGCCGGCCGGCAGTTCACGCTTCAGGTCGTCCAGTTTGGCGAGCACGTCCGGCGTGCCGCTCGGGAGGCCGCTGTAGACGTACCCGGGGAACAGGGCGTTCTTCTTTCCGATCTCCAGGACCTGCTGGGCGTTGCCGGTCGACGTGCTGTAGAACGGCGCCATCGTCGTGCCTGAGCGGTCGCCCTTGAGCGCGGCCACACCGTCCCAGTGGATCGCGGTGGGCATGTTCTTGCCGAGACTCAGCAGCACTTCCTTCTGGTAGTTCTTGTACGCGTTGTTGTTGATGTTGTTGCAGGCGTTGTCCATCCGCTCGGCCAGCTTGGACCAGTCCGTCCACGCGGGCAGTGGGTTGAACGCGAAGCTGTTGTTGGACACGCACCCGATCGCCGAGCACCACGTGTGTCCCGGTTCGTAGGTCTGGAAGGGTTCCGGCACGACGGTCGGGAGGCCGAGGATCGCCTGGATGCCCTCGTCGGGGTACAGGTCCGGGAACATGCCCACGCAGTAGTTGTTGGACTTCACGCGCGGAACCATGTGATTTTCGGCGTTGATGCGGTCGTGGTTGCTGGGCATGCCGTAGGGATCGAGCAGCGGCGCGAGGTTCACCTGCTTCTTCTCCTCGTCTACGCTCAGCCACCCGGTGCCGAGCAGGCCGTGGGCGATGCTCGCGGACGCCTCGCCGATGAACGGCAGCGTGCAGGAGGGGAAGTACAGGTCGGTTGGGCTTCCGGTGGCCGACAGGTCGTTGTTGAGGTTCACCGTCTGCGCCCAGTGGATGCTGTCCTGGTACTTCTTCCAGTTGAACATCACGTCCGCGGCATAGTTCGTCACCATCTTGTCCGGCAGGTAAGGCACGGAGTACTCCCGCTCACGGGTGCGGGTGAACTTGCCGTCCTTCATCACGCCGTCGGCCAGCTCGACGAAGCTGATGACGCGATTGACCGAGTCGGTCTGGAGGGAGCTGCTCTCGATCAGGTTGAGCAGCGCGTCTGCCGACGCCGCACTGTGCAGCGAGAGTGCGGCCATGACCAGGGACAGTTTCAGATGCTTCATGTGGGACCTCGCGTGTGGGATTTCCCGTCCAGGTGCGGTCTCGCAGGGCAGTGAAGGGCCGTGTCTCAGAGCGCCGTGCCGGGTTCCGGGGGAGTCTATGGCCGTGGAGGGTTTTTCCATTTTTCTGCGTAGTAGGTCACCGAGTAGTTCCAGTGCGCCCGCCAGCGGTTGATCGTGGTGACGTACTCCCCGCCGACAAAGCGTTTAATCCACAGCGCCGCGGCAGGCATGAAGATGATCAGCAGCAGTCCCGCGAGCATCGCGGCCATCAGGCCGAGGAAGTAGTAGGTGGTCAGGAACAGCGCCGTCGACAGTCCGATGCCGGTCACGATGACGGCGGGCGGCAGTTCCTCCATCAGGCGCGCGTCGTCCGCGGCAGCGGGGGCTTTCGCGCTGGGCCGGTGGGCTTCGGCGAGTTTCTGGGGCAGGGTCTGGTCCATGGGTGCCTCCGACCTGAATGTCAGGTGGGACAGTGAGAGGCGTTCTCCCCACTGTCCCACCCGGGGCGCGTGCTTACTTGGCGCTGGTGGTCAGCGAGTAGTAGGTGTTTGCGGCCGCGTCGAAGGCCAGCCAGTTGAGGGTGACGGTCGCGCCGGGATCGAGGGTGCTGGGCGCGGGAATGTTGACGGTCTGCGTGGTGCCCGGCGCGACCGTCACGGCCTGGTCGAAGGTGGTGGCGAGCGCTCGTCCGCCTTCGCTGAGGTACAGGTCCTTGCTGGACAGGGTGACGGGGCGCGGGCCCTGGTTCGTGACGTTCACGCTCACCCAGTTGTTCGCGTCGCCGCGGTTCAGCGCACCGCTGAACTGAATCCAGGTGGGCTGCGGGCGGTTGATGGAGGCCGTGGTCGGCACGGTCAGGCTGCTGCGGTCGAGGCTGGGGGGCGTGAAGACAGGCATCTGCGCAGCGGGGGCCTGGTACACGGGCATGGTGACCGGCGCGGCAGGAGCGGCGGTGATGGGCTGGGCGAAGTCCGTGCGGGGGAGGTCCTGGATCTTGATGCGCTTCATGCCGTTGCCGCCGGAGGTGAAGTTCAGGACGAAGCTGGCGTACTTGCCGTTGTCGAGCTGCACCATCACCTGCGCGCTGCCGCTGGCCACCTTGGCGGTCATGACCGCGACGTTGCCCAGAGGCTCGGGAATGTCGAGCATGGGCGACTGGGGCGTGATGATCGCGCCGATGTCGCTGGGGAAGTCGAAGATCACCATGTCGCCTTTCCCCACTGTGATCAGCCCGGGCCGGGTCATCAGGTCTTCGAGGTTGTAGACGCGGGTGATGTTGCCGCCCAGGTACGGGGAGGTGCTGGCAGCCGCCTGTGCACCGGCCTGGGCAGCGTGGGTGGTGGCGAGCAGGGCGGTGGCGCCGACGGCGATGCGGAACAGGCGGGACAGGTGGGTTCTGTTCATGTTTTCAGTCTCCTTACGGGTGAGTGGTTTTTGTGGGGACCGGTCAGTTGAGGCGAATCTTGAGGTTCAGCCAGGTCCACTCCCGCACCATCCACACGGGATCGACTTTCTTGTGCGCGTCGATAAAGGCCTGCGCCCACGTGATGAACGTCGCGGCGCTGCCCGACGGTTCACGGTTGACACGCCCGAAATCGACCAGACCGAATCCGGTGTACGCGACGCCGTCGAGGATGATGAACGGGTTTCCCGGGCGCTCCTCGAGGTAGGTGTGGGTGCGCATCAGGGCCAGGCGCATGGTGAGGCTCTCCCGTTCCATCAGGGACGCTTTGGACGTGATCAGGATCACGTCGGCTCCCTTGTTGATCTGGGCCTGCCGCACCGCTTCCGCCACGTCCGCGCGCTTGAGTGAATTCACGCGCAGCACGATCTGTCGGCTCTGACGAATCAGGTCCGGGAGCATGGCCTGGTAGCTCTTGGAGGGCGTGGGCGTGACGGGACTGGCCTGCCGCAGGGTGGGGGCGGGCGGCGACGCCGGCGGACGGACCGGGGCGGGTTGCGCGGCCGCAGCGGTGACGAGCAGGGCCAGGAGCAGGGACGTGGCTTGGTGCATGGGGCGTTCTCCTTCGAGGCGGGTCAGCCGCTGACCGCGGACAGGAAGTCGTCGTTGGGGTCGCTGGGTGCTTCAGGCGCGGCAGGTTCCTCGGTGGCCACCTCGGTGGTTGTCGGGGCCGCCTCGGGCATCTCGGCACTCACGGCGGCGGCCGCCGCTGCGCTGGCCGGCTGGGTGGCGGGTGGCGGGGCCGCAGGGGCGGGAGCGTCAGGCACAGCCGGTTGGTTCAGCAGGCGGGTGAGGTTGTCCTCCACGCTCACGGCGTCACCGGCAGGGCGCGCCGGTGTGGCCGGGTCATCATGCGGCGCCTCGTCCTGGGAGTCCTTGCTGCGCTTGCCTTTGCCGGTCACCCGGCTCAGGGCGTCATTGATGGCCTTGGGGTCGCTGAGGGGAATTTCGACGTAGGGCTTTCCGTCGATCTCGCGCCGGGGCAGGTCCGGGACGACGCCGTACAGCTCCTCGGCGACGCTGGTCGGGATGGTCAGGGTCTCATGCGTGTAGATGGCTTCACCGTGGTCGGTCGGTCCGCCCGGGTAGCCGCGCACCTGGTCCTTGTGCGTGCGCGCCCAGTACAGGGCCGGCCCGCGAATCACGAAGTCCTGCAGGCTGCTTCTGAGGTGACGACCGGCGGTGTCCAGGCCCGCCTGGGTGATGGTCAGCTCCTTCTCGTTGGCGGACGGATTCAGCCACCCGCAGCCGATGAAGTAGTCCAGGTCGCGTTGCTGCTGCAGCTGCTCTGGCAGGCTGTGCCGCTGGATCATGATCTTGACCTTGTTGTCGTTCTCCTGAATGCGGGCGAGCGCGCCTTCTTCGAGCATCATGCCCAGCCAGTCCTGCCAGTACTCCGGCGCGGCCTTGATGGGTTCCGGGCCCATGCCCGGCGCGTACTGCACGCCCATGGAGTCGATCAGCGCCGCGCCTTCCCGTTCGATGTCCGCGGCGGTCATCTTGCCCATCGTGTCCCGCCACAGGTGGTACAGCTGGTTCCGGACGCGGAACTCCTTGCCGTCAGGCGTGGCCAGAACGAGGTCCGGGCTGTCAATGGCGGGAGTGACGACCAGCATCGGGTTCTGGCCTTTCGGGAACACCACGGCGATGTTGCGGGGGTAGCGTTTGATCTCCTCGGGACTGAGCAGCGGGAGCTTATCGACTTTCTGGCTGGTGCCCTTGCGGGCTTCGGTGCTCCAGGGCGAGCCGAACATGGCGTGCTGGGAGCGGCTGACCGTTTCGACGTCGACGGTGTACTCGCCGATCTCGTCACTGAGTTTCTTGGCGTCGTCCTGCGTGGTGCCGCGAATGAAGAACAGGCGGGTGCCGATGTTCCCGGTGGTCATCGACAGCCAGTACTGCTCGCCGTAGACCATGGCGCCCTGCTCGGTGTTCTGCACGCCGAGCATCATCGAGACGTTCTTGCTGCGCCACTGCGCGAGCTGCTTGTCCAGGTTCGGCAGCCGTCCCAGGCCGGGCAGCTCGTCGAGGTAGTACGTGGCAGGAACGGGCAGCGCGCCGCCCGGGCTCGCGTCGGCCACGTCCATCAGCGCCTTGTCGATGCGGCGCTTGATCAGCTGGAGCAGAATTTCGCCTTCACCGCTCTGCAGGTACTTCGATTCGATACCGATGATCAGCAGCCCGCCTTCGCGGAAGATCTTCTCCAGGTCGATGATCTCGTCCGGGTTGTTGCCGCCGGTCGTGGCGCGGCTGACGTTGTCGTTGTAGAAGATCTGAAGTTTGTTCATGACCCCGGCCAGGGTGTCGGAGATCTGATCGACGCGCTTGTCAAACATGGCCTTCAGGGCCTGCTTGATCTCGATGTTCTGCTGGCGTTTGTACCAGGACTCGATTTCCGAGGCGTTCATCTGTCCGAGGCGCTGCAGCTCCTTCATGGTCGGGGTGGGGCTCTGGGCGATGGCGAGGATCATTGCAGCCAGCGCGCGCCGCTCGTTGTCCTTGTAGTGGGCCCCGGTTTCGTCCTTGTACTCCGGCGGCGCGATCACGGCGCGGGCGAGTTTGAGCGCCTCGTCGAGCGTGTCGATCCCGGAGAGCAGGGGCAGGCGCATGGAGGTCTCGTTGAAGGGAGCGAAGACGTACACGGGCCGGCCGCGTTTCTTCCAGTACAGCGCCAGGTCCGCGAATCCGGAATCCATTTGCGGCCACTTCAGGTCGTACACGATGCTGGTGTTGCCGTTCACGGCGTCAAGCACGATGTTCTGCCGGAAGATGCCGCGCGTTTTGCCGGATCCGGACGCGCCGACGATCATCACGTGCTCGTTGCGGTCCCGTTTGCGGAGCATGCCCAGGTGCGTCTGTTTCCAGTGGAAGCCGTCGGTGGTCCACGGCACGAAATGGCCGATGTAGAGGCTGCGGGGGTTGGTGCGGTCCTGACGGGCTTCGAGCTTCTTGAGTTTGCCGGTCACCTTCGCCACCACCGCCTCGTGGATGCGGTGGTCGTCGAGCCCGGCCCACTTGCCCTGTCCGGGGTCCTTGCGCACGAGCGAGGACGGCACCTTGCGCCACGCGAAGGCGGACATCAGGAACAGGAACATCAGGACGTAGTTCTTGTTGTCCGGGTCAACACGGAGCTTCAGGGTTTCGTTGAACCATGGGGAGCACTTCTGGTCAAATCCGCACTTCACGGAGGTGCTCAGAGGGGTGGAGGTGCCCAGGACTTTCGCCCAGGTGGACGTCTGGCCTTTGTGGATGCGGGGGGCTTTCTGGAGGTCCTTGCCGATGGCGATCAAGGCCTTGTTCATTTCGTAGCCGTAGTACCCGACGTAGCCGAACGCTCCGACGGTAACGGCTCCCGCGATCAGCATGTGCTGAAGTCGCGTCAGGTTGGACGGTTGTGGCGCGCGTAGGTTGGCCATGGTTTCAGTGTCTTCACGCTCGGGTGGTCCAGAAGAAGGCCGCCCCGGAGGGCGGCCTGTGAGCGGTGAGGGGTGGTTTAGCGGGTCCGGTCGTTCCGGTCCGCTTTGCGGGGACGGTCGGTGTCGACCTCTGCGGCTGAGGGGCTGGGGGTGTCCTCGGTGTAGTTGAGGCCAGCCTGGAGGTTCGAGACGTCGAGGTGGTGCGGTTGCGCCTCAACTTCCTGGTGCATGACCTGTGGGGTGGGCGAGGCGGCGGAGCGGCTCGGGACGGCAACGGGGACCGGGTCCGCTTCGGGGGTGAAGCTGGGCACCGGAGTGCGCTCTTCGCGTTCCTCGGGTGCGGCCACGGCTTCCGCAGTCGGGACCGACTGGGCGACGTCCGGGGTGGCCTCGTGGCGCTGGTCGCCCGCAGCGGCGCTGGCCCGGTTTGCCTGGTACTCCTGGTGCGCCAGGGCCTTTTCCTCTTCCAGGATGCGGTGAACGCTGTCCCGGTCCAGGTTGGGCTGGGGCAGGTCGGGGTTGTTCGCCGCGGCCTGCGCGTGCTGTTGGGCGAGTTCCGCGGTCCGCTGCTCGATCCGCGCCTCGTTCATGCTCTGGTGGCTGGGGAGCGTGCCGGTAAAGGCCATGTGGTCACGCACCTGCGCCGGAGTGACTGGCTGGGGAGCGTACACCTCGCCCTTTTCGGCAGCCCGGATGGCCCGGCGGTTCTCAGAGGTGTTGTGGGCGTGGGTGACGGCCAGCACGGCCTCCTGATCCGCCTGAAGCTGGCTGGGGAGGCCGCCGCCTCGCCGGAGCTGCTGGTAGTCCGCGCCGAACCGTGCCGCTTCAGCCTGGTCGCGGTTGGGACGGGTTGCGGCGCCCTGGGACGCGGCGTTGCGGCGCTGCTGGGTGTCGCGCACGGCCATGCCGATGATCCGGGTGGCTGTGAGGGGCTTGCCGGCGTCGCGCTGCTGCTGCGCCTTGGCTCGGGACGCCTGCAGGGCGGCGGTGTACCTGCCGACGTGGGGCTTCGGAGCGGGGGGCCGCTCCCCGCGCACCGCGGCTTCACCGGCCTTGTTGAGGCGCAGCGGACCGGCCTGCTTGGCGCTCGGAGAAGGAGCGCGTCCGCCTTTGTTCGAGCGGGCACGTTCAGCGCGCGGCGAACGGGCGCTCTGCGCTGGGGGCGTGGCCGGCCGGGTGGCGGTGACCCGCTCGGCACGCTGGCCCTGAGCCGAGTCGGCCACAACCCGCTGACCGCTCTGGGCGGTGACCGGCACGGCCTGGCTGGAGGGCACGGGCATGACGGGGACGCGCTTGTCCTGGTCAGCGCTCTCGCTGCTGATGGACGCGGCGGGGGCCTGCGCAGGGACGGAGCGGTCCGGGTGGCCGACCTGAGCGTCCGCAGGGTGGGGGGTCTGGTCGGACCCGAGCGGTGCGCCGCGGTCATCCGGCCCGTTCTGGGGGTCTTGATCGGCAGTGACCGGGCCGGTTGCGCCCGGGGTGGATGTGGCTTGCTTGGCGTCGTCCGGCGCTACGGCACCGTCGTCACTCTGGGCGCGTTCCTCAGCGGCAGGGTCCGCCTGTTCGCTCCGCTGCTCACTGGCGTGGTCCTGATCAGCTGCTTCCGATGGTGCGGAGGACGTCTGGGGCGTGTGGAGGTGCACCAGGTGGTCGTCCTCGTCGGCGGGCTGAGCGCCTGCACCGGCACGGTATTCCTGCGCGGAGAGCTGGCCCTGTCCAGCGAGGTGCGCGTGCGCCTCCTCACGGGTCATGGAGGTGCGCTCGCCGACGTCCAGCTGAGCCTGCGCCGCTTTGTGATCGGCCATGACCTGATCGATTCGGGCCTTGTCAGCGCTGATCTGACTGGGCAGTTGTCCGGTGCTGGCAAGGTGGTGGCGGGCTTGTTCGGGCGTGATGAGGTTGGGGGTGTGGCTGGGGTCCTTGGCGGCCTGGGCCAGCTCCGCGCGGTTGTGGGCAATCGCGGCGGCCCGGACGCTGGCAGCGTCGGCCTGCCGCTGACTCGGCAGCGCACCTTCCCGGCGCATGGCGGCTTTCTCTGCCGCCAGGGCTGCTGGTGTGATGGCTGCGCCGCGCGCGGCGAGGCGCTGACCGGCCGCTGCCGTGTCCCGCACGCCCTGAGTGCCGTGCTTCAGGCCCTGGGTGACGATTCCACCGGCGAGGCTCTGACTGGCGGTGAGGCCGAGTTTCTCGCGCGTGGCCAGTCCGATGATGCCGGTCGCGGTGGTGCTCATGCGTGCAGCGGCGGCCCGGTCCTGCTGGGCGCGCTGGTCTTTGAGGGCCTGGGTGTACTTCCCGGCCGCGACGCTGCCGGGGTCGCCGGCGGCCTTGAGTCCAGCCGCGTTGAGTGCGGCCGCGCCGGCAACGCCGGTCGCCGTGGCCGCCGCAGCTGCCGGAGTGGCGAGGTCGGCATTGGGCTGCTGGTCGCTGGCGCTGGCGTCCGCGGCGTCGAGCGTGACGGTCTCGCCGGTCACCTCGGTGACGCTGGCCGTGTTCTCCTGGGCGGCGGTCACCTGGCTGCCGTCACTGACGGCTTCACTCAGGGGCGCAGCGTCGCTCTCGGCGGCCTGGGCCGGGTCAGTCCCGCCTTGCTCTGCCGGAGGCGCGAGAACGTCACCGGTCACGTCGCCGGCGGCAGAGGTGGCGACGTCCTGTGCGGCGCCCGGATCGTCCACGGCGCTGGGTTCGGTGGTGTCCGGCGTGGGCGTGGTGAGGCCGATGTCCTGACCGCCGCTGCTGGCCGTGTCGAGTGCCGCCCCGGTCTGCTCGGCGGCGGCCGTGGCCGGTCCGGTCAGCCCGTCGGGGTCCGCCGCGCCGTTCTGGTGGGTGACGGTGATGGCGCTGGAGTTCTCACCGCCTGCCGCAGTGACGGTCCCGTCAGCGGCGTCCTGCCCTGCACCCTGCCCCGCGGCGCCGGCCAGCCCGACACCGGCTGCGCCGGGCAGGGCATCGCTGGTGCTGGACTGGGTGGTGGTGCCTGCGGCCTGGTTGGTGGCCTGCTCGGAGGGCGCGGGCGTCGCGTTGTTGCTGGCCGTGCTGTTGACGGCCGCTGCGCCGCCGGCACCGCCGGGCAACATCGGGGTTGGGGCAGGGGATGGCAGGGCAAACGCCCCCCCATCCCCTAACTTAGGGTTTTTGGAACCACCGTCCAGTGCGTCCGCGCCCTTGGCAGCGGCGCCAGCGCCGGCCTGGTTGAGCCCGTTGGCGAGGCTGCGCCCGCCCTGCACAGCCATTCCCGCGCCTGCCATGGTGTACCCGACCGCGCGCTGGCCGCCGGAGATCGCGCCGGCCACACCGGCCGTGGCGATGGCGCCGACGTTGTTGTGGTCGGCGCTGACCGTGCCGCCCTGGAAGATCTGGCTGAGCAGGCTGGGCACGTGACGCATCAGCGCCACGCCGATGCCGATGCACATCATCATGGTCATGATCATCACGATCATCGCCACGGTGATCCGGAAGACGGAGGCACCGAATTCCTTGGCGATGGGAGTGATCTGATCGAGGGTCTCGCACTTCAGGTTCGTCATGGCGTTGACGACCGTCTGACTGCCGACCGGTGCGGCCTTGCCGGCCGCCTGCGCCTGAGCGGCGCACGTGGCGCTCTTGGCGATGTAGTCCTTGACGACCGTACCCGCCTGCGTGTTCGCGGTGGCCATCTGGGTCTTGATGGTCTCGGTCGGCTGGGCGATGGCGAGGTTCGCAGCAACGGCCATGACGACTGGCACGATGGCGACCGTCGCGAGTGACACCAGGACTGTATTGAAGATCGTGGTCAGCGGCCTGGAGTTCCCCACTGCCCAGAACGCGACGGCCAGGGGGAAGGCGAACATGCAGATGATGATGGTCAGGCCCGAGAAGTAGATGATCCCGGCGAAGGCCATGAAAAAGCCCATCAGGAACAGGTACCCGATCTGGAAGATGAAGCTCATCTTCTTGACCTGCTCGGTCAGTTCCTTGTTGACGTCCTTGATGTCACCCATCGCCTTGTTCGCGGCCGCGTCGGTCAGGCCGGCCAGCTCGCCTTCCTTCGCGGCGGCAGCGCCCTGCTGGAAGGCCTGTTTGCCGTCGAGGTTGTACGTGATCATCGAGTTCGTGGCGAGCATGGAGTGCAGGACGAACGCGCCGGTGACGGTGGCGAGTTCCTGCGTGTTCTTGACCACGTTCGTTTTGACGCTGTCCTGGACCATGCCCGAACTGGCTTTGTAGATGGTGCGCCAGAGGTTGACCGGAATGGTGTAGATGCGGTTGGTGATGCTGCCGTTCTGCTTGGCGTCGTTGAGCAGCACCACGGCAATGGCGCTCAGGAACAGCACGCGCAGCGTTCCCGTCCAGTTGCGGCTGGTCCAGCCGTCGAAGAAGGCCTTGAAGGTGAACATGACGATGACGAGCGTGCCGAACTTCGCCATGATGTTGAACAGACCGAAGGTACTGATGGCGTAGTACGTGTTGTTCATCCAGCAGGACGCGTTCGGGATGAACGATTCGAGGTTGATGTTCAGCCAGTCCGCGGTGTTGCTGGGGGCTGGTGCGGTCGAGTTGCACTTGATCGGCGCGAGTGTCACGGCGTCCGCGGCGCCGCTGAAGACCACGAGGATCAGCAGCAGGTGCAGCAGCGTGCGGAAGTTGAGTTTCATGCGGGGCCTCCGGAAGGCTGAGCGGACGTCATTCGAACATCACGCCGGTGGGCGTCTCGTCGTCGACGTTGAAGGCCTGCTCCATGCCGCGCGAGGCGGCGAGCAGCACGGACGTCACCTGACTTTCAGCGGATTTCGCTTCGGCCTGCTTGGACTTGATGCCCTGAATGACCGCGTAGGCTTCGCCCACCCGCTCGTCGATGTTGTCTTTGACCAGCTGGTTCATCAGCTTGTTCGTGACCTGCTGCTGCATGGCGTTCTGACTCAGGGCGGTCGTGATGGCCGTGGCGTTGTACGCGCTGCTCATCAGGCTTTCGGCCTGGGCGCGCACGAGCATCTGGATGCCCTCGCGGGTGGACTGGATCCCCATGGCCTCCTGCGTCAGCTCGATGGCGTTTGCCGAGGTTTCCGTGGCGCGTTCACTGGTTTCTTCGACGGTCTTCTTGATGTCCTCGATGGCCTTGGTCGCGTCCGCCTGCGCCTGGACCTGCTCGCCCTTGTCCACTTCCTGCGTGATCGCCAGGCTGTTGAAGGCCTGCAGGCGCTGGACGGCCAGGTCAGGGGCGAGACCGAGGGTGCCCTGCATGTTCATCCGCTTCTCCGCCGCCATGTCACGCGTTTCCGACAGGAACCCGGCAAGCATGTCGTTCCCGGCATTGGCGAGCTTCTTACGGAGGTCGGCAATCTGGCTCTGGAAGTTCGCGTACTCCCCGAGCAGGCCCTTGATGTCGGTGTAGAGGTTGTACGCTTCACCGACAGGCAGGCCCGCGTCCGCCATCGCCTTGGCGAGGCTGCCGCCGAGGTCCTGAAAGTTGACCTGCCCGAACAGGTCGTTTTTCATCTTGACCATGGCCTTGAGCGAGTCGACCCAACTCTGAACCTGCGTGACGAAGTCCCACAAGCCGCCCAGGCTGCCGACGGCGCCGGGTGAGATGCTGGCGCTGGCAGGAGGGGACACGGTGGTGACCGTGGCCGTCATGGCGCAGGTGAGCAGGATGATTTTGCGCTTGTTCTTCATGCGGGTCTCCTTTAGTAGCCCTGGTTTCGTCCGGCGAGGGACTTCACAGCGGCGAGAACGTTGCCGCCGTGAAGTTCGACGGTCTTCTGACGGCGGTCCACTTCGGCAGGGTGAGAGGTGAACATCCAGTACTCGATCGGGTTGGGGAAGTACTGCACGACGTCGCCGGTCATGCCGGACTCTTTGATGGTCATCGCGAGGTACTCGCGGTACACGCCCTTCTGCCCGCCCAGGGACCGGATCAGGTCCAGGCTGGCGCTGTTCAGCCCAAGGACCTCCGCGACCGTTTCGGCCTCCTCGGCGCTCACGCGCCCGATCAGGAACTGGCTGGTGTTGTTGATCAGCCCTTTGCCCTTCTGGAAGTCCCCGATTTCCTGGGTGACGCCCACCGGCCACAGGTTGTAGGTCCGGCCGAGTTTGTAGAGGCTGGCGACGAACGCCAGCGCTTCCGGAATGCTGAACAGCACCCCGATCTCTTCGATGATCGCCACCTTGGGCTTGTCCCGGTTCTTCTTGGCCCGCTCCCAGATCTGCTTGATGATCAGCAGCAGCGCCACGCGGGTGAGGCTGGGGTCGTCCTTGATCTTCGCGATGTCGAAGTAGACGTAGGGGTTTTTGATCTCGACAGTGCTTTCCCCGTCGAGGAAGCTGCCCATGGCCGTGTCGCCGACGTAGGTCTGGAGGGACAGGGTGAGGCGGTTGATGATGCTCTGGGCTTCGGTGTTGCCCTTGAGGCTGACCGTGCCCACGGCGTTCAGCTCCCTGATGGCCGTGACCAGCGTGGACAGCGTCACCACGCTGTGCTTGACGTCGCCAGCGGCGTTGATGGTGTAGGACGTGGCGTAGGCCTGCTCGATGGCTGCGGTGATGATGGCCTTGTCCTGCGGGGGCAGCTCACCGCTGCCGAGCAGGGCCGTGATGAAGCCCATCAGGAAGATCTTGTGCTGCTCGTCGGGCACGTACTCGCCCGGGGGCAGCTCGAAGGCGTTGAGGCGCACGACCTTGCCGTCGACTTTCTCGCCGGGCGCGAACGGAATGAACTGCCCTTCGAGGCTGGAGATAAAGGACTCGTAGTCGCGCTTCTGGTCCACGATCACCAGGTCAGCGCCGACAGCGGCCATCTGCGCGGCCCAGCTCTGCGTGACGAAGGTCTTGCCGGACCCGGCAGAGCCGACGATCAGCATGCCCTGGTTCAGGGTGCCGTCACTGGGGTTGATGCCCGTCACGCTGCCCCAGCGGCTGCGGAACAGGGCGATCGGCTTGTTGCTGCCCGCCCAGGGGCCGACCAGCGGAATGAAGTGGATGACGTTGCTGCTGAACGCCTTGAACATGAACTCGTTCGTCTGCGCGTTCAGGGGTGCGAGGCGGTCAAAGTACTGCGGGATGTTCTGGAAGGTCCCGTAGGCGGCTTTCGCACCGCCCATCATGCTCATCTCGGTGCGGGCGATCTCTTTCATGTGCTCAAGCTCGCTCTTGTCCCGGGCGATCAGCACCATGCTGATGCCGAACCGGAAGACGCGTTCCTCCCCGGCGGTCATGCGCTGGAGGATGTTCGACAGACCGCCGACCACCGCGACGTTGCCCAGGTCAGGCGTGCCCATGCTGGCGTCCTGCGTGGCGAGGATCGCCCCGCGCGCAGCGTCGTTGAGCTTCTTGCGCTCGTCGCTCTGCTTCAGGTGCTCAAGGTCGAGGATGTAGTAGACGTGGTGGCCGGACAGGCGCATCAGCATGCGCTCGCTCATGCCGGGGTAGGTGGTCTCGCCGACGCCAAGCATGTTGATGGTCTGCACCAGGCGGTCCCCGACGACCAGCGCGTCAATGCGGGTGGAGTCCACCTCGCTGTTGGTGACCTGCTCCCGCATCGAATCGGAGTAGAGGGTGAGGTCCTTTCGGATCTCGTCACGGGAGGCGTTCAGGCCTTTGAAGATCGACTTGAACAGCGGTTCACGGCTGGCGGCCAGGCCGGGGTTGAACCACCGGTAGATCAGCCCGAATGCCTCCTGCCCGGTCAGCGAGCGGGCTTCGAACCCAGCCGCGTCCATCATGTTGACCATCTGCGTGCGGATCGAGATGGCCCGTTTGACCAGGGGGTCAAGTTCAGTGGACATGAACGGCACGGGGCGGCCGATCTTCTTCTGGCGGTTGTCCAGCCGGACCGTGAAGAAGTAGCGCCAGGAGGACAGCATGCCTTCGACACGCCGCTTTTCCATGATGCGGTTGTTTTCGTCTTTCAGGAACTTCAGCAGTTCGTTGTCGACGTTCTGGCCTTCGCTGGCTTTGACCAGCTGGTTCTCGTTCAGGGGGGCCGATTCGATGATCAGCCGGCCACGGCACTGTTCGGGAACGCACTGCACCATGATCTGATGCAGGAGGGTGGCGAGCTGCTCCCGGACGGGGTCGGTGACCTCCGCAGCGGACGGGAGACGGAACTCGATTCCGAACTCAATTCCTTTCTGGCGCGTGATGACAACGCCGTCGCGGATGCCCCAGTACTGCAGGCGATCAGTCAGGCTCTGTCTGCGGTTGCGGCGGTAATTGGATGACATGAGTTCAGTGTTCTCCGCGTATGGGTGGCGCTGCGTTCCACGGGCATGGCGAGGGGCCGGTTCAGGTCAGAGATTCATTCTCTGGCACGAATCGGCAAATCCATTTTTCTGTCGTGGCCGGTGCAGGGGCCCTCCGCGGGATCTGGCCTGCAGTGTCGGGGACGAGTGGGTGGAGTTGCCCGGGCTCGTGCCCGTGCCGTGACCCCACATGGAAAAACCCCGATACATCAACCCAGATGGGATGACGTGCCGGGGCGAAACCTGGGGAATGACTCCACGCAGGTTTCTCAGCCAGAGGCTGTCCGTTTCCGTATGGAAGGCCGGAGCTCAGTGGAAACGCGCTGAGCAGGGCACCCAATTCCTGGCGAGATAGGCCAGGTGACGTGAGGGGAAATCAATCGGCCGCTTCAGCGGGAACGTCATCGGTGAACGTCGAGACTTCCTGGAGGAAGGCTGCGAGTTCGCCGTAGGGGTGACGTGTGCTGGGCAGTCCGGACACCTCGGGAACCGGGGCGTCTTCGTCGTCTTTCTTCTGGTCGAAGGCGTACAGGCCGAACTGGTTGAGCTTGATGCTCTTCGAGTCGGCTTCGGTACGGCCTTCCTTGACCGTGTAGCACACGAACTTCGCGCGGCTGGAGGTGTAGCGCTCGATGGCACCTTGAATCACCATCTTCGCGGCGAAGGGCGTGTCAGCGTCGTTGGCGATCTGTTCCCACGCCGCGAGTTCCTGATCGACCTTCAATCCGCCGGGTTCGTTGAACACCAGGTGGGGAAGCAGGTCAGGCGCTGCGGGCAGGGTGAGTCGAGCGGCCTTGCGGTTGTGCTCCTCTCGGCGGTCGTTCTCGTCGCGGTAGACCTTCTCGACGCGGGCGTAGAACGACGCCTTGAGCGCTTCGAACTTCTCGATCCGGGCGGTGACGCTCGGGTCGGTGTCGTTGCGGGTCTCGTCCGCCAGGAAGGTGGTCATCTCACCCCGCTTCTGGAACTCGCGGTCGATCAGAACGCGGGCGGCAGAGGGGGTGTCGCTGCTGGTCATCACGGCCTGCCATTCACGCACGGTGCGGGCGGTGGGCAGTGGCAGCAGCGGCAGTGGGGTGGCGGCGGCGACTTTGGTCTGGTACCGCTCGGTGCGTTGCCGGTTCAGAGCGTCGCGCCGGGCATTTTCCTCGCCAAAGGCGCTGCGGATGGCGCGGAGGTCGTACTCGGCGACGATGGTGCGCTCCGAGTTGTAGACCTGGGTCCGGTCGGCATCTTCGCGGGACTCGTGGAACTCGACTGTACCTCGCATGTCGGAGAGGTACGTGATCGGTCCGTGCCAGCGGGTCTTGCCGTCCGCTCCTTTGACAGGAACTCCGATCACAGCCTGGATGGGCTGTTTCGTGATGCCGGCCAGGGTGGTGCGGCGGATGGCGCGGGGTTGCTTGCTGACAAGCCGTTTCTCGGAGAGTTCGTCCATGCCGATGAACCCGAGCAGCTTGAACAGGACTTCGACTTCACGAACGTCCACCAGCGCGTAGCCCAGGATCTGGGATTCGCCGTCGATGACGTCCATGCGCGGGAAGGCCTTGCTGAGCAGCTGGGCCGTGGCGTAAGCCCCGGTCAGCTCCCTGGCCATCACCTTCTTCGCGGCGTAGTCGTGCTCGGCTGCGCTCATCGCCGTGGTGACCTTCTCAAACCAGGGCGTAAAGCGAGCGTCGTTCTTGAGCAGTCCATACAGGGCCCGCTCGATCTGCCACTTGCGTTCGCTGCTGAGTTTCCGCGCGAGTCCCAGGGGACGCTTGGAGTGCAGGGCGGCGCAGAGGGCGAGGTAGATCTGGGCGAACAGGTTGGCGTGGGTCATGGGGTTCTCCTTCGAGAATGGGAGGCGGACAGCCCTGGCGTGATGCGCAGGGCTTTCCTTGGTGGGTGGACGTGGCGGGACGGTCAGGCCTGAGCCATCTTGCCCTGGTAGAACGGCAGCACTTCCTGGGTGAGCACCCGGGCAATGCCGAGGTCCATGTCCAGTTCCGCGGCCAGTTCATCAGCCATGTCGGTCATGTAGGCGTCTGCGCCGATGGTGGCGAGAATGATCTCAGCCCACTTCGGTTCAGTCGTGAGTTTCTGGGCGCGCTGGGCAGCCTCTTCCAGGAAGATCGAAACCTTGTCCTTCAGAGCGCTGAGCTGGTCCAGCGTGACACCAGCGGCAAGGAGTCGGTCGAGGAGAGGGGCAACCTCTTGCTCCTCTTCGACCTGGGTCTGGAGACCGTGGGGGTCGTGGTCCACCACAACGCGGTCGCCGTAGCGGCGCTCGTTGCCTTCTTCGTCGTTTTCGAGGAAGTCGAGCGAGTACGGGGAGCCGCGGCGAGTGGTGGCGCCCATGATCTCGATCAGCGCCTGAATCTTCTCGGCGCTGTTCAGCGGCTGAGGCAGGGGCTTGCGCTCCAGTTCAGGCTTGTCCTTTTCGGCCTGCAGCATCGCGTAGAGGATGTCGCGGGCGTCCATGTTCATGTCCAGGTCCAGGTCTTCCATCACGGCCTGGAGCTGCTTGACCTGTTCACGGACTTTGCGCCCGCCTTCACAGACGTCGTCGGCGAGGGCGGTGGTGCGCAGGTCCATGGAGGCCTTGCAGAAATCCCCGAACGAGGCCGTGTTCGCCTTTCTCGGGTCGAACCGAAGGCCGACTTTCAAAGATTCGCGCCAGAACGCGCTCATGGCCAGGTACACGTCAGCCTCGAAGCGGTCAGCGTTCACCACGGCCAGGGCGGTGGTGAGTGGGAGCAGGGCCCGGGAGAACCACTCGGCTTTCACGTCGGCCGGGAGGTCGCTCAGGGCGACTTTGCGCATGACGTTTTCACCTTCGGCACCGAAGGCGAAGCCTTCGACCCAGGCGGCCTGTTCAACTGCCTGTTTGGCGTCGGTGGGTGCCGTGGCGATCTTTTCGAGAATCGCGGGCGTCCACTGGCGGGTTTCGACGTGCTCGTTGAGCAGCACGACCGGGTCGAATTCGCGCGGCTGCGCGTTGAGGCGACGGGCCCGCTCCAGACGGTCGGCCCGGGTGAAGTCGTTCAGGACTTCGCGGGCCAGGGCCAGAAAGATCTGGACCTTGCGAACGGCGGGGGCGGTGGTCGCGGGGCGGGCAGCAGCGGCGGTGGTCATGTGGGATCCCTCCTTCAGGGACAAAGAAGGGATCAGCGACCCCTTCCGGAAAGTGGATGAGGTCGTGGGTGTACCGGGGCGCGGCATTTAGGACCGGCTCGGGACGTGATTGGTGCGCTGGCCGGCCGCGTCCTGCCTGATGCCGGGACGGCAGGTGCATGGAGCGCCTGGCGTGGCCTGACAGACAGGGCAGGAGGGAACGGACATGCTCAGCGGGAAGGTGTCGGCCGGGGGCACCCGTTTCGAGGTGGCCTCGTCCACGTGGCCGAACCCGTCGCACAGGTCGCACTTGCCGGGGAAGGGGACGCCGTTGATGAACTCGACGGTGTCACCCTCTCCCTTGCAGTACGGGCACGGGTGGCAGCGGCTGGCGAGCTCCTCGTCGGAGTCGTCCGGACACCGTTCGTCGGCAGGCCAGTCGGGCGTGATGCGCCGGCGGCGTTGCACGGCCCGGAGCACGCTGGGCGCGGTCATGGTGACCGTCAGGCCACCCAGGACCGCGAGGTCTCCGCCCAGGTTCTTGAGAACCATGGCGAGGCAGATGCTCAGGGCGACGGTGTAGGCGGTCTTCGACAGCGGGTCGTGGTGCATGGAGTCCCTCCTCAGGGATGCTGGGGAGGGGGCCTGGCGACCACTCCTCCCCGGTGTAGGGCGGGTGGACGCGGTGACGTTCAGGCTTGCGCCGTGAACGTGTCGTACCGCAGCTGGGTGGTCACGGTGTGACCTTCACAGCATGGGCAGGGCAGGATGGTGGGCACGAGGTCCACCAGTACGCCTTTGCTCACGAACCGCACGTTGGCCCTGACCTGACCAGTTCCCTGGCAGATCGGGCAGGCGATGGTGGGGGAAGTGTGTTCAGCGACGTGCGCTTCTGACGCTTCCTCCTTGTCGTTCTGAATGCAGACGAGCACGATGCCCGTTGCCATCAGGACCGCGGCGAGCACGCTGCCGCTGGTCCACATCTCCAGGAAGAAGATGAAGCCCAGGAGCGTGAGCATGACTTTGCCGAAGACAGCAGCGTACGTGATGGGGTGCTTCATAAACCCTCCTCAGGGTTGGGGAGGGGGTCACCCTCCGGAAAAGGGCGGGTGACCAGGGGGCAGATAAGGGAGGTCAGGAAAGCAGCGTTTTGACTCGCACAACCGTGGCTGTCCAGTCGGCCTGCGCCTGGCGTTCCAGGTCGGCGTCGTACTGATCGATCAGCCATTCGGTATGCGCTTCGTTGGCCAGGTCGTTCTGAAACTGCACGAGTTTCGACCGGACCTCGTCCATCTGGACGTACAGCGGCACGGACCCAGTTGGCAGACACTGAAGGTGACTGAGGTCAAGGACGTCGAAGTCCTCGGGGCAGTGCACTTCCGGGTGCGCCTCGACGATCTCCCGGGCCACATGGTTGGTGTGGGCCAGGGAGCGCAGGGGGTGGGTGAGCTGCTGGTTGAGCTTGCGGCCCAACTGGACGTCGTTCAGGATGCTGCTGGTGTGGCTGGTGTTCATGGGTTCCCTCCTCAGGGAGTGAGGAAAGGAACGTGAAGGCGCGGGCCCCACGTTCCTTTCGGTGTGGGGCCGGACGACTCAGGTCAGAAGAATCGGAAGTGCTTGTGTGGGTTCACGGGAACATGCGACAGGGCGAAAATTCCGCCGGCGAGCAGCGCGAGCGTCACGACCGGGGGGCTGAAGAGGATCTGCAGCGCCGCCCAGAGGATCAGCAGGGGAGCCACGCGCACGACGAGGACCCAGAACGCCTGTTTCACGGGTCGGTGGGCCATGAGCTTCATGGTGCCCACGAGGTAGTGGAGGCCGTAAGCGCCGACCATGATCATCAGCACGGGCCACAGCACAGGGGAGATGATCTTGTAGAGCCCGAACATCACCGGGATGCTCACCAGGACCAGGGCGGCTTTCACGCCGTTGCCGCCGTACCGTCCGAAGACGATCAGCAGCGCGAGGGCGGCAGCGATGGCCACGGACCACCATCCGAAGACGGGGGTGAGGAACATCCAGACGATCATGACGAACAGGGCGGTGCCAAGCATTTGTGCCATGTGAACCTCGCAGGTGAGTCTTCCGGGCTGTCCCGAAAGAATCACTCTCTTTCGGGAAGCCGGTTTGCACCGGAGGTGAGGCGGATTCAGAGCGTCTGCCCTGAGTGGAGAAGGTGGGGCTGAAGCCACGTCTCCGGAGGTTTTACGCTGGGGAAGTCGCCCGCGTAACGTCCTGTATCAATTCCCGACCAGAGGAACGCCGTGAGTATACCAAGGCGTGTCTGGCGCGGCAGTCGAGTGTGCCCACCTGCGTTCGTGACGCTGGTGGAGCGGCTCAGGCGTATGCGGGATCGGCAGCGACCAGCTTGCGGATCGCCTCGGCGTACTGCAGGCCTTCTTCGGCCTGGAGTTTGAGGGCGTTCTCGCGGAGCCTGGTGTCGTGCTTGGCCATCGCTTTGAGCTGGGCGTTGGACGGGATGCCGACCTGCTTGCGCTGTTCGGCGACTTCCTTCTTGTTGCGCTCAGCCAGGCTGGCCGAGGCGCGTTCGATGGGGTTGTACAGCTCGCCCAGAAGGCGCTGGACGTCTTCCGACGCGAACGCCTTGATCTGGTTGATCGCGTCATAGGTCGACTGGTTGTTCAGGTGAACCCAGTGCAGCGCTGCCAGGAGGATGGCGCGGTCGGCAATCGCCGGGTCCGGGCTTCGAAGGTCCTCGGCTTTCGCCACGGGGTACCTGAACGTGTCTGCGTGGATGTCACCCGCAGTGATCTCGAAAAGTGCCTTGAGGTCGTTCAGCCAGATGCCCGGGCGCGTTCCCTCCTGCACCAGCGACGGGATCATGCCGAAGAACAGGGCGTGATCGGCGGTGGTCAGGAAATCCTCGTCCGCCGGAGCGGGGAGGGTCAGGGCGGCTTCGGCGAGTTTCACGGCTTTGGTTTTCCAGGTCAGCATGGGTGATTCCTCCTCAGGAAGTCAGTGGTTCTGTCAGGACGCCGTGGTGTGGCAGTCCGAGGGTAACGGTTACAGCAGGTCGTCCACTTCCCGAACTGGGAAGCTGGTCGTGAAGTCAAGCTGCTCGAACAGGCCGTTGAAGCTGCTGAAGGCGTGCTCGATGGCCTGCTCTGGCGTCTGCCCGAATCCGTAGTGCGGCGCCTCACTGGTCTGTCCTTCGCTGTCCGTGGACGCGAGGTACAGCCCGAACGTACCGTCCTGGTGGACGTGCAGGTAGCCGGTCAGGGACTCGTCGAAGCCCTTGGCGTAGATGGCCGTGTTGTTCTCGCCGGCGCCGCGGTAGTGGAATCCGTCACGGGACGTGTCGGGTTCGCACAGCCGGTTGAAGGCGTCGTCGAGGGCCTGCTGGGGCGTGGCGGCTGTGGCCTGAACGGTGTGCATGTGGTACGTGTCGAGGGTGGTGGCCGTCAGCGCGTACGTGCCGCTGTGCTGCACCACGAGGGTGAGTGCGAGCGCGTCGTCCCGGCTCTCGCCGGAGTACATGGCTTCGCCTTGGGCGGTCGTGCCGATCAGTGCAAACGGGAAGCGGGTGATGTCGAGCATGTGGGTCCCTCCTCAGGGAGTGAAGAGGGGCGCCGTGGCCACCCCTCTTCGGAACGTAAGGGGCGGTTGGGTGGCTGGAGGTCAGTGGTAGGCGACCTGGGACAGGTCAAGGCTCTCGCCCAGCGTGGCGTACACCTCGGCGCCTTCCAGCCAGGCAGCAGCGTCGAGCGCGGCCTTGGCGGTCGGGTAGAGGCTGACGTCACCCAGGGGGTCGAGGTCACCGTACGCGGCCCACTGGTGGTACCAGGTGCCGGCCTTGAGCACCGCGCGGACTTCGATGGCTTCGTCGGGGGCGTCGCCCGTCGGAAGCGTGGCCCGGAAGGTCTTCTGGCCGGTGGCGTGAACGGCCGGGTTGCGGAAGCCGCGGCGGCCGGTCTTGCAGGTGGTGGTGTAGATGAAGTGCGCGACCGCGCTGTCCACCAGGCGGTGGGGCGGGAGGTGCGCGGGCAGGTGCTGACCTGACGAGGCGTTGGTCCAGTGCTGGGCGTTGGCGTCCCAGCGCAGGTCAAATTGCATCTCCAGCCCGCTGTCGAAGGTGACGTTCACGGTGATGAGGTCGTGAAGGACGTTCGCAGGGGTGGTCTTCGGGTCGAAGTCGAGGATGCGGGCGGTCAGGTTGGTGGTGGTCATGGTCTTCCTCCTCAGGAAGTGAGGGAGCGGTCACGTGACCAGCTCTCTCGGAATGGGGGCTGGTCGACGGAACGCCGGAAGATTCAGAAGTGGTGCTGGATGTGGGTGACGTCGAGTTTGACCTCGGCGCTGACCCAGGCGTCGTCGGCGAGCTGCTCGGCAGCCAGCGCGACCGCCTGGTGCGGGGTGAGGCCTTCACCCAGCGGTGTGGGTTGAGGGCCGTGGACGTGCGTCCAGCGGTTGCCGGTGCACACGACTTTCAGGTCGATGGGGGTGTGGTTCCAGTACACCGTGGCCGTGTAGGCGCGGGTGGTCTGAACGGTCATGCCCTGAAGCACGAGGCCGTCGTTGAGCCAGCGGATCCGCGCGTCGTCCACCGTGAAGCGGACGGCGAGGTTCGCGCCGATGCCTTCGAGCAGTGCCGTCCAGTGGCCGCCGGTGGTGATGAACCACTGGCCGCTGTTGTACTCGCATTGCACGGTTCGCACCGTTCCATCCGTGAAGTGCAGATGCACGTCAGCGGCGTGGAAGAGGTCCTCGCAGACGTTGCGCAGCGCACGGATGCGCCGCACTTCCCAGTTCCGGAACGTGCGCAGGTATTCCCGGACGTTCTCGCGGGCGTCTTCGAGCAGCCGGGGGTTGAGGCCCTGGAGCAGCTGGAAGTCCTCGCGGAAGCTGCGGGCGTTGCGGGCAGCGTTCTGGCGGTCGGCGGCGAGGATGGCGGTCATTTCGGTGTACAGCATGGGAATCCCTCCTCAGGGAACATGGGGAGGGAGCGTGCGGCCCCCTCCTGGTGATGGGGGTGGGCCGGGTGGTGGTCAGAGGGGCAGTGGGCCGCTGACGCTGAGAATGCCGGGCGCCCAGGACTCCGCCATGTAGGCTTCGTGGTGGACTTCCAGCGCCTGATCGCGGTACCGCGCTTCGAGCGTGTCACCCCGGACGGGATGCAGCCGCGCGAGGCCGGTGCTCGGGTCGGTGCCCCAAACGCCGTGCCACTGACCTTCATGGAAGGTGATGGCGCTGCGCAGGTGGCTGCCGTCGGAGAGGTGGATGCTGATCAGGTGAGTCACAGGTGCGGTCATGGGTCCCTCCTCAGGGATGAGTGAGAGGCGCGGCGCGCCCCTGTCGGTGAGAGGTGGCGTGCCTACTGCGCTTGTTGCTCGTTGGCGATCTCGTGGCGGAGTGCCATGAGGATCTGTCCCAGGTGGTTCTGGCCTTTGCCGCGGCTGACTCCCCAGAAGGTGTCGCCCCAGGTGTTCTCCTCGGTGATCTGGAGCGTTCCAGTGCTGAGAAGGCGGGTCCGCAGGGCGGGATCCCTGAACTTGTGCCGGGTCAGCTGCGTCATGACGTCGAGTTTGATGCTGTCCCAGTCGGGCCGCATCTTCACTGTTCGTCCGTACCGCTTGGCGTCGCCGGGATCCAGGGTAGCCAGGTGCCGGCGGTCGTCGAGGTCGAGTGTCTTGGCTGCCTGATAGGCCGCTTCCACGGTCCAGAACTCGATGCCGCTCAGTTTGACGGGCCGGGAGAGCCGCCAGAAGTTGGACAGCCACCGGTACTCGCCCTGGAAGCCCCGGATGCCGGCAGGCTCAGGGCTGAAGAGGGGGACGGGCGCTGCAGGGGGCGTCTTGGCCCGCGCAGTGGTGGTGGGGCACAGCTCGGCCAGGAAGTCGGCGTAGACCGAAGTCATGGGGAGTTTGGCAGCGCGGCAGTCACGCACGCAGTTGCCGGTGCCTCCGCTGGATCCGTCATGCAGGGCGACGACGAACAGGTCAGGCAGCACGTCCATGTGGCGGTGCAGGTGCACCGTCATGAACTTGTTGCGCCGGTCCATCGCGTCTTTCATGCCCTGCGGGTCCAGGTCGCGGGTGCTTCGTGCGCCGGGGGTGAGGATGTCGTGGACGTCGGTGACGCACACGACGCGATCCGCCCGGCGCAGCTGGGCGAGCCAGACCTCGCGCACGTGGCGGGGCCACATGCTGTCTTGCGTCTGAAATGGAATGGCGATCAGCAGGGGCAGGCCCAGCATGAGCGCCGCTTCGGCGAGGATCTGGTCCCAGCCGATGGCGCCGCCGGCGATGACGGCATCGACCTTGCGGCCGGCCAGCCAACCCGCGGCGAACACCACGGCAGCGGCCCAGCCCCGGGGGTCGTACAGGCCCATCGGGTCGTACTTCTGCCACTGGGGGTTGTCCCGCAGGAACCGCGTGGTGAGCTCCGGCAGGCGGGTGGCGCTGCGCTTGGGAAACTTGTTGGGGCGGTGCCCCGTGCCCGCGATCAGGCGGGGGTGGAGGTTCAGCCAGGAGCGAACCTCGGCAGCGTCAGGTGCGTAGACGGTGACGCCGGGGATACTGACGGGAAATCGTTTCATGTCACTCCTGCCGGAGACACTGAACCCGAGCGGGCCAGCATCGTCCGAAAACGTGGCTGGCCCCGGGAAGGGGCAGGGTGGGGGGAAAGGCGGGCTGAATCGCGTCCCCGAGAGCTTCTGATCAACGAGTGGCGGTTGATCAACGTCCTGCGTGTGAGCCTTGCTGTACTGCGCTTGGCGGTCCCCGACCAGAGGAACATCCGCAGTATACCGCGCGTGGGTGGGGGAAACAGAAAAGCACCCTCACATGGAGTGAGGGTGCGTCAGCCTGCGTCCCTGGTCGGGGAGTACACCACTGCTAGGCAGAGGGTAGAACACAGGTAAGTGAAGTATAGCAGCTTCATGCTCTGCAAGGGAAGCCCCTTCCGGAATCTCGACCAGGCAAAGAACTTTCATTCAACCCCCCGAAATGGAAAAACCCGATATACAAATCATAACCCCAGAGGATTAAGCTTGTAGATCGGGCGGCGCAATAGGAATGTCTCCTTAAAATGCACCTCAGCCGTGGCTGTTTCCCACTTCTGCAGGTATGGCCTAAACAACGCGAAGTGGCGAAGTTGTCAGGCACCCAATTCCCGGTAAGGAAGCCTGGTGAGGCGACCGGGTAACGGCAAGGGAATCCAGCCCCAGAGTCGGAAGACTCAGGAATGCGGGAAATCCAGACGGTCAGAATGACAAGAATCCGCGGCGGGATCCGGGGTTACGCCTGGAGGGCGTGCAGGTGAGCGCGGAATCGGCTCTGGAGATCAGGGAACTGCTCCAGACGCTCGAGCATCACCGGGTCGTTGAAGGCCAGAGCGCCTTCCTCGCGAAGTTCGTGCTTCATGGCCGTGACGTTCTTGCCGACAGCGAAGCTGAGGGTGGCGTCAGCGGTGGTGTATTCGAGCACGAACAGCGCTTCAGTGTTGGGGATCAGGGTCATGGCATTCCTCCTCAGGAATGGCGGATGCTGGGTGCTTGAGCCACCACAACATCCAGTGAATGGATGGGGGTGACTTCAGTCCAGGATGCTCAAGCCCTGAATCGAAGGAATGTCAGTCAAGAACGGACGTCCAGAAAAATCAGGAGATCCAGATGGGCCGCGTGCCTGCAGTGGAGCTGGCGGGCGGCAGGGTCTTCGAAATCCACAGGCCTCGCATTCCTTCGGTGGAAGGAGCGCTGTCCTGGATCTCGGTGTGTTGAACAGGTCGTGCGGCCAGGGGGTCGGGAAGCTGGGCCTTGACGTAACCAAGGACCAGAGCGACGACAACCAACAGACCAGCAGCAATCTTGTTCTTCATGGGCTTCCTCCTCAGGAAGTCGCAGCGTGTCCAGGTTGCCGTAGCCAACCCGACACTGACGTGTGGGAAGACCGGGCTCTGAAGTGGACTGCGGCGTTCAGAGGGGAGCGGATTGATCAGCTTGCGCTGACCCTCGGAATCTGACGAATCAGACGCGCGAGCAAGGGGAAAGCAGCTGCTTGAGGAACAGGCAGCCGGAGGCGGTCACGCAGGTCAGTGCCAGCAGCGTGAGCCAGGCCGGGAGGGCGGCGACGTTGGAAACGACGACGACCAGGCCGATCAGGGCAGCGACGATGGCGATGACGAGCTTGATCAGTTCGTTGATGTGCAGCATGGAATCTCCTCCTCAGGAGTGAAGGTGTGACTGAGTGGCGTTGGCCATCCCAGACACGAGGTGTGGGATGGGGGTTGCCAGTCAGGACACGTCCTGGGAGTTCACTTGCTGCTGGAGCGGAAGGCGCTGATCACGTAGTCGATCAGCCGCTTGTCATTGACCGTGACGCCGAACAGGACGAGCGTGACGGCCATGCAGCTGAGAACAGCCGTCGCGTTGGTGGCAAAGACGCCAGCAACGATGACGAACGCGGCGAGGACAACGGCGAGCAGCAGTTTGGTGGTAAAGGACATGACTTCCTCCTCAGGAAGGCGGCAAGGGGTGCTGAAGCACACGCCCTCGCCAGATGGCAGGGTGGGTGTGTCTTCGGCGGCCTTGGCTTCACAAGGACGAGGAAGTGATGCGGTCAATTCTCAGCGGGAAACTTCAGCCGGATCATCAGTTCGATCGCGGCCAAGGTGCCAACGGAGCGGGGAAGTCCACTCGCCAGAAAGTAGCCGACAGCGAGCTGACGGCACTGCCGTGGCGTGTCGCTGCCCCAGGTCTGCGCGTGGAAGTGGAAGTCGATCAGGGTAATGATCGACGTATGCCGCGTCAGGCTGCTCCACGTGTCATCGGTATCCCAGGGGGTCACCGCGACAGGTCCGAGCCTCCCTTGATGGGCGGCGTCGAGGGTGACCTGAGCGACGGCGTCCTGGCGCTCGGGAACATGAGCCTGGCCGATGTATGCCTGGGCTCCTGCAAGGGTCGTGCGGAACGACACAAGGTCGTTCTCGGCCAGCAGGCTGCACAGTTGTGCCGCCAGCGGGTTGAGGTGGGTGAGCATCTCGGCTCCTCGTGGTGGTGAGGAGGACTTCCGGGATGCGCTGCACCCAGGGAGTCCTGGGTGAAGGGCGTAGGCACAGCGTGACGCGGTCGCGCACTTCGTGTGCCGGCGGTCTGATGCAGACCGTACGGAAAAGAAGCCTGGGTGACCGGAAGATCAGTCAGGCATGCAGGTCAGGGACCTGGGGGCGGCGCGGAAGGACTCAGAGTCACTCCGGGCCAGGGCGCTGCAGTTCAGGGCAGCTTCAAAGCGTTCAACATCTGGAGCACAGCGCCGCACCGGACGTCTGACGTGCTCGTACCCAGAATCTCCGGGTGGGGGTGAAAGTGGACAGGGCGCGGCTGAAGGGCGCGTGTCCAGAAGTTCTGCCGGGGAAAAGGGGCCTCGGCAACGTCCTGCATCATTCCCGACCAGAGGAACGACTCGAGTATAAACGGAAAAACCCGGGAACAACAAACACCTGTGAGGGTGGCGTGTTTCCGGGCTGCGCCGCAGAATGACTCTGACGGGCACCACAACTGACGTTGCGTTCCTGACCGCTACTCAGGGCCGCACGACACAACCGGTCAGGCTGCAGTGTCGCGGGCACACAGTTCCTGGCAAGAACGGCCAGGTTACGAAAGGGCAGCGCGCGCCTTGCGCCTTCGCTCGGCCAGATTGGCCTTGCGGTAGGCAAGTAGCACGCGGAACAGGTGCATGCCGATGGCGGTGGCAATACCGAGGACGAGAATCTCGGCGCTGTCAGTGGTGATGGCCCGGTAGCAAGCAGTGGCGAGCCCAGTCAGGATGGCGCCCCACAGAAGGGTGATGCGCGATGCCGCTGTCTTCACCAGAACGACTGCGGCCTGGGACGGTTTGCTGCGGAGGCGTGCCGGGAGCTTCTGCATGTTGACCACGGCCGGAGCGATGACTTCGGACAGGGACAGGCAGAAGGCGACGACGAGCGCGGCGAACACCTGCTTGGAGGTGGTGTCGAGCTGGGCGTTCAGCACCAGCAGCGCGGTCATGATGCACAGAACGTGATACCAGAACATGACCTTCAGGGGGTATTTGGCGCTGTGCTTCTTCAGGAAATACATGTTGGGGGTCTTCATGCGAATCCTCCTCAGGATAAGTAGACGTTCAGGGTGCCGAGGCCACCCGTGAACAATTCAGGGTGGTCATTCCGGCTTCTGGGCGTCTCGGACCCGGAAGAGGACGTGGAAGGTTAAATCAGCCGGCGGCGTGGTCCCCGTCTGGAGCGGGGGCGCCGGACGGGAGCTTCAACCGGTGGTGGAGTGTCGCCGAGAATTTCCAGAGGAAACGGCGGCGAGTACTCCAGTGGTGTGCTCTGGGCCGCGGTCCTGGCCTTAAGGGCCCGGTACTCGTGCTGGAGCATGTAGCGGGCGTACGCGATGCGCAGCACCTGGAAACTGACCGTGGCCAGAATCAGGGTGGTGAGCTTCGCGCTTTCGGTGTCCCAGACCTGGTCGTTGACGGTGAGAACCATGGTTCCCAGGACGCTGACGAGTTCAGTCTTGGACGCGACCGCCTCCGCCACCAGGTGGTGAAGGACGTTCCCGATCCGGTAGTTGCCGTCCGCTTTGAGGCGGTCCATCACTGGCCGGGCAAGAAACGTGCTGCTGAGCCCGACGATCACCGCGAGGACCGCTGCGATCTTTTCTTCCTTGCTGCTCAGGTCCGTCACGAGCAGGGGAAGCAGGGCGATGACGATGCACAGCAGGTAGTACGCGCTGTACAGCTTGGTGGTGGTGAAATTGCCGTCAGTGACGGTGCTGAAGTACTTGTTCTCGTACTTCTTCTTCTCTTTGTGTTCCATGATTGAAGTCCTCCTCAGGACGGTTAAGGGTTGAGGTTCAGGGTGCCGGAGCCAACCTGAACCGGGGTTACAGGTTGAAAATCCAGCCGCCTGGGGAACTCGGTCCCGGGAGGATGGGGTCTGGTGGGAACAGGGGGGGCCTGTTCCCGTTTGGGTTAAATCAGTTCGTTGGCGTACACGCCGTTCAGAAATCTCTGCACGGCGTCGCGGATCTCCTGAGTGGCACACTGAACGGCTTCCGCAAGGTACGGCGCGCTGCTGCGCACCTCAAGCTGCTCTCCGTTGGCGAAGTGCAGCATGAACCCGCAAGGAATCTTGTCAATGTCGATCAGGGTCATAAGGGTCACCTTCATGGTAGGGACACGAGGGTGAAATTCGGCCAGGGCTTCCAGCGTTCTGCGAAGCGGTCGTGTCGCCAGGCGATGATCACCGCACCGTGCCGTGCCGCTTCGTTCAGCTTCTCGCTGACCTTGCGTTCGGCAGTGGCGCGGGGGTGCCCGGCCAGAATCAGGGTGATGAGGTGGACTGCTTCGTTGCCGACGGCATAGAAGAGCCACCGCACGTCCTGACCGTCCGGGGTGCCGGCGCACAGTGCGGCGGCAGTTGCCTCGGCGCTCTGGCGGACGGGCGCTGGCGCGTCGAGTTCCTTCCAGGCCAGCCGCAACTGCTGCGCGGTTGGGCCTTGGGGATTGCGTGCCAGGGCCGCGTACTGGGTGAAGCTCCGTGGACGGGCCATCTCAGTACCTCACCTCGACGACGTCGGGGAGTTGAGACGCCGCGAGCAGCAGGGCCAGCGCGCCAGTCGGTGCCTGCACAGGCGCCCACTGGGCTTCGTGCACCTTGACTTCCCAGCCCGCGTCGGTACGCCGGGCGCGCAGGGTCACCACCGTGTCGGGGGTGCGAACGCGGGCGTACTGACTGCAGGGGCCGTAACCAGTGATGGGGAAGTCGGGCTTCAGTTCGATGTTCATCGGGTCCTCCTCAGGACGCGTGAGGGCGGAAAAAGGGGGCGGGTTCGCAGGTCAGTCGGCGGCCTGCGCCTGCTGGAAGTGCTGCTCGATCTCCCAGGAGGGCAGGTAGGCGCCGAACGTCCGGTAGAACGGGCGCTGGTCGTGGACGGTGCCGGTGAAGGTGCCCTCGGCACGCACGGTCTGAACCCTGCCTGCACGCACTTCGGCGCTCAGGGTGAGTCCGCCGTGCGTGGCGCTCAGGTCGCCGTGCTCGTAGCGCAGCTGTCCTGAGGCGGGGTCGAGGACGTACCAGCGGCCGGTGTGGTCGCGGGTGTCCGGGTGACCAAGCAATCCGCTGACGGTCAGGGTTGTCGGGCATGTCCACTCGGCGGCGCCGCGGGCTGCGTCGTACTGGGTGGTCCAGCCGGCGCCGCTGGAGCTGAAGCTCAGGCGGCGGTAGTGGCGTGGGTCCGTCAGTACGAGGTGACCGGGACTCAGGGAGTCGATCACCCAACGGCGACCCGCCAGGCAGTGCTGAGCAGCGTAGTCGCCAGGGAACGTGCGGGCCTGTTCCTCGAAGAGGGCCTGCCGCGACAGGTAGATGCGCGTGCCGGTCACGAAGGTCTCGTGGCCGATCAGGGCGACGTCCTCACTGGCAAACGGCACGCTTCTGATGTCGCCAGGACCAAGAAAGGTCACGGGCGTGTGATCGGGCAGGCCGGTGTCGGCCGCGTAGGTGTCCACGGCGCGGTACAGGGCGGCTCTGGCTTCGTTCGAAGTCAGGCTCAGCGCTTTGCGAACCCGGGTGACGGTGCTTTCGCACAGACCGAATTCAGTCAATGCCGATGCCGTGAGGTCGACCGTGCCGGAAAGATAGATCCCGGCTCGGTGCTCGGGAATGTCGAAGCTCTCGATGCAGCGGCGTCCCTCGTCAACCAGCAGCCCATGGCTGATCTGAATGACCTGGATGCCTTTGTATCTGGGGTTCTCCCACACGCTGAGGTACGTCTGGTACCCCTGCGACGGGCGTTCCACCCAGCCGTGAGGGACCGTGAGACGGTCCGTGGCTCCGAGAAACACGTCAATGTCCTCGCCTGGTCGGGCCCAGCTGCTGTCGATGGCGTGTCTCGCTGCGCCGCCGCCGACAAACGTGGTCGTGGGGTCCGCATTGAACGCTTCGGCGATGGCTTTGATCAGGCTCCGGTGGGCGGACAGTTGCAGGTAACGCATGTGATCCCTCCTCAGGGAAAGCCGAGAAGGGAGAGCGCACTGCGCCCCCTTCTCGGAAGAATGGGGGCGGTGGCCGGTGTGGATGGGTTAGGGCAGGGGGTGGCCGGTGAGGGCCTCGTGGACCAGGGGCAGGACGTCTGGACCGTGCCCGGGTGCGCTGATGCGCTTGCCGAGCTTCCCAGTCAGGCGTCTTCGCCAGGCTTTCGACCAGCGGTCGGGATTCGCGGGGTCGCGCGCCATCAGCTGATGGTGCACGTACCAGGCGGCCCATTGGCTGGTGATGCCGTCCCCGAAGCCGTACAGGCTGTTGAGGACGGCGAGGAATGCGAGTGAGTCGCAGGTGGTGCACCATCCCGATGGGAGCGTGATCTCCGGGTCCGGGTGGCGTTCCAGCCAGTCCTGCACCTGGTGGTACAGGGGGCGGGTGGTGTTCAGGCTCCTGCGCTCACGGGGAGTGCAGTTGGCGGCTGCAGTTCGCTCCAGCTGCGCGGTGGCAGCAGTGACGAACGTGCGAACGTCGGTCGTATCGACGTGCATGGGGTTTCCTCCTCAGAACAAGGTGCAGGAGCCGGTCGGCCACCCTGCACACGGTGCGAAAGTGGATTTCCGGGCTCAGCCTGCGGCTGAGGGGAAGAAAGAACAGCAAGGGGCAAGGTGCGGCTGACACGTGCCCGAGGGTTTTGCCAGGGAAGGGGGGCCCCGGCAACGTCCTGCATCATTCCCGACCAGAGGAACAGTGTCAGCATAGCAAATCCCCCTCTGAAGCTTCAGAGGGGGAGAGGGGAGAGGCGCTCAGACCGGCGCGGCGGCGTCCTCAGGGGTCAATGCGGCGAAGCTGACCTTGATGTCGTCGCCACTGATGTCCGGAAGCTCCGCGTCCGTCAAGGGCGCCACCGCCTGCACCTGCGGCTCCGCCGGCTGTTCGAGCGTGACGCGGTCAGGGGCGGGAGCAGTCCGCTCCCTGCGCTCGCGCTTCTGCTGGGGGCTGGCAGGCGCCGTCGGGGCCTGGCCGGGCGTCCGGGGGCCCTGCTGGTCACGCTTGCCCTTGCGGGGGCGTTCCGTGCGGCGCTTGAAGTCCGCTGCCAGCTCAACATCCTGCCGGTCGAGCTCGAAGGTGTAGTGGGTGGTTTCACGGCCCCGCGGGTCGATGGTGCTCTCGGCGATCAGGCGGCCCCCGGCCACGAGGCGGTCCCCGGCCTTGCGCTTCCCGAGCGCCACGGCACTCTCCCCGTAGGCGACGGCCTGGATCAGGGCGCCGGCGGGGTTGATGGCCAGTTGCAGCTTCGTGGCGACGCCTGCCTTGCCGAAGTCCTGAACCACCGGGTCCTGCGCGAGCGTGCCAGCCACGAGAACGCGCTGAAGGCCCAGGGGACGGACGTGGCCCTTGTCCTGGTGGGTGCCGCCCTGGTTCCCGAGGTTCTGCACGGCGGAGGGAATCAGCAGCAGCTGGCCGGGCGCGTCACTGATCGGCTGGAGGCGGGCCTCGATCAGGAGGGTGTCGCCTGGTTTCGCCCCGCCGAGCAGCTCAGGTTTGAGCACCCGGAATTCGAACGGGACCTGCTGCAGGCGGCCGTACTGGTTGGTTTCTTCTACCCCGGCGACCGTGAAGGACTTCTCGCGGGGCAGGTGCTGCAAGCAGCCCAGGATCTGAATCTTTGCGCTCATAGGTCCAGTGTCCCGGTCGGTGGGTGGTTTCCACCGGAGCGAGGTCGCGTCTCCGGCCGGGTGCGCCCGGAGTCCTGCCGGTCATGCCAGGTGCTGCGGAGCCCCCTTGACCTTTTTGATGATGGTATGTTTTTAAGATCTTCTAAAAGAAATGATGTCATCATCATAGGCCCCCCTGAGATACGTCTGGCACAGCATCAAACCCCCGTTTTACCTCCAGTTCTCCGTGTCATTCCCTCCAGTCTTCCGTGCCTGATCCCTCCAGTCTTCCGAAAGTTCACCTCCAGTTCTCCGACAGTGTCGTGTGTTTCACCTCCAGTTCTCCGATACCAATCCCTCCAGTTCTCCGAGCCCAACGAGGCTCTTTTCACCTCCAGTCTTCCGATAGTGCCCTCTGTTCACCTCCAGTCTTCCGATACGGACAGTCGAAAACTCCTCCAATCTTCCGATACCTTGATAGCCTCGCCTGGAAGTGCGTCCCACACGGCATTTCCGGCTTTTCACCTCCGGTATTCCGATACGACAAATTCCAATTCCCTCCAGTTCTCCGGTAGGCGGTCAGGAGTGATTCGGCGGGGCAAAAGAAGGGCCCCGCCGGTCAGACGAGGCACTTGGGCTGCTGGTGGCAGTTGGTTTAGGGGAGGTTCTGGAGAGCCGTTTGCACCGCCTCACCTTGAAGCAGGACCGCGTTCTTAAAGGCACGCAGGTCCTTGACGGTGATCTGCCGGGCAACAAAGCGCGCACGAAGCATGTCGGCGTCTTCAATGGCCATGCCCCTGGCCTGGAGCATTTTGAGCATGAAGCCAGGCAGCAAGATGTCGTACGCCGCTTCAGGGTCGAGCGCTGCAAGCCGCTCGTCCTCATCCACCTCAGGCTCCGGAACTGCGGCACTCGCAGGCACAGGGGCTGGCCGAGCGGTGGCGGCCTTATTGGCCTTCTTTGCCACCACAGCGGTGGTCTCAGCCTCGCGCGCAATGGAGGCTGCCTCGTCAAGCAGGCGGGCCATATAGGCCCCCTTGTTGTTGATGGGCGAACCTTTTTGCTCGTTCAGCTTCAACTGCCGGTCGAACTTCTCAACCACAGGAAGCACCTGGTCGCCCAGGAGAAGAACGAACGACGAAGCGCGCCCAGCGTGAACTCCACGGGCCGTCAGCAGAGCGACAAGCTCCGGGTCTGCGCTGGCTGCTGAAGGCAGTGCAGCCGGCATGCCATGACTGAACGTGTAGTGCACCCGGGTCTTCAGGCCGCGGCCCACGAAGTCCACTTTCGCCAGATAGTTGTGTTTCAGGAGTGGAGCGTGCATGCGCTCCAGTGCCCGGCGCATGTTGTCTGGCCTGGAGGCCAGGACGCCGCTGTCCTGGGCAGCTTTCACCATCTCCATGCTTTTGACGTACGGCATGGACTCGCCGTTCAGCTTCGCTTCCGCCAGGTACCCGTCAAGCATTCGGTACATCTGGCGCGCCCCCACACTCGGAAGCACCTGGTACAACCCCAGGTCCAGCGACTTGATGTACCCGGCCCTGATCGAGCTGGTCAGCACGTCATTGAGGCGAATCTTGAGGACCGAGCGGCTGTCGAGATTCATGCCGCTGCCCCTCGGCTTCCTGTGCGTGCGGGTCAGGTTGTCGATGATCCTGAACGATTCCGTCGTGTACCGCTTCTCGACCGGGTCGTACCAGGCCTCGGAGATGTTGAAGGTGGTGTTGAATACCCGCTCAAGGCCCTGGGCAAGGGCGTCGTAGTAGTACCCGGAGGTATCCAGCCCGACCAGTTTGAGCAGCGCGTAGGCCGTGGTGCTGACGACCCCGTCGCTCGGGCAGCCGAGATCGATGTACATGTTGATCAGGGCGACAAGGATATCGTTGTCGCTGCCTCGTGCCAGACCGATGCCTGGAACGCCGATGCAGACCAGCTTTCCTTCGACGCCATCTCTGATGAGGATTGGCCGTTCCAGCCTGAGCAGGCCCTCTGGAAGTCGCTCCTGGGCAGGGATCAGGTTCAGGGTGGCGGCATTCCATTCGTCATGGCCTCTCATCGTGTCCTGATCTCCAGGCGAATCCATTTGTTCAGTGTACGGACTGTGTTGCCGGGCGGCATGATCATTGGGTACCTCTGGATGCAGAACCTGCAGGGTGCAGGCGTTTAGTGCTTCTTCCGGTCGAGCAGCAGCAGCAGGTGCGTGAGGCTGAGTTTCTGCACAGCAGCCTGCTGCAGGAGCGTGGGGGCGATGGATTCGAAGAGCTTCCTGGCGCTCCGTCCCGTCTCGCCTTCACACCCGTGCAGGCACCGCATGGCGTAGTAGCGGTCATCGTCGGACAGCACCGGCCAGGCGCTGACCAGGCGGGTGAGCGGAGGCAGGGCGTGTGGTTTGGGCTCCGGAAGCTTCGGACCGCGCTCCCGCTTCTTCCACGGGGCGCGGGCGGGTTTCAGGTAGGCCTGACGCAGGGAGGTCAGGGCCTCGCTGAGCGGGTAGTCCTCGCGTTCACCCTTGGCGTTGTGTGCCGGGACCAGGGACGCGTAGTTGTGCATGTATGCCTGCGCTTCGCCTTGCGAGAAGTCGTTGTCGCGCAGCTGCGTGGCGAGCCAGAACCCCGCAGCGTTGCGCCCTTCACCTTCATGCGCTTTGGTCAGCGCACGCTGGAGCAGGGTTTCCGCCAGGGATTCGGATTTTTGCGGCACGTACCCGCGGGCGCGGAAGGGGACCGGCTCGTCACTGGGCGGCGCGGCCAGGCCGAGCAGGTCCTGGACGTGCGGAGGCAGCAGCGACGGACAATCGAGCTCGTGGTGGTCCCTGAGCGGCACGTACCGCATGGATCCGAACGCTGTGGGCGCCGTCACGGCGTACCCGCCGTCCGCGCGGATGTCGACGCCCTGAATGGCGGCGAGCTTCGCGTTGGTCTGGCTCTGAAGGGTCCGGACCCGCCAGCCGGGGTGACGCACGTACCAGTGCAGGCCCCCAGACCGGGTGCGGACGTGCGCGCGCTCCGTCAGGCCCCAGTCGTTGAAGAGCCGGATGCCTTTCTCCCCGTCGGCGTCAATGATGACCAGGCGGCTGATCCCCCCGCAGACCAACCCCAGACCCGTCTGCGGCTGCTCCAGCCAGACGCGCAGCATGTCCGCGGTGGGCCGGTGCTCCATCAGGGGCTTCCAGGACGCGTTCTGGCCCACCATGTGCCCGGTCTTGAGCAGGGCCGCCATGTGGGGCATTTTCGAGGCGTTGATCGGCAACAGGCTGCGGCCCAGAGCGAGGTGCTCCAGGCCTGTCTCCAGCAGCGCCTGTTGGGCGGCGTTCAAGTGCTGACCTCGACAGGACGGGCCGCCGATTCCTTCTTGAGCAGCTCGTCGATGATCGCCCGGGTAACGATGGCCGGAATGATGCGCAGCCGCGTCTGTTTGTAGAGCCGGTCGATGGCTTCCTGGTCCTCCGGATCGGACATCAGGACCACGAGGTTGCCGCCTTCGAGGTGATGTGGGTAGGCGCTGGACATCGCTTTGGTGCTGAGATTGATCAGGCCGATCACTTCCGGGTCCACGGGGTCGGTCCGCACGTCAATGAACCGGTATCCGCGTGTCAGGGCGATCACTTCCGCGCGCTGCTCCGGAGTCATGCGGATGCTCGCGCCGGTCTGCGTGAAGGTGACGAGCGCCACGGCTTCCGGTTCGGTCATGGACGCCTTGATCAGCACCTGCGGGTACGCGAGGTCGAATAAGGTGCGCCAGGCCGATGGAGGGATCAAGGCGTGCTTCAGGACCCGTCCGGGAAACGCGGGGTGAGGGCCGTCAACCATGCCGGGGTCGTAGGTAACAACCTGGAGTTCAGGCCCACGTTCGCGGTGAGGCAACAGGCCTGTGCGCAGCACCAGGTCGTAGGTCATCAGGTCCGAGAACATGACCCGCAGGCTGCGGTGGTCCGGATGAAATTCGCGTTCGCTCTCCAACGCGAACTGCCTCCAGATTTCCGTGTCGTTGGCGAACAGTGACAGGGCGTTGATCACGTTGCTGCCCTTTTTCACCTCCTCCTGGCAGCGGTGGAACTGCTCGTGATCCAGGTGGTTCAAGGTCAGCAGGTGGCCCAGGGTGAACTCGCTTTCCAGCACGCTGGTCACGGGGATCTCCGGACGTCCGCGCCTGCATACAGGCCACCGACAATTTCGCGAACGACGCGCGCGAGCTGGTGATGCGGTTTCTCGATATCCGTTTTGAACCGCAGGTCCTTGGCCTTCATCTGGCGCCCAACGCCGCGCATGGCCTCCCGCATCTCAGCGTTTTCCTGCAGGGACTTTGGGTTCGCCCACAACTGCCCGATCACGGGGTTGGCGTTGCTGATCAACACGGTGCTGGTGCGCGGCATGAGCTTGAACGCCCATTCCGTGGCGGCCGCTTCAGCGAGGGCCAGGCTCGGCGCCGGGAGCGTCTGCACGAAGCGGTGTGCGTAGGACTTGCCCCACAGGAGTGCCGCGACGTAGGCCCTGCGTTCGTCGGTGACCGAGGCCGTATACAAGTGGTACTCGACCAGCTGAGGGCCCAGGATTCCATTCGCGGCCAGTCGCGCGAGCGTGCCGCCCAGGTCGTGTGGCAGCGGGTACGCTTTTTTCACCCGGCAGCCGTACTGCCGCAGGAACCGCTGTGTTTCCTCGGTGTAGTTCGCCTCGCTCCACAACTGCTTGTACGGCGTGGTCAGGATCAGGTCCGACAGCGCGGGGGCGTTTTTCAGCGCGGTTTCCAGGACGTGAGGGAGCACGGTATCGAGCGTCTCGCGGGTCGGGTAGCGCATGAAGCGCAGGTTGTGCTGGTCCCGGATGCAGATGCCGACGCTGTTGGTCTGCCGCTCGCCCTTGTCCGTAACGCCCAGGATCGTGATGGTGCCCGTCTGCCTCGGCCCGCTGCTCTCTCCCCGGCGCGCGTCCAGGCTGATGTCCACGGGATCCTGGTTCATCACGATGTGCGCGTTGGGGTTCTCGCCGGTCGCGTCGCGGAACCGGTTGTCCCGCGGCAGTGATCTCCGGTGCGGGTTGCGGCCCTTCGTCCGCTGCGGCTGCGCTGGGGACGTCTCCGGCGCTGCAGGTGTGGCCGGCGTCGCCTGGACGCTCGTGGGCGCCAGTGTCGCGGGCGTGAGGGCCGGCAGCGGTGACGTCTGGGCCGGCGAGGTCATTGTCGAGGTGGAGGGGCTCGGCGAGTCCGTCGCGGTCAAGCTCTGTTTCCTGAATTTGGGCGATTGTGTCATTGCTGGATGCCTCGGCGGTGGGGGTGGCGCTGGGGATGCTGGCCAGTTCGGTGACGGCCAACGGCTTGGGAGCGTGGACGTAGGCCGTCTGCTCCAGGGCTCCGTAGAGGGTCATGCATCCCACGGTGCTGCTGCGTACCCTGCCCTGCCGGTGCAGTTCCTGCAGTGTGTCGATCACCTGGTCGCGCTCGAGGCGCGTGGCGCGGGTGACTTCGCTGACGCTGCACGTCTGGGCGCCGTGCTTCCGGCGCGTTTCGAGGTACGCCATGATCTTGCTGGCGTGCTCGTTATCGAGGTCCTGAACGGTCACTTCCGTCAGTTCGTACATTTTCGTCCGGCCCTGCGCCCCGTTGCGGGTGGAGGTGACCAGGCCGTCTTCCGTGAGTTCGGTCAGCAGCTGACTGAGCAGGTCGGTGCCGAGCAGCTGGCCGAGGACCGGTTTGCTGCGCAGTTCGCTGGGCGCCTTGCACCCGCGGCGGATCAGCAGCAGCAGGTGTTGTTTGAGGTCCTGCTTGAGTTGGGCCGCGTCTTCCTTGCGGACGTAGACGGGCTTGGATTTCGACCAGCGGATCACGCGGCCGTCGTCCACCATCGCCTGAAGCCGCGGGCGGGCGTGAATGTAGGCGTTGGTTTTGTTTTCCCCCGTCTGCTCAGCGTAGGTGGCTGAGAGCTCGCGGGCAGTGGCAAAACGCTTGGTTTGAAGAATGTCCAACGTGCGGTGTTCCGGGGTAAGAATCACGGGGTCTCTCCAAGGAGAAGCAGCAGCACATGCTGCGTGGACCTGCGGGCTGCCGGGGGGGAGGCAGCCCGGCAGGGTGGGCCGGGGGGAGGTTCGCTGTTTTCCTGTTGGGGGCAGGTGTGTTTGAAGGGGGGGATTCAAACACTAAAGAGGGGAGGACTGCAGGCAGGCGGGTAGGCTGCTGGCGGATGGGGAGGAGTCCGCCAAGTTTTCCGGTGAGAAAACTAATATGATTGTAAACGATCAGTGATTCCATTGATGCCAAGCGTGTCAGGCGAAAAAAACCCGAATCGAGCCCAGTGCGTAAATCAATTTTGGAGCGGACGCGCCTGGTCATGACCGGCGAAACAGCGGACGCCCATCATCGAGGGGCGCCCCGCTCCCGCTCCGGCTTACGCCACGTCGGCACTGAGACGATCAAACACAGCCTGCGCCTGTTCCTCAAGCATCGGATCCGGCCAGGGCCAATCAGTGAACGGCGCCAGACACATGGCGAGCTGGTGGCGTTCTCGGTCGGTGAGGTCACGGTCCAACCGGGCATCGACGGCCTCGAAGAACTCCTGGTACAGCTGACACCGGTACGCGTGCAGGGCGCTGTTGGGCGACTCGTGAGGCAGGATGCCTTCTTGCAGCAACTCAGCGGCATTGTCGAGGTCCCCGCTGCGGATGAGGTCCTGCAGGGCGTCGGTATCGAGCAGGACGTGATGCTCCCCAAGGGTGTAGCTGCGGTGCTCGGAGACGACCAGGTCCTGCCGGGTTTTCTGACGCAGGCTGTAGATCAGCTTCGCGACCTGCATCTTGGCGCTGCGCCGGTCATCCGCGCTGAGGTACTCCGGATTCATATCCATCAGGCTCTGAATCAGGTCGTCGGAGCACTGGTAGCTGTCCTCCCGCCGCTTGTTGATCAGCAGCAGCGCCAGCAGCCGGGCCGCGTTCCGGGTGAGACTGCCGAGGTTCAGCGGCCCTTCCGGCGTGAGGATCTGCGGGTGTTCCCCGAGCAGCTGAACGTAGTAGCTGTGCGTCGCGTGTTCCGGCACTTTCAAAGGCCCGACGGCTTCGTTCAGCGCGTCAAGCGCGCAGGCGTCGAGGTGGCCGGTCAGCCGCAGGTGGTCGCGTGTCCAGGTCAGGTCGTTGGGCTGCGCGAGCGCGGCGCTGCACAGCTCGTCGGTATCGCCGTTCTGCCAGGCGGCGTACAGGCGCCGGCGGGCCTCGAGCCGCGCACTGGCGCAGGGGATCTCCAGGGCCACGTCACGTTCGCCGAGAAGCGCGGCGGCAATCGCGCGGTGGGTGTGAACGGTCGGCAGGTCCTGGAGTTTGCGGCTGAGCTCCGCCACTGACGCGGCCTGGCGGTCATGGGCGTACACCTCCAGTTGCGGCCCGCCGAACAACAGCAGATTGAACAGGTCGCGGCCGCGGGCACTGCGCCGGATGTTGCGCTGGTGCTGCTGCGCCGTCTCGATGTCGAGATCGACCGTCAGGCTGCTCTCGCACAGTTGCTGCGTGCGCAACAGCAGGTGGTGTTCCGGGTGGACCTGTTCGCTGAGTTTCAGGTACCGCCTCGCTTCAGTGAGGTCAAACTGCTCCAGCGCGTTCTGCACGCTGAGCCACAGCAGGATGCAGCGCTGCTCTGCGGCGAACGTCGGCAGCACCCAGCATTCCTGCAGCCAGAGGGAGGCCTTCTGATACTCGCCCGCGTGATGCCAGCGAATGGCCTCCGCGAGGAGCTGGAGTGTCGCGTGTTCCTGACCTGGAGCGCTGTCGCCGGCGCTGGGCGGCACCTGAATCAGGGCCTCGATTACCCGCTGCCATCCGGGATGGTGCTGCATTGCCGCGCAGGCCTGCTCCGCTTCGCCGAGCTGGAGCAGAGAAAGGGCGTACAGCGTCTTGGCCTCCTCATGCCCGGCCTTGGCCAGCACCTTGAGCGCCGTGTGCGCCTGACCGAGGTGGCCGCTCTCGAAGAGGCTCTTGACCTGCTTCCAGTCTGCTGTTGTCACCACCGCGCTCATCCCCTTCAGTATAAAGACGCTCAACTTCTCACCGGTAAGCAACGTGCGGTGCGTGACGCCGCGAACTTCGTTTAAAACGCTGCGCAGGCTGCTTGTTGAACCCCCCACGGGTCAAGCGGCCTGCACAGATTGATGCGGTGGACCCGAACTTACCCCAGCTCGTGCACCGGAGTCATTCTTTCAGACAGATCGGTAATTCCATTTTTCTGCAGTCCACTGCCGCTGTTCTTGCGATTGCAAAAGGCGTAGCGCAGTTCATTCACGTGCTGAATGCCCCGCACCTTCCAGGTGTGACAGCACCGTTCGCAGTAGCCCTCCACGCTGGAGTCGATCATGCGCTTACGTAACTGCTGACGTTCGAGGGTGTTGTCGCTGGTCTGCCGGTACCGCAGGGTGATGCGCACCGCCTGCTCGGTCAGCAGGATCTCAGACGACCGGCATTTCGGGCATTTCACAGGCCGGTCAAGGTTGCGCTGAAGGTCGCCGAACATACTAGAAGTTCATCCCGGTGTACCGGTCGGTCGGGGCAGGGAGCCCGAGCTGCGCGTGAGCCCGCTGCTGGGCTTCATAAGCCCGGCGGTTGACCAGGGCCATCACGAGACTGCCCAGCAGCACGCCGCCTGCGATCCCTGTGTCGCCCAGGTCCTGGATGTACCCGAAGAAGATGCCGGCGCAGACGGTGGTGGCGAGTCCCGCGGCGTAACTGCTCAGCTCAAACCCGCCGAGCGTCGCGCGTGGCGTCAGGGCCAGCTGGTGAACGTGCCGGTCGCGCAGGGGCAGCTTGCCGATGTGCTCGCTTTTCAGGTCGTACCAGTCGCGCATCACGCCAGGCGCAATGGGAGGTTCGTGCTCGTCCCGCAGGTGCAGCCGTTTGAGCAGCTGGTACAGGTCGTGGGTGTACCCGGGCTCTCCAGGCTGGTGCGTCAGTTCCGGAGCACTCCGGAGGCTGTTGTCTTTCATTCCGTCTGGACCTCCCCCCCTGAGCGGTCACCCGCAGCCATGGCTTCCAGCAGATTCACCGCACGCGAGCGCTGCGCCTTGTACATGGTGTGGAACAGCGCGCCCAGCACCAGACCCAGGAGGAGTCCGGCCAGCAGGGCGAAGCCGAAATGGTGTAGGACCACGAAGCCCACGAGGACTCCGGAAACAAAGCCGCCCATCCCCATGCTCAGGCCGCTGAGGTTGATGCCGAGCACGTCCTGCTGCGGCGTCAGCGCCAGGAGATGCAGGTGCATGTCCGAGGCCGGGACACTGGCAATGTGCGCTTTGCGGGCCGCGTTCCACTGCTGGACTTCTTCAATGCTGCTGGGGTTCTGAAAGTTCATGCGCGGCATGGCGCGCAGCAGTTCCACGGCGTGTGCGGCCGTGCCGGCTGGAGCCTCGCGGAAAAGGGAAGACGTCACGGTCATACCCCAGGATGTGCCGCGTATGGGTGGCGTCCGGCGATGGCACGCCAAAACGAAACCTCCCGCGTACTGCGGGAGGTGATGGGTGAAGGGCTTGGTCAGCGGCCAGCGCGTAGCGCCCTGGCGCGGATCTGATTGATGCGCTCTCCAGTCGGAAGCAGGGCCCCCCCCCGGGCATTGGCGTTCTCGAAGGTCATCACGGCGAGGTTGACCGTGACGTCCTGGTCGGCGCACTTGACGCTGTAGGCACGGACATTCTTCATGGGTTCGAGCGGCTGGTATCCGCACCCGAGGAAGCGCAGGGCCTGCACGGGAAGCAGCACCGTCTCACTCAGTCGTATCGGCGTGGCGTTGAGCTTGGCGGGCTCTCCGTTCAGGGTGGCCGAGCGGCCGCCTGCCGTAAAGCGCAGGACCGACCCTGGGGTGCGCAGCGTGTACGTGTTGCCGCTCGCGCTGACCTGCACGAGCGCTTTGAGGTCGCGCACCAGCACGTACCCTGCACCGGGCGTGATTCCCGCCTGGTTGACCTTGCGCAGGTCGATCTGAATCGGGTACATCCCGGGTTCCGCCGCTGCCTCCTGCGCGGTGGCGGCGGAGAAGAGGGCGCAGCAGGCGGCGAGCATGAAAAGCCGGGGCATGTTCATGCTTTCAGTGTCAGCGACACGTGAGTGGTTGCCCGAGAGGAGACGTGACGGGACGCGAGGCAGCTCGGGCCGTCCGCAGGGGGTTTTAGAACTAATCATGGTTAGTGTGAAAAGGAAGCCAGTAGTGATGGCCCCCCGGACGCGGGCGGATCATTTTGAGCTGACAAAGGCCTGACAGTCTCTGGGCATGATCTGCTGAACAGGTGCGCCCATTCACGCACTGACCATGAAGAAGAGAGGTGAAAAGTTATTTTAATTCCATTATCCCTAATTGGCTCTGAGCTCGATCTGCTGTTCCCAAGCCGCGCATTTGACGTGGGAGTCCTTCGTGGCGGTACGGGCTTCTTCAAGTTGCTCGTCGACATCCTTCTGGAAGAGTCCCCGAAGGTCCGCCAGTACGTCTTAGGTACCTGGCTAACCCCAGCCCCCTGCCGTTTCACCTAACAGCAGCAGGTCCAGGTCTTATTCTCCAATCCCCCCATTCTTGACGGAAGTGCTCATTCTGCGAGCACTTCCGTCAAACCGTCTTCCACAGCACAAGGTTCTCACGGCTGACTGGACTCCGGAGGGCGGATAACGAGGTCGTCGTTCACCCACGAAACGCGCCCCTGGCGCTCAAGTTCATCAAGGGCCTGATGAAACAGGGGCGCGGGCAGACCCGCGCGGTCACGCAGTTCTCGAACAGTCATGGGCTGCCCGGCGTGGCCAAGGAGAATCCTGACCGCCTCATTTAGATCAGGGGCAGGTGAGGACACGCGGTCACCTCCGGGCCCACGGCGACCATGGATCGTCGGTCTGGCCGCTGCTGGGCAGGTTGGGAACGTGAGGGATGATCCGTTCGAGGTAGTCAGCTGGACTGACACGCGCCGCCTCGTGAAGGGTCAACCCGGAACGGCGAAGCAGTTCAGATCCAGGGGCGTACAGGTCATTGCCGTCGAGAAGGTTGAACGCGTCTCCCGCGCACTTACCGTCGAGGAGGGCGCCGGCCCGCTCCAATCTGAGGACCTCCACGAGGCTGTCCAGGACGGGTTGCGGGCTGGGAGCCGTATGGTGCAGCGCTCCGGTTCCATGGACGGCGTGGACGAGGTTTTCTGCGAGGCCCTCATGCAGCAGGCGCCTTGTGACGCGGTAGGTGTCGGCCTCAACGTACTCCCGGTCGAGGTTAGCGGGTCGGAGGTGGTGCCCGAGTTCATGGGTCACGACGGGAATAAGTGGACGAAGGTCCGTGGATGCCCAGAACACCCGGAGACAGTCAGGATGGCTATCGAAGTACCCTTTCCACTCGGCGCCGATGCCGTGTTCGGCGAGCCCCTGGCGGATGACAGCGGCTGAGGGCCGACAGGGCGCGAGGTAGATCACGAGGTCTTTCGTGTCGGGCAGGCTGTAAGAGTCCAGCACAGCCTGTGCGTGTTGGCGCAGGAGTTCGGCATCTCGTTCGAGTGCGTTGACCGATGGGTGATGGAGTTGGAGGGCGTCCTTGGTTGTCAGGAAGGTGCGGATCGCCGTGGCTTGGTTTTCCGATGCCAGGACCAGCAGGTCAACGCCGGGGTAGACCACCTGGATCTGGACCTGTGCGCGTCGCAGGGGCATCACCTGGTCAGAGTACGGTACGGGTCCAAAATGCCGATCACGTTTCTATGCCCTAACACTCATTAGGAAAGAGAAGCGATCTTGTGCCGCATGAGCCCGCCTGACCAATCCGCGCCAGGGTCCTGTACCCCTCGAAACGAATTGGAGGCCCCTTCCTGGACCTCCTGTGAGCTCAGTTTTCTGAGTGACTGTCCTTGCATGAGGCCGGGATCGATGGCGTGCGGCGCTTCTCTGCCGCTCCCTTGACCGCTACGCCTGAGGCGGGCCGCGTGACGGAACCGGCGGGCAGTCAGGCCCGGTCGAACGCACGGAGCTTCAGAAAGCCGGACACAAAGATGGCGAGTCCCGTCACGACGAGCAGCCACATGTCCTCACTCAGGCCGAAACTCAGAATGCCCCCACCGGCACCAATCACCGCGCCCCACTTGCCCCGCTTCCAGTTCATGCCTCCAGTCTGCCGCATCCCGGTCTGCCACCCTCCCAGACCTGCGGAGCTCGGCTGGCTGCGTCATCCGCCGGCGTCGTGTCGAAAGCAAGGCTGGCCCCCGGTTCGGTCGGTTAGCGCAGGATGCAGGCGAACATGCCGTGAAACCGCCGTGTTCCGTTCGTGGAAACGGCCAGTTGCATGAAGCCGTTGTTCCATTTTGTGTAGATCACGGCGCCGCCGTCGTCCGTGCGCTGGACCCGTGTGGGGGTCGTGCCGTGCCGGGTGTAGGCGTTCAGGAGTGTATCCGTGGCCAGCAGCATGCCTTTCTTGAGCTTCTCAGCGGGAACGGAGGCGGGGACTTCCACCAGCTTGACGCCGTACATGGTGCACGTCCGTCCGGTGAAGGCCAGGGCGTTCTGGTTGATGGCCTTCTGCTGTTCGGGCGTGGCGGGGTTCATGTTCGGGATGGTTTGTGCGGCGGCTGCAGAGGTCAGGAGCACGCTGGTCAGGAGAGCGCGGAGCATGTGTCCACCGTAGCGGCAGGTGACTGGTGGCGCGGCGCCACTTGAGGCGGCGTCCTATATATAAGGTGCGACCGCGCATCCCTTTCTGGGGATGGGTGAACAGCGCCGGCAGCACTGTGGCCCGGGCGGACCCGGGCCATGTCTGATGGTTCGGCCGCTATCGCAGGCTCAGGGCGAGCGCAGCGGCAGCGAGGGTGACGATCAGGCGGGGGTCGTGCAGCGCCGGATGGGTCCAGCGCCGCAGGGCGACGGTCAGCAGCAGGTAGGGCAGCAGCAGCGCGGCGTCGACGGCCAGGCCGGTGGTGGCGAGCATCAGGGCGCCGCAGGTCTGGATCACGCTGAGCATCAGGCCGTACGAGTGAGGCGCGCGCATGCCCTGCTGGGCGAGGACCAGCGCGGTGAGGCCGAGGTGGAGTCCGACCGGGTTGTTCGTCGCGGTGGCCGCGAGCACACCCGTGATCAGCGCGGGGATCAGGACGGTGAGGCGGTGGGAGTGGAAGACCGCGAATGCTGCGGCGGTGACCAGGGTGAGGCCCAGAAGGATCTGTTTGAACCAGGTCTGCGCGGCTGGGTCGCTGGCGTTGAACGCGAGGACGTTCAGGCTGAAGGCGAGCATCAGGATGATGGCGGTGAGCAGGTACGCGAGGGCGCCCTGGATGAGGTTCCGGGTCAGGGACTGCTGTAGAGGCGGAGTGTCCCGCTGCAGGTGTCGGTGCTGCACTTCCATAGCTTTCCTCCGCGGGAGTGGTGGATGGTCATCATGTCGCCGCAGCGCGGGCAGGCGGGGCTGTTGGCGGTCCGCCACGCGAGCCGGGCGCTGTCCTCGCTCAGGCGGATGATTTCGTCGAGGTCCGGGTCCGTTTCGGGCAGCAGGTGCACATACTCAGGGTTGAGGCCGTGCTGGGCTGTCAACACCTGGATTTCGGTGACCAGCGCGTGAATGGCGGGGCTGCGGGCGACGCTGCTCTTGTTGAGCAGGTCCACGCTCAGGGCGTGGTTGGTCATGACAATGGTGTACGGGTCGCCCTGCGTCAGGCCCTGCAGGGCGTCTCGCACGCCGATCAGGGTGGCGCTGAGGGCGTTGCCGCTCGTGAGGGTCTGCTGCCGTTCCCGCAGGATCAGGTGCCCCTGCTTGACGCGGAAGGCGTACCCCGCGGGGCTGGGGTTGCCGGTGGCTTGGCCGGAAACGTAGATCATTGACATGGTGTGTCCAGTGGGACGCGGCGGGAAGTGGCTGGTCTCGCCCCTTGCCGCCGCGCGTCAGGTGGAGGTTTAGAACATCAGTCGCGCGCCGACGTTGACCCGCAGCCCCAGGGCGTTCTTGTCCTGCTGGCCGGTGGCGGTGCCGTTCCCGCTGAGGTAGTAGCGTCCGTTGAGTTCGGCGTACAGCTGCATGGTGTCAGTGAAGTCGTAGCTGACGCCGCCGAGCGCGCCGAAGTACAGGTCGGTGGCGGCGATGGCGGCGTCGACCCACGAGGGGCTGACGGTGAAGCCGCCGCCGAAACCGACGTAGGGGTTGAACCCAGTGTTGGTGTAGAAGGATTTCACGGCGTGCAGGTCCGCGCCGTACGCGCGGGCCGTGGGGTTGAAGCTGGCGTTCAGGCGCAGACCGGTTCCGAAGAGGAGGTCAGCGCGTTCGATCTGCAACTGGTAGTCGATGCCGCCAAGGTTCAGGTCCTTGCCGATCCCGCCACCGACGCTGGTTTTGGGGCGGTCGCCGACGGTGAAGGTCGCCTGCGGCTGGCTGCCGGGCGTGACGACCTCACCCTTGGCGACGATCGCGGCCGCAGCTGCCGCGTCGGCATCGGCTTTGGCTTTGGCGGCCGCGGCGAGGGCTGCGTCGCGTTCCGCTTCCAGGGCCTTGATGCGGGCGTCGAGCGCGGCCGTGGTGGCGACGTCCGCCTTGGTGGCCAGGGCCGCCTGGGTCTCGGCCCGGACCTTGTCCGCGCTGGCCTGCACTTCGGTGTGGGTGGCCGCGACCGTCACGACCTGCTGCAGGGTCTGCTCGGTGGTGGCGAGGCGGGCCTTGACGTTGTCCAGGTCGGCGATGACGTCTTTGAGTCGGTTGTCGATGGTGACGATCTGCGCGGCGAGGTCACTGATCGCTTTGGTGATCAGGTCCAGGTCGGCCTGGGTGAGTGTCTGCTGGACGGTGGGGCTTTGCAGGACGCCCGTCTGGAGCAGGCGGGCGAAGATCTGCGCGGCTTCGTAGCGGGTGAGCGTGCCCTGACCGCGGAACGTGCCGTCCGGGTACCCGAGGATCACGCCTTTTTGCACGAGCAGGATGATCGCCTCACGCGCCCAGTGGCCGGCGGGAACGTCGGTGATGATCGGTGTGGCGGTGACCGGGGCCGCAGGCGTGGCAGGAGCCGGCGCGGTGGTCTGGGCGGAGGCGAGGCCGAGGGTCAGGGCGAGGGTCAGGGCAGTGAATCGGGTCATGGGGTGCTCCTTGTGGCGGTGGTGGCGTGTTTGTTGAGGGCGTCGAGGATGTCCTGGCCGCCGGCGGGCGTGCGGTAACCGTTGACGAACACGGTCGGCGTGCCGAGCATGCGGACGTTCTTGTGTTCCTGAAGGTCGGCTTGTACGGCAGCGGTGCTTTCTCCTTTCGCGAGGCAGGTGTCGTAGCGGTTGAGGTTCACGCCGGCGGTCCCGGCGAGGCGGCGCAGAAGCTCTGGCGTGGCCCAGTCCTGCTTTTCGTCGCCTTGTGCGGTGAAGAGGGCCTGGTGGTAGGCCCAGAACCGGTTGGGGGATTCACGGTGCACGCACTCCGCCGCCTGCGCCGCCCGGGTGCTGGTTTCACTGATGAACGGGGAGTGCAGCACGATCAGGTGCATCTTTCCGGTGTCGATCAGTTCGCGTTTGATGGCGGGCATCTGCTTCTCGAACTCCGCGCAGGCGGGGCAGGCGTAGTCGAGGAACACGACGACCGGCTGGCCTTTGCTGCGGTCACCCAGGACCGGGCGTCCCTCGGTGGCGATGGCCTGGCGCTCCTTGAGGGCCTGGTCCTCGCGGGTGGGTGCGAACAGCAGGAACGCGGTGCCGATGACGCCGGCGGCCATGGTCGTGTAGATGACGGTGTTGCGGTTCTTGTTCGCGCGGGTTGAGGGTGGGTCTGGGGTCATCGGCTCCTCTGCTTTGCGGGAACGGTCCGCAGGTGAACGGTGGGTTTGATGTGGGGGCGGATCCGGCTGAGGTCGATCGTGCAGGCGAGGTGGTACTGACGCAGCCAGCCTGGGGCGGTGCCGTGGCGCTGGATGACGGAGTGGGTGAGGAAGGGACTGACGTGCTCGATGCTGTTCCACTGGAAGAGGCGCTGCTTGTTCCATTGGGTGATGTTCAGGCCTTCAGGCAGCATCCGGACCTGCTGGGTGAAACTGCGCCTGAGCAGACGCTTGACGGCGACGGTGGCGAGACTCAGCGCGGCCAGCGGCACCAGGGGCGTGTGCGCGAACAGGTGGTCGACGAATACGAAGGCCTGCCAGGCGAGCAGGGCGTCCACAGTGATGTTGACCAGCGACAGGACCGCGATGTCCGCCCAGGACCGGCGGCTGACGAGTTGGCCGTGACCGGTGGGCTGCCGTTCTGGGCGCGTGCTGTCAAAGCCCACCCACACGGTGGTCAGAAGCCCGAGAAACAGCAGGCTGGGGAGATCGCTGGGCAACAGGGACATCGTCAGAAGGGCATGTCGTGAAGGTCGGGCTCGTCGGGTTGGAGGCCGCCGGCAGCGGGATCGGCGGCGGCCGTGAGGTCCTGACCGGCGCTGGGCGGCTGGATGCCGGTCTGGTCCGCCGCGTGGGCGTGAACGTTGAGCTCCGCGTGTACGGGCGTCACGTCATCCCGGCTTGCGTCCGCGGGCGCCGGAGCGTCGGTGGCGTCGTCGGCTGCGCGTCTGCGGCGGCGCTTTTCCGGGGCGGCGGGGGCGGCTTCGGCCTCGACCGGCAGGTGGGGCTCGGCGAGGATGTCCTGCGCGTCGAGGAGGCGCGTGCCCATCACCAGGCTGAGTTCGCCGGGGCTGGCTTTCAGGTCACTCTCGGTGAGGCTGAGCAGCAGCAGTGACCGGTGTTTGCCGTCGAGCACCTCACCGGAGATATGCACGGCGCCGCGGGCATGAACGACGATCAGCCGGTTGGTGGTGACGTTCACGGCGGTGACGTTCGCGCGGTTGGTGTAGCTCGTGGTCCGGCCCTTGGCGGGTTTGAGGGTGAAGCCGCGCAGGGTCTGCGTGCGGAAGGTGAGGGTCTGGCTGAGGGTGAGCACGTCAACGCGCTGGAGGTGGTCCAGAAGCACGGTTTCGCGCTTGAGGACTTGGAGGCGCTCGGTGGGATCCATGCCTCTCAACGTAGGCGGCAGTTGGGTGGTTTCAGCGCGTGACGCCTCTCGCACCTGGCGTGGTTCAGCGGCTGCGGGACGAACTTTTCTTCGTGCCGCTCCGGGGTTTCCGGGGGCGGGCGCTGGCGGCTTTCTCGTTGTGGGCCGCGCGGGATTTGCGCTCTCCCCCACCGCTGCGGGCAGCGCGTTTGGGGGCGTAGGTTCCGCGGATCACCTTGTCGACGTCGCCGGGTTTCAGGTCGGCCGGGGCCACCGTCAGGGGGATGGTGCCCGTCCCGGCGGCGGACCGGATCTGCACCCCGTCCCGAGTGGCGTGCAGGGTGACGCCCTCCAGGTGCGGGAGGCGCAGGAGCGGCGGGGTTTTCTCCGCCTGTCGGATCAGGGGAGCGAGTTCTTCACTCCAGGCGCGGGTGAGGTACTGCACGCGGGTGAGTTCGCCCTGTGCGACGCGGTCGAGGTCATGCTCCATGCCTGCCGTGAAGTCCTTGGACATCAATTTCTTCAACTGCTTGTTCAGGTAGGACCCGACCAGCAGACCCAGGGCGCTCACGCCGAGGTGTTTGCCCAACTGGACGGTATAGCCGCGGTCGTTGAGGGTTTTGACGGTCGCCTGGTACGTGGCGGGACGGCCGATTCCGGCACTTTTCATGGCCTTGATCAGGCTGGCGGGCGTGTAGCGGCCCGGCGCGCTGGTCTTCTTCAGTTCGGCCTCTTTGGCGCTGAGGCGCATGCTGCTGCCGACGTCCAGGTCGGGCAGCGCCTGACTGTCGTCGCCTTCTTCCGCGTCGTTGAGGAGCCGGGTGTGGCCGGCGAAGGTGAGGATTCGTCCGCTGGCGGCGAGGGTGGCGGGCCCGCAGGTCAGGACGACGTTCGTCTGGGCGTAGACGGTGTCGTGCATCTGAGACGCCACGGTGCGCTGGTAGATGGCGGTGTAGAGCAGCAGCTGCGGGGCACTGAGTTCGGCCTTCAGGTCGTCGGGACGCCGGAAGGTGCTGCCGGACGGGCGGATGGCTTCGTGCGCTTCCTGGGCGTTTTTGTCCCTCGTGGCGTACTGGCGGGGCTGAGGCGGCAGTGCCGGAGCGCCGAACAGGTGACTGACTTCAGCGCGTGCGGCCAGGAGCGCCTCTTCGCTGAGCGAGACGCTGTCGGTCCGCATGTAGGTGATGTACCCGCCCTCGTAGAGTTCCTGGGCCACGCTCATCACTTGATCGATGCTCAGTCCCAGCCGCTCACCGGCCTGCTGGAGGGTGTCGGTCACGAACGGCGGTCTGGGTTTCGAGCGGACCTCACTGCGCTCAACCTGGGTGACGGTGGCGGTCTTCCCGTCAATGACGCCCAGGATGGCGCTGGCCTGCGCTTCGGTGAGCTGCAGCACGTCCCGGTCCGGTTTGAGGGTGCCGTCCGGTGCGAAGTCCGAGGCTTTGGCGAGGTCGCGTCCGTGGGGAAACTCACGCGTTTTGGAGGCGGTGACCGTGGCCGTGAAGCTGGGGCTGGTGTGGGCGTCGGCGCGCAGCACCCAGTACTCGGCGCTCCTGAACGCCATACGGGCCAGGTCCCGCTGCACGAGCAGGAGCAGGGTCGCGCTCTGCACCCGGCCGGCGGAGAGCCTGGGGCCGATGGCGTCCCACAGCAGCGGGGAGACTTCGTAGCCGACGAGGCGGTCGAGAATGCGGCGCGCTTCCTGCGCCCCGACCAGGCTCATGTTCAGGGGTCGGGGGTTGTTCACGGCCCTGGCCAGGGCGTCTTTGGTGATTTCGGTGAAGGTGATGCGCTGGGGATGCTGATCCCCGATGACCCGCGAGACGTGCCAGGCAATGGCTTCCCCCTCACGGTCCTGGTCCATGGCGAGCAGGGTCCGGTCGGCCCTCGCGTGGGCGGCTTTCAGGCGCTGCACCACGTCGGTTTTACCGGGCGAAACGACGTAGTAGGGCTGGAACGTCGACGGGTTCACGCCCAGCTTGGCCCAGGGTTCCCCGGCGATCACTTTCGGGACCTGCTCGCGGGTGCCGGGCAGGTCCCGGACGTGTCCGACACTGGCCAGCACTTCATAGCCGGGTCCCAGGTACTCCTTGATCTTCTTGATCTTGCCTGGGCTTTCGACGATCACGAGCGTGGTCATAACCGCACCTTAGGCCCGTGCCGGGTGGGTGCGGTCAGTGGGGGTCGCTGCGCGCCGATTCACCTGGCGCGGGCCGCGCCTCCCGCAGGGCCGGCAACCGGTGGGCGGCGCGGCGGGCGGTGAGGTTGTGCCGGCGCAGCTGCGCGGTGATGATCCCAGTGCACAGCACGCCGCCGAGGGGGAGCATCAGCACCGGGTTGAGGCCCGTCTGCGTCACGGCCACGCCGGTGAGCAGGCCCAGCCCGACGATGCGGGCCTTGATGTACCGGGCGTGCACCCCGTTCCACACGACCAGGTGCAGGTGGGTGAGCACGAACGCGAGGGTGGCCAGGAACAGCACGTGCGAGACGCTCAGGGCGGCGCGGCGCCATGAGCCGCTGGGGGCGTACACCGCGTAGACGCGGGAGATCAGCAGCATCAGCAGGCTGACGGCCGCGGCGTGCAGGAACCGTTCGAAACCCCAGTGTGGGCGGTGTCGTTTCACCTTGCCTCCTGGGGTCAGTGTGGGAGACGCGCGGGTGGTTGCGCGCCGCGCGCCCGGCAGGTCAGGCGGCCGCGAGGCCGTACAGCCGCAGCGCCCCGACGGGATTGAGGCGCACGTTGCCCTGCAGCACACCGCTGGAAAGGCTCTGCACGGTGGTTTCGAGGTCAGTGCCGGTCTGGTGGGCGACTTCCTTGGCGGTGAACATCTTGTTCGGGTGACGGGCCAGCAGTTTGAGGATGCGCGCGAGCATGTCACTGGTCTGCGCGGCCTGGCCGGGAGCGACCGTGACCACGGTGTGGAAGTGGGTTTCCCGTCGCGAACGCGTGTCGAACATCCGTCCCGACTCCACCAGGTGCCGCAGCAGTTCCCGCATGACGGGAATGGGCAGCCCGGTCAGTTTGGCGAGTTCGTCGTTCTTGCGGGGCCGGATGAAAGCGAGGTTCAGGACGGTGTGGACGGTGCGTTCGGAGTACTGGGTCATGGTCGTTGGCCTTCTGGAGTTGAGGGGATGTTCCTGCCTGTCACCAGGGTTGCCGCCGGTGCTTCCTCCCGTCAACCATGCGGCAGCCCTGGCCCGAAACGTGAGGGCTTAGTGAGGAGCGGCGTGGGCGGCGCGGGGCTGCGTCCGGTTGCGCAGATAGTCGGCCCGCTCGGCCTCCAGCTGGTTGAAGTAGGCCTCGAACGCCACGCCGTCTGTTCCCGGTAAGGTGTTGCACCGCTCAAGGATGTTGCCGCGGGCGTCCACGCTGTCAGGTACGCAGTACGCTGGGGTAAGGAAGCCCGAGCCGGAGAACGAGATCAAGCGGACGTACTCGATGGCGTCCGTGCCCTGCTTGGCCTGCTCATCGTCGGTCTGCTTCGCGCCCCTGGAGAACCAGACCTTCGCAGGGAGCTTGAGTTTGGCGCTCGACACGGCCGGGCCCCAGCGGTGGGAGTACACGAACCCGCCGTGCCGGACCATCAACTTGGCATCGGCGCCCTCCCCGACGATGAACGGCTTGTCCGCGCCGATGACGGACCAGTCGAACACCGGGAACATGCGCATGGGCAGCTCGATGCCGCCGGGCGGGACCGTTCCGCAGCGGTAGCCCAGGCGGCTGACCTCGCGAATGACGTCCATGGCGGCCTGCACGTTGGGCAGCGTCATGGAACCCTGATGGCCCAGGTTGTTGGTCACGTGAATGGTGAACGGAATGGTGGACAGGTCGGGACGGGTGGATGCTCGGGTCATGGTGTGCTCCTCACTGGGTGGCGGGCCCGGCGCGGCGGCCGGCGGTCCCCACGCCGGGGACCTGAAACAGCGGCTCACCTCCCGCAGATGCCGGGAGGTGAGGGGGGTTCTTCGTGGTGGTGAGGCGCCGGCGCTCAGGCGGCGGCCTTCAGAAGAGCGTGATCAGCAGGCGGACGTACGCGGTGTCCCCGGCCAGCAGTTCCGGCAGCGTGACCTGCAGCGCGATGTACTCGCGGGGCAGCGCCGCCGCGACGCGCCCGTCACTCTTGCGGACTTTCGGCACCGCACTGAACTTGACGCCGTCGGTGCTGTAACGCACCCGGGCGCCGTCCGGGAGGGTTTCGATGCCCGCGAACCGGGTTTTGGGCGGAACGGGCACCGTGACCGTGAAGTTGCGCAGGGTGCCCCGCTCAGCGCGGATGGCGGTCTCCTGAATCACCGTCTGGCCGCGCTTGGCCGTGCGTTGCGGTTCGTAGCTGTACTGCGGCGCCGTGCCGAGGCGCTGCACGATCCGGGTCGGTGCGATGTTGGCCTGGTCCTCGCCGCTTTGCGCGGAGATGGGCGTGCTGGTCAGGGTCCCCACGGTGGCCGCCAGGACCAGCAGTCTGGCCAGGCGGCCGCGGAGCGCGGCGGTGGAGGACGGCAAAGGGGCATCGTGTGGCATCTTCCCTTCCGTTGTACCCGGCAGGTGGGTGAACGGCTTCAGGGGCGCGCGGCGCCCGGCACCGGACGCTGGGCCGGCGCCGCACGCCGGGCAGCGGCGCGGGCCGGTCCGGCCTTGGCGGCGCGCTCCTGCGGAGCCTTGACGTTCACGCACTCCGGGGGAATCGGGACACCCTGGAACGACCCGCGCGAGTAGTTGAAGTAGTACCCGTGGTGCGCCATCTTCCCGGTCTTCAGGGCCTCCCACAGCAGCTGCACGCCGAGGGTCGCCACGGTCTTGTTGATCAGCAGTCCCTGGCGTTCGATGGCCTCGATCGTCGAGCAGCTGGGCGTGTCATCGTCCGGCAGGCTGAGGTCAATCAGATCCGGGTGCAGCTGCGTGGCCCACGGCAGCGCGTATTTCGACCGCCCCGGTTCACCGAACAGCACCTGACCGCGGTCCGAGTCGTTGCCGAAATCGCCCCACAAGGCCCACTTCGTGAATCGCTTCTGGGAGGCGTAGCCGTGGAGCTTCCGGCGCTCCTTACGGCTGTCGACGCAGCTGAGCACGATGTCCCAGGGATAACGCGCGCACTCCGAATCGAACCGGAAGGGCTGCCCGACCCATTTCACGCCCATGGCCCCGCCCATCGAGAGGTTGATGCGGTGAATCAGCACCTTCGCCTTGGGCAGGCCGATGTCCTGAGGGTAGTAGCGCTGGCGGACCAGGTTCGCTTCGCTGACGGTGTCCGGGTCGAAGGCATGGACTTCCAAGCCGGGTTTGCCCAGCGCGCGCAGGCCCAGGTGCACGTTGATCAGGGCGCTGAGCACTTCCGAGCCGGTCCCGCCGACGCCGACGACCGCCACTTTCAGCGGCGCAGTGTTGTTGCGGAGCTTGGCGCTTAACCGGTGCACAGGACTTCTCCCAGGGTCTTGTTGGCGGGCACCAGCCACTCCGGATCGAACGCGCCTTTCGCGGCGGCAGCCTGCCACAGTTCCAGGTGGGTGAACTGCGGCGTCCACCGCGCCGCGGTGCCGGACCGGTGCGTGAAATGACTGCTGTAAAACGCCGCCTCCCAGCCGGTGGTGTTGGCGACGCTGCCGTTGGCGGGCACTTTCGTGCTGCCCAGACACACCCCGCCGTCGTCGAAGATGTTGAAGTAAGGCGCCTGCATCAGCGGCGTGTCCAGCGTTGGCCGCTCGTTGTCGCGCAGCGCGTAGATGCTCATCCCGCGGCTCCAGGTCACCATGACCAGGGGCGGCTGCGGGAACTCCTGACCGCTGATCGCGGCGAGGCTGGCGTCAGTGGCGCCCTTGAACAGCATCACGCGTTTCTGGGCCGGGACGAACCATCCGCAGCTGTCACTCGTGATGCCCACCACTCCGGGCGGGACGTAACTCAACGGCCGGCGCTTGTCCTCGGCGAGCAGCATCTTGCGGAGGTTCTCCGTGACGGGTTCCATCTCGGCAATCACCACCTGTCCGTCACGTTCCTCGAACAGACCGCGCATGAGGACCTGAGACGAGGTGTTGCGGTAGACCAGCAGCGCGGCCTGAAGGACCAGTGCGTCGGGTTGGGGAGCGAGCGAGAAATTCATGGGTCTCCTTGCTGGAACAGGGGCGCGGCGCTGCCAGGCATCCCAGGCAGCGCCGCGACGGGGAGGGGGCCTAGCGTCTGCGGCGGTAGGCACCGTTGCCGATGCCCTGGAGTTTCATCGTGTTCCTGAGGAATGAACTGACCGCCACCCCCCGCATGCCGAATGGTGCGGTGAGATCATTGGTGTGGACGGCGCCGTGCGTGTCGAGCAGGGACTCGACGTAGTGGGTGCGCTCGGCGGTGGTCGTCAGCGGGAGCGTCAGGGGGGCGGTGGCGGCCGGGTCGGCAGGGTGGGCGTCGGGCCCTTCCTGCACCTGCACCAGGACGTCGTTGAGACGGCGAACCTGGTCGAGATCGGTCGGCTTGAACTGATCGATCGCCTCGCCGGTCCACCCCCGTCGCCTCAGCGACGGGGTGAGGGTGGTGGGGGTCCAGCCGAGGTGCTGGAGGCGCTGCAGTTCGGCAATGAAGGTCCTGACCGCCTGGACTTCCTGCAGCACCGTGGTGAGCAGGCGGATGCTGTCGCGCTCGTCCAGAGCGGCCTCCCCCTCGGGGCTGAGCAGGCGGCCCAGCCGCTGCTCCCCGAGGGTGCCGAGCGTGTCGACGGCCGCCTGGGTCGCGGTGGTGGGCTCTGCGCCGTGGGCGTCGCGGATCGTGTGAATCAGGCCCTGCGCGTCCAGCCCGAGGTCCTGCGCGGCGCTGAGCAGGGTGGCGCGCAGGTCACTCAGGTCCTCGCCGGGCGGCTGCAGGGCCAGCAGGAGCTGTTCCGCCTCGGCAGGCAGGGGTTCAGCGTCCCGCTGCGCGCGTTTCAGCTGGCCGCGCGTGACGGACCCGCCCCGGTCGTTGATCAGCCGGGCGATCCCGGGGTAGGTCATGCCGGCGGCGAGAAGACGCTGCAGATGCTCAGCGGCTGCGCTGAGCGACTCGGGCGGGGCGTCCGGGACGTCTGGCGCCCCCTGGTCCTGCTGGGGGGCTCGGAGCGAGGACCGGTACCTCGGCGTGGGCGCCTCCGGGCTGCGCAGGACGACAGGCGCTGGCCGGTCGGGGGAAACCGGAGCGGGCGCCGGGTCCGCCCCGGCACCGGTCAGGGCGGCCAGCACGGCGCGGCTGATCTGCGGACACCCCCACCGCTCGCTGAGGGTCCGTTCCAGCTGCCCATACTCGGCCTGGGCCGTGGCCTGCAGCAGTGCAGGGCGGGCACTCAGGTAATTGACGGCCTGGCTGACTTCCGGCAGGTCGCCCTGGACCCGGCCGAACAGGGCGTGGTCGGCGGGACTGAGCTGAAGGTACCCTTCGAGTACATCAATCAGTCGCATGTTTCTCCGGGTAGTCCCTGGTGCCTGGGTTGTGCTCCAGGACGGTACTGAGGTACTGCGCACCAGTGCCGTGGACGTCGTAGATGGCGTAGAAGCGCTTTCCGCGGTAGTGCACCTGCCGGATCATGGTGTGCGGGTCCAGGCGCTCGCCTGGGCACTGCTGCCATTCCCGGGCCAGGCGCTTGAGGGTGGGCCGGTCGACGTTCAGTCCGATTCCCGGGCGGGTCCGCATGCGCATCTGGGTGTGGGCGATCTTGTGATCGGCCATCTCGTGCGTGCGGGTCTGCGCCGTGCGGCTCTGCCCCGCGAGCAGTTTGGTGACGGCCACGTCGCTGCTCAGCTGGATCAGGCGCTCCACGTACGCGCGCTGCGTGTCGGTCAGGGTGCCTTCGAGCGTGCTGAACGTTTCATTCAGGAGGGTCTGGAAGGTGTCGCAGGCCTCGAGGTGCGCCGGGTACCCGGCCGAGTGCGGCGGCCGGGGAGGGCGTTCCGTGGACGGCGGTGGCAGCACGTCGCTGCTGGCGGCCTTGCTCATGGCCTGCATGAGGCTGGGGATGAGGGACATGTCCTATCTTGCCCGGCACTTTGGTGGTTTCAGGCGGCCGTGGGCCTGGCGCATTTCCGGGGTGACGCCCGTTTCCGGCCAGCCCGTGAGCAGTCTGCACTGCGCGGTGAACAGGTCGAACAGCTGCTGGAGCTTGTTCATCATGGCGGGAAGTTCGGGGCCCAGGGTGGTCTGCGCGGCGTAGAAGTACCGCGGCTCGCTCCCACTGTTCATCTGGTACTCCATGTACTCGCGGAGCATCTCGTACACGGTCCCGTCCAGGTCGTAGTCGCGGCGCGGCTCCGTTTCCAGGCTGAACTGGTACGGGAAGTAATCGTCTTCCGGTTGAATCTGCGCGTAGGCCTCTTCGTCACTGAGGGCCATCAGCTCATCGTGGAGCTGCCGGATCTCGTCGCACCGCGAGAGGAACTCCTGGAGCGCCTCGGCCTGAACGGCGCTGGTCACGGGATCCGCGACCAGCGCGTCGAGCTGCTCCCGGGTCAGGGGATACTTGGCCGAGTTGTACGTCGCCTGACCCACGGCGCGTTTGAGGCGGCCAGGCGTGCGGAAGTCCTGCTCACGCAAGAAGGCCTTGAACTGCTCGCGGGTGACGGTCGTGACCGGGGTGGGCTCAGCGGGCGCGGGAAGGCCGGCCGCCTGCGCCTCGGCCGCCGCGGCCGCATGCGCCTCCTTCTGGAGGGACGTGTAGTGTTCCAGCGCCTCGTACCGCATGTTGTCCCAGTAGTCGCCCTCGTCCATGAACGCCATCGGGTTCTCGACGGCTTCCACCGGCCCCCAGATCTGCAGGAGGTGGCTGGCGCGCTGGAGGGTGGTGATCAGACTGCCGGCGAGGCGAGGGCACCAGTACTCCAGGGTGCCCACCGACTCGGAAATGTCGAAGTACGTGCCGCCGTCGTCCATGACGCCGACCACCTGCACCGGTTCAGGCGTGGGCTTGATCCGGTACCCGCAGCGGGGCTCGTCCGCTTCCAGCGTCCGCCGGTCGAAGACGGTCACGGTGGCGTTCCAGGTCCACTGCTTGCCGTAGTGGAGCAGGTGCCGCTCGATGTAGGCCTGGGGCGTCTCCTTCGGCTCGCGCGGGGCGAGGGTTTCGAATGAGCGGTCGAGGAAGGTGATGTAGGGGTCGAGGTCCGTGGTGACGGGCTGGGCCCCGAGGGTGATCTGCAGTGGCAGGGCATTCCCCAGCACCGGGGGAACGCCCTGCAGGTGGGCGCTGAGCGTCAGGGCAGCAGAAGGCTTTCCTGACTGCTCAGCAGCACCACGTGCTGGTCGAACGGAACCGTCAGCACCGCGCGGGCGACGCTGCGGTGATCGACGTGATTTTTGGGCAACGTCACGGCGGTGGCCTGCGGCGTTTGTCTGAGCCATGTCAGCACCTCCTGCTTGCTGGGCTTAGCCCTTGTACGTGGCTTTGGGATTGACCGTGTAGACATTCCTGCCGTCCTCCAGGGTGGGGCCTTCGACCTGCGCGTTGAGCAGTTCGGGGCGGGTGGCGGCGTGCATTTTCAGGACGTCGCTGACGCTGGCGCTGGGGTTCAGGTCGGTGAGGGTGGAGCCTTTGTACTTCAGGACGCGTTCGGTGGGGGTGACGATCATGGTGGTCTCCTGGTGAGGGGAATGCAGGGCGTGAGAGGGCGCGGGCCGACCTGCCGGGGCAGGGTCAGCGCCGTTCAGAACAGGGGATTCGCGGCGCGGGGCTTGAGGGTCACCTTCACCACTTCGGTCTTCCCGACCTTGACCGTGGCGGCGGCCGTGGCGATGTCGTGGTCATCGGCGCTGATCTCGACGGTGTATGTCCCGGGCGCGAGTTTCTTCTCGGAGAGTTCGACGAGCTTGCCAGCGTGCGACACGCCCTTGCCGGTGATGGCGGCCCGGACGGCCGTGCGGTCGAGACCGGGGTTGGTCACGTCGATCTTCAAGGTGCCTTCGGGCGAGGGTGCAGGTTTGGCAGCGGCTTTGACGGGCTTCGCGGCGTTGGCCTTGGCTTCCTGGGCCTTGCGCTGGGTCTGTTCGAGCAGGTCAGCGGCGAGCTCGCGGACGGTCTTGCGCACTTCCTGGTAGGTCGGCACCGCTTCGAGCAGGCCCAGGTCGAGTTCCGCGGGGGTGCCCCTGACGGTCAGGTCCGTGTTGACGCTGTCCGGTTCGCCGTCGAGCTTGCGGGGGATCAGGTTCACGGTCAGTTCGCCTTCACCGGTGCGCACGACCACCAGCTGCAGCGCGTCGCCCGGGCGCAGGGTGCGGGCCAGGCCGCTCAGCAGGCCACTCCCGAGCGCCTGGGCATCCCACAGCACGGTGCGCGGGATGGGCGTGACGTTGGCGGCGGGCGTCGCGGCCGCCTGGGCATCAGGCGCGGACGGGGTGGCGCTGCTGTCGTCCGGATCCCCGGACGCGTCGTCCGCAGGGTCTTCGTCGCTGTCGTCCCCGCTGTTGTCGTCCCCTCCGTCTCCCCCATCGTCTCCACTGCCGGTGTCTTGCGCGTCGGCCGGCGGGACCGGGGTGTCCTGGTCCAGTTCGACCGGGTCGGCCGCCGGGGGTTCGGCCGGGACGGCGGAGGCAAAGAGGCTGTGGAAGCTCTCCTCCGCGGCCTCGGGCGTGGTGTCGCCGAGCGGCTGGCCGAGCAGCGTCCGCAGGGCCGCCTGGAGCTTCCGGGCTTCGTCGACCTGCCCCGGGTTTACGGCGGCATTGTGCGTGGCGAACAGCTCCCGCGCTGCGGTGTAGAGGTCCTTGCCGTTGGCGGCGCCGGAGTTGTTCAGGGCGACCACCATGTTCCAGAGCAGCTTGACGTCATCAAGCACAGCCTCCTGGCGGGTGTCGGCGGGGAACGGCAGGACGGTTTCGGGCGCGTGTTCGGTCAGCATGATGAACTCCTTTTTTGATGCATATGCAAAACGGGACCCCCCGGAACTTCCGGGGGGTGAAGGTGTTTCGTGGTGTGGTGGTTTGGCGGTCAGGCCTGCTGCGGGGGGTGGGCCTGAACCCGCGTGCCGTCACTCAGCCGCAGTCCGGTGCCCAGCCGCATGGATTCGTCGGTGAGAACGACCGCCTGGGCCTGCTGGGCCGGCAGGTGCGTGGCGACCATCAGGTCCGTGGTGAGAATCAGGTGGCGCACCTGACGCTCCACCTGCGCCTGCCAGCGTGCGTACGGCAGGGTGGGCTGGGGCGCTTCCAGGTACCGGAGGAACTCCTCACTGAATGCCGGCTGCGGCCACTGCTGCTCGTAGATCAGGGTGCGGGTCAGCGCGCCGACCGTCAGGCTCTGGACGACAGACCCTTTGATGAGCTCGCAGTGCACGTCCTGGGGCGCGCAGCCGATGCGGACGCTGCCGGTGCCGGCCGTGCCCTGCTGGACGGCCTGCAGGGTGGCCGTGAACACCGCGTGACTGAGCAGGGCCAGCGATTCAGTGAGACGGGGGTGCAGCAGCCGGGTTTGAACCTCGCCTTCCAGTTGCTCGTTGAGTTTGCTGAAGGAAAAGGCGAGATCGGTCATGCTTTATTGTGCGTCTCCCTGCGGGTGGTGTCCATTTTCAGGCGGCTGGCACGGTGACGGACCGCGCTGGAGTGGCGGTCCCGGACGGGTGTCGTGCGTTCAGCGGAAGTCGATGTTGATGGTCCGCGTGTCGGGTTCCCCGTCGGTGGGGGTGATCAGCGCAGCGAACTGGTGCATGCAGGCCTTCGCCGAGGCGCTCATCTCGCCCAGCATGTACTGCAGGCCAGGACGGTTGACCGTGACGGTCATGCCGGACGGGCGCAGGCCTTCGCCCTTGGCGGTGATGTCCACCAGAGCGTTGGTGTCCATGGCGCGTAGCCCGCGGGTCATGCAGCCCGCTTCACGGGCGTTGAAGTTGTAGTTCTCCAGTTCCGCTTCCGTCGGGGCCGGGCCGGTGAGCAGGGTGGTGCCGAGAATGCCGAGGCTGAGTAGGGTTCGCATGGGAGGTGCCTCCTGCCGGGGCGGCGCCCAGCTCTGCCCTGAGTCTACGGGGCATGTTGATGCGGCGAAAAGGCAAGTGGTGCCTATGATGCGTTATGACTCGTGACCCCCACCGTCACGGCCTCCTGACCTCGTCGCATTTCAAAAGGGGGCCCCTATGGCTGGCGTCGGATTGACTGAAACCCTTCACATGCCCCTCACGGCGGGCGAGCTGCAGTTCTTCGCCTGGGTGTGGCTGGCGACGGCCCTGCTGGCGCTCACGTTCTGGTTCTTCGTGCTCCGCAAGGCGCGCGGCAGGTCAGGCGAGTGAGCGCCGGTCGCGCTGGGACAGGGTCTGAAGCGGGCCCTTCAGGGGCGGTTGCCGGAGCCAGCGACCTGCTGCTGTTCTCCTGGCTGGAGACCGTCGCATACCTGCTGGCGGTGAGCCTGATGTACGCGCAGCTGACGAACGTTGTTCCAGCAGGGGTGCCGCTTCTCGAGGCGACGCTCAGCGTCAACGCTCTGCTGGTCCTGAGGTTCATGCGGAACGCCTGGTCCGCCCGGAGCCGCCCATAACGCCCGTTCTCGTCCTGGTGGCTGCACTGGTGCTGACGGTCGCCCTTCAGCTGTGGCTGCGGCGTCTGCCAGTGAGGGAGGCGCCGGCCGGGATGCGGGTTCGAACGTCCGGGGCCGGCGGGTACGCGCAGCGCGCCGTGCTCAACGTCGGGGAGCAGAGCGCCCGGCAGGCCCTGGTCGCCGCCCTGCCAAACGGGTATCACGTGCTGCCGTGCGTGCGGGTTCTGGACTTCGTGGACGTGCCAGCGGCCATGAAACCGCGCCTGATGGGCCACGTGGACCTGCTGGTGGTGGACCGCCGGTTCACTCCAGTGGTGGTCGTGGAAGTCGACGGGCCGTTTCATCACACGCCCCAGCAGCGGCGGCGTGACGCGGCGAAGGACCACGCCCTGCGAATGGCCGGTATTCCCGTGGTGCGTGTCGCCGCCCGGGGCCGGCAGACCGGGCAGGACCTCTACCGGCAGGTTCAGCCGCACCTCTGACCTCCGCCCCGGAACACAGCACGTCCCCAGGCCGTGAGACCTGGGGACGTGCCTGCGGGGGGTCAGGTGAGGGCGCCCGATTCCTCCTCCGCCTGCTCCACCATGATGACGGTGGTTTCGCGCAGCAGGTCGAGGTCCTCTTCGAGCGTGGTCAGCTCGTCATTGCCGCTCGGGACGATCGGCACCTTGAGCTCTTCGACGGTGTGGGCCTGCGAGATGCGCCGGGCCTGCAGGGAGATGTTCCGGATGCGCCGGGACAGGCGGTTGGCGGCGAGCACGCCGAGGACGCTGGTGAGCGCGAGGATCAGCGCGGTCAGGGCGATGTTGTTGCGCACGCCCGCGCGGGTGTAGTTGTTGATGGTGCGCTCGTCGATCACGAACACGGTGGTGCCGACGTGGGTGGTGAACGGCACGGCGCTGATCAGCAGCGGGATGCCGTCGCGGACGAAGTGGGCGGTGGCCTGATTGTCCGTCGTCTGCGCCTTCTGCGCAGTGTGCGTCACCAGCTTGGCAAGCTCGGGGTTTTCCTTCACCCAGCGCGCACCGACGTTCGCTTCGGTCGCCGCGAGACCAAGTTCGTAATCCTTGTTGTGGGCGACTTTGATGTTGCCCAGAGTGTCCGTGATGACCGCGTCGGTGAGCGCGAGCGTGCGGGTGTCGTTGTTCGTGACCAGCTCTTCCGTGCGCACCTGCAGGGTGGACAGCACCTCGGCGTTCTCGAGGCTCTGCCCGATGTTCTCCATCAGGTCGTCAACGCGACCGCTGAAGCTCTTCCCGGAGTAGGCGGCGCCGTCGAGAATCAGCCGGCGCTGCGCCTCGGGCTGCGTCGTGGAGTTGTACGTGGTCAGCAGGATCCCGGTCACCAGCGCCGGGAGGAGGGCCAGCGCGAGCAGGGTGGGGCGGACACTGCCGTGCTTGCGGGGGGCGATGGCGGCGGGAACGCCGTCGTGCAACGTGGTGGTCGGGTGGATGGTCTGCGTCATGGGGCTCCTTACCTGTATTGGCTCAGCAACTGGGTGAACTGCGTTTCAAGCGCGCCGCGTTTAGTGGCGCTGACCGTGTCCGCCAGCTCCCGGTGAAGGGTGCGCGCCTGCCCCATGGTCAGGTTCTCACCGACGGCCAGGCCGTGCTTTTTCGCGGACCGGCGGACCAGGCTCATCGCGGCCGGTCCGACCGCGCGGTTGAGCACCTGCTGGGTGGTGGTCCAGAACGCGGCCGGGATGATCACCGTGCTTTCCGGGCCTTCCCCGCGGGCCATCAGCTCGGCCATGGCCGGGTCGAACTGCAGTTCCAGGTCCAGGTCGTCCGGCATGTCCGGGACCTTGCGCGCGCCGGGCTCAAGCTGCTGCAGGGTGAGGGGGTAGCGGCTGTTGTCGTCCAGGAGGTACTGCAGCGCGGCGCCGCCGGTCAACGGCCCCGCGCTGGTCAGTGCCGTGACCTGCCCGAGGGTGCCGTGCTCGAAGCGCAGCTCACCGTGGAGCGTGTCGCCGCTCAGGGTGTAATGGGCGTTCGTCCGCTGCCCAGAGAGGTTCTGGATCAGGTGCTGCAGCGCCGCTGGGTTGGGGAGGGGAGTCATGTCCATGGGGGGTTCAACCTCGTCGGGTTCAGGACTGAAGGTCAGTCGCGAAGGTGTTCGGGAATGGGGCAGTGCTCGGCGTCTACAAAGAACAGTTTTGACCGCGCGCGGGTGAACGCAACGAACTGCACGGCGCGCTCAGCGGTCTGCGCGGTGGGGGACTTCGCGGCCGGATGGGGGAGCAGGTCAGGTTCCAGGATGTAGACCGTGTCGGCCTCCAGGCCTTTGGCGCGGTGGATCGAGCTGAGCGTGACGGCGCTCTTGTCCTCACGGAACAGTTCGCGGATGACCTTGATCAGGTCGTCGAGGGTCTCCGGCTGCTTTTCCCTGTAGATCAGGTGCAGGGAGTTGTACCGGTCCCGGAGCGCGTCGACCTCCAGCTCCTCCACGCGTTCCTGCTTGCGCTGCCGCGCCTCCAGGGCCTTGAGTTCATGCTCGAACAGGCTCTTCTGCGCAGCGAAGAACGCTCCGGCTTCCAGGGTGATGGGCTCCTTGAGCTTCTCCGGGTGCAGGGCCTGCCCGTCCCACACGGCGATGTTGCGCGCCAGCTTGACGAGGGCGCCGGAGACGTCCTTGCCGCGCACGTGCGCGCGCCGACCCGAGCGGATCAGGCGGTAGGCCCATTTCACCAGCGGCGCGTTGACGCGGCACAGCACCAGGTCGCTGGGCTGCACCCGGTTGACGAACGTGGTCCCGTCGACCTCGCCGAGCACCCCATCAGGGGCGCCTGGGGCGGCCTCGATGGCGTCGGTGAAGGCGCTGGCCAGGGCCACATGCTTTTTCGGGCAGCGGTACGTGACCGACAGCGGCAACTCCACCGCTTCGAGGGACTCGCGCAACTCCGTCAAGGACTGCGGATTGGCTCCTCCGAAGAAGTAGAGGGCCTGCGCAGCGTCACCGACAGCCACGATGCGCGTGTGCAGCCCGGACGCTCCCAGGACGATGCCGGCCTGCGCGCGGGAGAGGTCCTGCGCCTCGTCGATCAGGATGAAGTCGTACGGCGTCTGGAGCGTCCACTCGTAGAAGAACGCCGCGTAGGTCTGGTCCAGGAACGACACCTGCCCGGCCAGGACCACGTCCATGCCCCGGGTGATCACCTCCTGGGTCAGCGCGTACAGGTCGTCCGGTGCGATGCGGACGTCCACGTCGAACTCGTCCATGATCTCCTGCCACATGTCCTGCGGGCAGCCCAGCAGGATCAGGTGCTGCATGCTGATCTCGACGCTGGCGGCCAGCGCCTGGCGCATCAGCCGCGCTTCCTTCCTGGCGTACCCTCGGTTCTCGACCGCTTCAGCCACAAGCTTCTCGTATTTCTTCGGGTCGAACTCCGCAGTGGGGACGTTTTCCTTGAGAATCTCGTACCCGAGCGAGTTGAGAGTCTGCACGCTCACCTGGGCGGGGAGGCGCTCCTCGAGCGTCTTGGCCGTGTGCTTGTTGAACGCGAGGAACAGAGCGCGCGCGCCGCCGGGCCGGACCACCTCAGTGTCGATCAGCTGCTTGGCGATCATCTCCAGCAGGGACGTCTTGCCGCTGCCGGCGGTGGCGCGCACGATCAGGTTCGGTCCAGGCACACGCAGGTGGTCGAGGATCGCCTGCTGGTACGGACTCGGCTCGTTCTTCCGGCTGAGGACGACCTTGCCGGACGCGGTGACGGTGGTGCTGAGGTCGTCGAAGATGCTGGACTGGACGTGGGTCATGGTGTGGCCTACCTCTGGCGCTCCTTTCAACCTACGGACGCGCGGCTGAATTTGGGGATCCACCCAGGCGGAGCTGATCCTGGGAGACATGAAGAGATTTCTGTTGGCCTTGCCTGTCATGCTCGCGGCGTGCGGCGGGAAGGAACTGCCGGAGTTGACGCCCGCTCAGGCCCGGGCGCAGCTTGATCCGCTCGTGACCGGCTCTGTGCTGCCCCAGGAGTGCCTGACCGGCGCGCTGGTGAGCCTGGAAGACGAGTTCGTCCGGCCGGAGCGCGAGGTCAGCCCCGAGGCCCGGCAGCGACTCGAAGCGCTCGCCGGGGCGGGTCTGCTTCGGCTGGAGCCGGTCACGGACGGGGGCGCTTCGTACCTGCGCTCCACCCTGACCCTGGACGCGTTCAACCTGTTCTACCAGCCGCTGGACAGCCGGCAGGACTTCACGCGCGCCTGCTTCTCCCGCGTGAGCCTGCTCGGCCCGGTGAAGGTGGAACCCTACAAGGACCGGGCGGACGTCCGCCAGCTCACCTACCAGGTGTGGCCGGTCACGTGGCCCGACGCGCTCAGGGCCGGGGCCATGAGTGACTACCTGCCGGCGTCGTATGGAATGCCGCGGCAGGTGGTAACGGCAGCGGTGTGGGATGACGGGGCGGGACAGTGGAAGGTGAGCAAGACGGGCCTGGCTGAGCAGCCTCCGGTGACGCCGGCAACTCCGAACTGACGAGGTCGGGCCGCAGCACCTTCAAGATCGCTTCGGCACTTTCCTGGGCGCGCTTCATCGCGTTGCCCAGCTTTTTCGGCTTCCCGCCCCAGTGCGCGACCAGGCGGTCGCTTGTCACTTCCAGGGCGTCGATGTTCAGGACGGCGCAGACCATCATCGCGCCGAGCAGCGCCTCGGTCCGGCGGACGTCCGGGTCAGTCTGCGCGTTCGGGTGGCCTTCGGCCAGGGCATGCTGCGCCCAGCCGTAGAGCATCTGCTGCACGTCGCCGCCCGCGGTAGCCGTGCCGCTGGGAATCCGCAGGACGCCGGCACTGAGCGTGGCACTGGCGACGTCGGGGCTCCACTGAACGTCGAACGGGGCCGCATGCTGCACCTCCTCGATCAGCGCCTCGTCCCCGCCCCGCGTCATGCCGGGCGTCGGCAGCGCGTCGCCTTCGGTCTCGGCAATGTCGTACACCTTGACCGGCACGAAGAAGAGCGGGGTGCGGTCCTCAGCCGGTGTGCCCTCCTCCTCCGCACGCTTCCTGCCGGTGCGGGGGGCGTAGATCTCGATCCCTGCGGCGCCCGGCCTGATGGTCCGGCCCAGCTCCTCCCACTGGGTTCTGGGCAGGATCAGCGTGGCCTGCGGCGCGGCCATCACGATCAGCAGGCGGTTGTTCAGCGAGTACTTCCGCCAGCGCATGGTGCCTCGCAGCACGGCGATCAGGCGCTCGGAACGGCCGCTGGCGAGGTCCTGGGCGAGCGCCTCGGTGATGGCGGCGATCTGGGTTCTGAATTTCGACATGCTGCCCTCCCCCACCCGGACAGGGTGAAAGCCGTTGTGCCGCTGCTCACGCCCGTCGGAGGGCCGCGTGCGGGCACATGCGACGAGGCCTGCACGGGACAGTGCAGGCCAGTCAGGACGGGGGAGGTTCGCAGGGGCTCAGTCGTAGATCAAGGTGTAGTCCTGGCGCGTGACGGTGTTCCCGACCGCGTCGGTGGCCGACACCCGCACCTGGTAGCTGCCTTTGGGAATGCCGCGCTCGGCCAGGTTGGCGGGCGTGATGGTGACCGTGCCGTCCCTGCCGTTGAGGTTCAGCGTGCCCAGGTCAGTTCCGGAGGGGCTGTCCAGCAGGTCGACCTGCACGTCGGTCACGCCGCTGCCCACGCTGCCGTCTTCGAGGGTGGGGTCCGCGACCGTGATGACGGCGTTCCGGGGCACAGCCTGGACGGGATCCTGACTGTTCAGCACCGCGGTATGCACGATCAGGGGTGAGCTGGGCGAGTTCGTCACGGCCGGGGCGCCAAAGTCAGTGTTGATCGTGGCGATGACGAGGTTCTCCGGACTGGTCTGGTTGCCGAGCTTGTCCTGAATGCCGGCGGTCTTGATCTGGTAGCCGCTGGCCTCGAACTCCAGGAGCTCGTTGGTGTTCCTGAAGTTTTCCCGCTGCAGGAGGTTGTTGCGGTACACCGACAGGATCACCTGGTTGAAGGCCGGGTGCTCGGGATCACTGCTCAGGACGTTGTCCATGCCCACGCCACTGCCGCGCGTGAGGCTGTTGGCGCTGGAGTTGTCGGTGTAATCGGTGCGGAACGCGACCCCGGCCGGGAGGTACTGGGTGGCGTTGAGCACGGACCGGTTGACGGTCCTCCCGTCGGCATCCTGGTACACCACGTACACGCCGCGGGTGCCTTCCGGGGCGTGATCGTCGATGTTGAGGGTCCGCTGCGCCAGGAGGACGTCCTTGTCGTAGACGGAGAACGTCACGGGCGTGTTGTTGAACAGCGCCCTGTTGAGGGTGTCGTACGGCACGGTGGCGGTGGTCCCGGCGCCGGTGACGTTCCCGAGACTGCTGACCCAGCGCAGGTCCGCGGCCGCGCCCACGTGGTTGTTCAGGGTGAGCTTCAGGGGGCCGCCGCCAAACACCTGGAACTCGAACTTGCTGCCGCACTTGGCCGGGTCGGGCGTGCACACCCACCGGCCCTCGACTCCGATGCTGGTCTCCGGGGCGAGCGGCGCGTTGCCGTTGGGGAGAGGCAGCACCGTGCCGCAGCTGGCCAGCAGCAGGGGAAGCAGGACGAGCGAAGCGGAAGGTCGTAGGGTCATGTTCGATTCTTGACTGCAGGTGGGTGGTCGCAATGGTCCTGGACACCGCCGGGACCGGGCGGGTCTGCGGGTAGCCTGGGCGACATGCAGCCTTTCGTGCACTACCTCAACCTCGACACGTCCCGGATGAGCCCGTTCACCACGCAGGACCAACAGGACCTGCTCAGCGACATCAACCACCCGAAGGTGCTCGCGCAGTTGAGCCGATTCCCGCTGCACCAACTGGAGCTGCGCAGCAACCTGGGCGGTGACGCCGGCCGGCATGACGTCAGTACGGTGAACGGACAGCGGCGGTCAACCGTGTGGATCAACACGGCCCCCCGCGTCGTGACGACACTCGACATCACCCACAAGCACGCGGTGACCTCTCGGGAGTACTACGCGATCGTGCTGCTGCATGAGATCGGTCACGTACTGGCTCACACGATGAAGGACGCGCCGCAGAGGGACGTGTTCCTCCGACAACTTCAAGACAAGAAAGGCGTCACGGACTACGCGGTCGGCCGGACGGTCGCCCAGGGCGAAACGAAGTACGCCCCCACCCTGGCCGAGTACGTGGCGGAGACCTTCACGGCGGCGGTGCATCCCCGCCTCACCGGTCTGCACAAGTACGACCCAGACGGCGTCCAAGCCATGCAGGCCATCATCGCCAGCTGGTGACCTCCCCAGGCGGACGCCGCTACCCCATCCGGGCGTGGGCAGTGATCAGGGTGGCGCTGAGCATCCGCGCGACACTGCCGACGTCGGGGCAGGCCTGCGTGTGCCCGAACGCCTTGCCCCAGGTGTGCAGCGCCCGCTGGTTGGTGGCGACCGGGCCGAGAAGAATCGGGATGAACCGCACGCCGCGCTGCTTGGCGGCCGTGACCAGCGTCTGCGCCGCGGCGCTGTCACCGGCGTCGAGTTCCCCGTCGCACACCACGGCCGTGACGTGCACCTCGTCCGCGGCCGGCTGCGCGGTGGACAGGACGTGCGCCAGGGCCGGGCTCAGGTGCGTGCCGCCCGACGTGGTGATGCCGCGCACCAGTCTCAGCGCGTCCATGTAGTCCATAGGGCGGTTGATGACTTCGCGGTAGGCGTCGTTGAAGACCGTGATGCGGATGCGGGCGCCGCACAGACTCGCGGCCCGGACGATCATCATCGCGGTGTCGCGTCCGGCCTGAATGCCCGGTCCATGCATGCTGCCGGAGACGTCCAGCAGCAGGTCGAGGAAGATCTTCTTCGGCTTGTCGTGAACGGTGCGCTTCTCGAACACCTTCTCCCGGCCGCGCAGGTCACGGCGGTAGCTGTACTTGCCCCGGCTGCGGTGCGGCGTGGTCCGGCCAGGCGCTTCTTTGGGACGCAGCAGCGGCGCGAGCTTCCGGGCGTACCCTTCCACGCCGTCCACCGTGAGGTCCACTGGTCCCGGCACGGGCAGCGGCATCGCCGGCAGCGTGCCGTCCCCCTGCCCCGCGCCCTGACCCCCATTCGTGCTGGCCGACTCGGTCGGCTCAGGGTCTTCGGGGCTGTCCTCGCCTGCGCCACTGGCCGACACGGCCCGGTCCCAGGACTGGGGGGTGTGGGTCTGCCCGTCATCGGGAACGCTGGGGGGCCGTGGCGTGCCGGTCTGGTCCACCGCGTCCCCCTCCCCTGCCCCGGCGTCGTCCTCGCCAGGGGCCTCCGTCTCGCTCTGGCCGGACCCTTCCGCGCGCTGGGAGCCTTCGTCCTCACCGGCCGGTCCGGCGCCTGGCGTGCCGTCACCTTCCGCGTCCGCCTCGCCCTGCCCTGGCGTCCCGGAGGCTGGGGCAGCCTCGCCATCCCCATCCTGGTCCGGTTCGCCGGTGTCGCCCGGCTCACCTGCATCGTCACCAGCAGGGCCAGCCTGCTCCTGCGGGGCGGCCTGGTTGTCCGCAGGCGGCGCGGGGCGCTCCCCGACCGGCAGCTCCAGCAGGCGCGCGACGTCCCACGCGAGGTCCGACACCACGCCGCTGCTGGGGGCGGTCCAGGCCGCTTCCACCAGGGGCCTCACCTGGTCCCACAAGGCGGCCTGCTCCGCGCTCGGCTGCCACAGCGGTGTGCTGCGGTCATGCTCGAAGCGCCAGATGAGCACGCCCTCGTGGGCACTGAAGTTCCAGCGGTCACGGCCCATGGCAGAAACGACGTCCCCGAGGTAGGTGAACAGGGACGTGAGTTCCGGGTACTGCTCGGCCATGAGGCGCTCCATGCGCTCGTCTTCCATCGAGTTCCAGATGGCGTGAACGGTCGCCTGCTGCGGTCCCAGGTCCGAGTGCCGGACGTGCCCGGCCTCGTGACAGATGACGGCCTTGAGCCAGGCCATCTGCCGCGCGAAGGGCGTCCCCGGGTCGAAGCGCAGCGGCCCGCTCACTTCGGGAATGTCCGTGTTGATGTACAGGACCTTGCGCACCTGGTTGACCCAGGCGAGGTCGTCGCTGCGTTCCAGCAGCACGTCGTACGTGCGGCGGCGGCTGGTGAAGCGGAACAGGTCAGTGACCCAGCGGCGCACGGCCGGCTGTTCATGCCAGGCCTGCGAAGCCCGGACGCGGGGCAGGGTGATCATCACAGGCCTCCGAGGGTCTGGTTGAAGCGAATGACTTCTTTCAGGAAGTCGATGGTGGTGCTCACCCCCACCTCCTCCAGCGACCCGTCCGGGTTGCGCGCCGCGCAGTGCGGAACGGCCGTGACCAGCGCCGCTTCGACCAGCGCGTCCGCGGGAGGCATGCCGTCCTCGAGGCACGCCCGGGTCTCCTGCAGCATCGCGATGACCTTGCGCGGATCGAGGGGCCGGGCGAGGTTGCCGTCCCCACTCTGGTAGTGGCTGTAGACGTTGTTCTCGAACTCCTGCGCGACCTTGGCGATGCGCTCCGCGCCGGGCACGCCGGCCAGGATGCGCTCGTACAGGCTGAGGGTGACTTTCGGCTCGGCGCGGGGCATGTCGATGACCAGGTGAATGCGGGAGAGCAGGGCCGCGTCGATGTTGGCGGCGACCTGCAGGTGGTCCTCGCCCATGTTCGTGGTCATCAGCCAGCTGAGGTGAGGTTTGGGCGCGAACAGCAGGGTGCCCTGTGGCAGCTGGAGCATGTAGTACCGCGCGTCCGGGTTCGGCAGGTGGGCCTTGATGATCCCCGCCTGCTTCTCCGGGTCCTGCTTGGCGATGAGCGGCTGGATCACGGCCACGGCGTCGTCGTAACTGAGTTCGTCCATGGCCGTGACCAGGACGTTGAGGGTCTCGGGCAGGAAGCGCAGGATCTCGTCGATGTGCAGGATGGTCGGGCCGCGGCTGGCCAGCCGGAACGCCCGGGCGAGCGGTCCGTCCACCCACGTCGCCTTGCTGTCCGCGCCAGGCGTGTACATCCCCAGAAAGTCCTGGTCTTCGATGCCGGGCGAGCCGCGCATCTTCACGACGGCGTGCCCGGTCTGCAGGACCAGCTGCTTGATCGTCTCCGTCTTGAACACGCCGGGCGGGCCGATCAGGAGGGCCGCGCCGCCGCGGCGGGTGAGCCGGGCAAGCCGGTTCAGGACGCTACTCTTGCTGGTCGGAGCGGGGCTCAGGCCAGGCTGGATGCCGAGGATCTGCGCGATGCGTTCAGGCGTCACGAGCGTCAGGCCGGCCACGCCGCTGATCACGGGCGTCGTTGACATGGTCAGGGCGCGGCCTTTGTTCTCGAAGTACGCGGCGTCAACCACGCGGTGCATCTCGGTGATGAAGTCGTCGTTCTGCTCGGGGAGGGCCTTGAGGGCGCTGCTGCTCACGGGGTAGCCGCTGAGGTTCGCCACGGCCGACAGCGCCGAGCGGGTTTCGGGAGCGATGCCCAGCAGCAGCGCCTCGGCGAAGACCAGCGCGGCCCGCAGGGTGGGATTGCTGGAGTCGCTGGCGGACCACAGGCGCCCGCCGGAACCGGGGACGCTGCCGGCACTTTCCTGCCCGCCGGTACTGCTCTGGTACGTGACGTAGACGCGGTCGCCGTCGTGGTAGATGGAGACCTCGCCGATCAGGATCTTCACGGCGCCCAGGGCGATGGTGGGCGAGTACTTGCGGGCGGCGACATTCCCGGCGGCGCTGAACGCCTGCGGCCGGATCGTCTGGTTGCGGGAGAAGTGACGGGTTTCGAAGAACTTCTCCTCGCGCTGGAAGGCACCATCGAAGATTTTCATGCGGGGCCGCACCACCCCGGTGCCAGACCGGGGTGAGGGTCTTTGCGGGGATCAGGACGGTGGCAGAGCGCCGCCGTGGACGCCACCAAAGTGCGATCTCGGGCGTCAGCCTATGTGCACCCAGCACCGGCCGTGACCGTCGAGGGCGCGTGGCCTGTGGGGTGGCGAGTGTTCGTGAGGCAGGTTGGCCAGCCTCCTGACCGTGCGTCGAATCTTCAGGGGCAGCAGGTGCAATTTGAGCCTGTAGACAGACCGCGACGACATCTGGGCCGGTCTTTTCCACGCGCGGCTGCACATACGGTCTTTTCCAGTCGAAATCCATAGTACGATGGGGCATCTCCACCCTGCACACTGGTCGCTTCGCTTTGGCATGCCTTCATCCCTTGGGACACAGGTGGAACCATGGTCAATCGATTTCGGCTCAGTCCGCTCCTCCTGCTGTGCTCCGCCGCCCTGAGCCTGCAAGCACTTCCCAGCCCGCAGGTCCTTGCTCAACAGGCGATGGGTCACCAAAACCTGACGTTCCTGAACGTCCACGTCAAGCCGGCCAAGGGACATGAGAAGGACCAGGCCACTGCACTCGACAACATCACTCAAGCGGCCAGGGGTCAAGCGGTTCGTCGAAGTGCGTATGAAAACGCGCCAGGCGGGACGACCACCTTAAAGGCTCAGATGCTGTATGGGCTGCTGCGCATCGCGGACAAGTACCGCCTGCGCGTCACCGACCTGGCCGGAGGAAGCCACGAGCCCAACTCGCGGCACTACCTAGGCGTGGCGTTCGACGCCGATACGATCAACGGAGTGCGCGTTTCCAAAAACAACCCGAGTTATGCGGAGGTGATGCGCCTGTGCCGCCTCTATGGCGCCACGGAGATCTTGGGACCAGGTAAAGCCGGCCATAGCTACCACATTCACTGCGCGTGGCCTAAGCCGTGACGTCCACGCGACTCGCTGGAAGAAGTGTGGGGCACCGCTCGGGCCTGGAGGACGTCTGCAGAGGCTGAGGAAGAACGGCTCACGGATCGGCGAACGCGCTCGCGTTGGGCCATGGGGCTCCTCGGATTTAGTCTTCACCATTGGGTTTCGGCTTCAGGGAGGCTGACATGAAGAGATGGGGAGTCTGGTTTGCCGCATGTACGCTGACGCTGACTACGCAATCGGCCGCACAGGATGGTTCTGCCACCATCTCCCATCCAGCCTTGCCTGCCTTTGATTTTCTGGACAATTTCAATCCAAAAGACCCGTTTGCAAAGGTTGGTCGTCGTTGCGCTATCAAATCCCCGGACGCGGACACCACGAGTTCCAATCCGGCCCTTTCAGCGTCTCTGAAAGATCAACCATCAGCCACTGTGGAACAGCGTTATAGCTTGGTTTCTACAGTGGCTGAGTTGTACGAAGCCTTAAAGATCGACGCGTCATTATCTGCAAAGTACGGCATATTCAAAGGAAAGGCAACCTTCTCTCTTGAGCAGCGTCTCGCCTTAACGGGTATGGATTTAGTCTTCGTGTCAAATGCGACGAGTATTTCCGAGCCGCAGTCCATAGCAGGGGAAACCAATCCAAGAATATTGGTAGAATATTTTGGTACCTCAGACCCGGGCAAGTTAGCGGCCATGGCAAAAAAACCAAACGACCCGTCGTACGCCAATAGGTACGACGCGTTCGTGCAGGATTGCGGCACCGCCTTTGTGAGTGGGAAGGTCCGTGCCAGCGGTGCGCACATTGTGGTTGTCTTCCGTTTCGCTTCGAAGGACACGTACTCCCGTGTACGCGCGAACGCCTCCGCGAGCGCTGGAACGTCTGGGAAAGTCTCATTTTCTATGGATCAATTGCTGGACGCTGTTGAAGGGATGTCGCAGGTTCAAGCAGAGGCAGTGTCGTATGGGGGAGCGCAACTTTCCGCAGCACCACTGCTGCCACGACCACTGATGCTTTTGGCGGAGAACGCATCATCTCAAGCGGACATCGAAGCTATTCGAAGCGCAAACAAAAGTGAAGTCAACAAATTCATGGACAGCGTCTATACCTTTTACAGGGAGACATTAAAGGGGTTGTCGGGCCAGACGGTTATCGGCTACCAGATCACCCGGTACAACAAGCTGTACCCACCCAACAGCGATCTGCAGAAGATGTTGGGGCTCAACAATGAACGACTTCAGCTTTATGCCGCTCAATACGCGTCCCTCATGGACATCATCAAGCAGTTCAAAACGGTTCGGCTGCTCGGAGCGGACCGCCCTTCGGGAACCTCCTCAGGCTTCAAACCGAACGAGGAAGAGACCATCATCAATCTCCATAAAGCGGAGCTGGAGCGACTCCTGGGAGAGTTGAACAGGGCAGTGGACGAAACGTACCGAAAAGCCCGTGAATGCCTGGATGTCACCGAAAAGATCTGCCCTCCACCAAGCACGGCGCACTGGTTCCGGAGGTTGCCCTCATTTGCCATTCCTGTGTACGACGCACCCCGACAGTTGGCTTCTGTTTCCTCCATTGAAACTGACGAGATCCTCCCCTTTGATCCGTCACACGAATTCTTGCCTCAGTACAAGGTGGTACCGCAACTGGTCGAGACATTCCTCAGTCAACAGGTCAACCAACGCTTGCAAAAACAGCTGAAACCCGTCATCCCCCAGATAAAGCGGCCCCGAGTGCAGTTGAGGTAGAGACCGCTCTCCCGGACCGGCTTTTGCTGGGAACGTGCTGCGCGGTACACGCCCGCAAGTGTTTTTGGTTGCCTGCGCGGCGGACTTTCTGCCACAGACGGCTTGTAGACGCTGGCCAAGGGTTGCCTGCCTATCGCCCGGAAAGGATCCGACGGCGGCAGTCCGTTTCCTTACGGGCGCATCAGGCCAGAACGGGGTGCAGGGGTGGAGGCGGTTTCAGGAGGTCGTGCAGGGCGCCGGGGGCGTGCAGGCTCAGGGCGTGGAGGCCGCGGGAGACGGTGACGTACAGGAGGCGCCGTTCATATTCGACGGCCGGATCGTAGTGGTCGTTGTCGGCGTTGACGGCCACGCACGCGTCGAATTCAAGGCCCTTGGCGTAGTGCACGGGCAGGACGACCACTCCGCCCCGGTACCGGCACTGCTCGGTGGTGATGGGCTGGGCGTCCACGTCGTGGAGCCGCAGGGCCGGACTGAGGCGGTCCGCTTCGAGCACGTTGCGGGTGACCAGCGCGATGTTGCGGTGACCCGCGGCGAGGAGGCTCCTGACTTCCCCGGCGAGTCCCTGGAGGCCCAGGCCTTCGCTGCGGCGCACCGCTTCTCCGCTGCGGTCCACGCCCACGACCGGGCTTCCGGAGCGGTTGTACGTCTGCGCGATCTGCGCTGCAACGGCCGTGATCTCCCGGGTCGAGCGGTACGTGCGCGTGAGCGTGGCGACCTGTGCGCCGCCGAGCACCTGCTCGACCTCCCGCCAGTCGTTCGGCCCCTTGTACCCATGCAGGCCCTGGTTGAGGTCCCCCAGGACGCTGATGTGCCCGGGGCGGGTGGCGCGGGCCATCATGCGGTACATCAGCGGGCTGTAGTCCTGCCCTTCGTCGAGCACCACGTGCGCGTACTCGTGCAGCGCCCGGCCTTCCCGCCGCCCGATACCGCTCAGGAGGGCGTAGCAGGTCAGGATGGCGGGGAGTTCCACCACGTCGATGCTGGCCGTGCGGGCGCGCGGCACGCCCGCGAGGGGGTCGAGCGTGAGCGCGTGAAGTTGGTGCCGGGTCAGCAGGTCCGCGCCGATCGCCTGGAGCCGCTGGGGGTCGGCGAGCAGGCGTCGGGTTTCGGTGACGGGCTGCAGGCCGAGGAAGACCTGGCGCAACACGCGGCCGAGCAGGTCCTGCCACGTGGCCTGGGCCGCCGCGTCTCCGGCGTCCGCGCCGCTCTGCGCAGCGAAGTGCGCGTGCAGCTGGCGGGTCAGCTCGTGACGGTACCCGAGCCGCGAGTCCACCTGCACCGTCTGCGCAATCAGCAGGGCGAGGGCGGGCGGGTCGATGCGGTACGTCACCGTCCGGCCCAGGTACTCGCTGCGCTGCTCCAGGTGGGTGGCCCGGGCGTTGCCCTGGAGGCGGTCGCGCAGGTGCCGGCGAAGCACTTCTTCGATCCGGGCGCTGCCGAGCGCTTTGGCCCGCAGCCACGCCTGCTTGCGCCGGGTGGTGTCGCGGTCGGTGAGCAGCAGGTGCAGTGTCCGGTCCTCCAGCGTCATCTTCTCCACGCCCAGGAAGCCCAGGGCCCAGCGTTCCGGGGTCGTGACGGTCACGGCGTCCAGGCCCAGGCCGGGCAGGACCTTGCGGGAGTAGTCCGCGAGGATCTCATTGGGCATCAGGACCATGCAGTGCGCCGCGTCCGCCTGATGCTGCCGGCGTTCAGGGTGGGCCATCCAGGCGAGGCGGTGAAACCCGATGGTTGTCTTGCCGCTGCCAGCCGCGCCCTGAATGACGCAGTTGCGTCCCGCGTCCAGGCGCACGGCGTCGTTCTGTTCGGGCTGGAGGGTCTGGACCACGTCGCGCATGCCGGTTGTGGACGCTTCGCCCAGCCGCTCGATCAGGACCTGCTCGCGAGCGCCGGTCTCTCCCCCGGCCCGGGCGTCGTACAGGTCGGAGACGCGCAGCAGCGTCTTGTCCCGAACGTCCAGCTGGCGCTTGTGGAGCACGGTGCCGCGGAGGCGGGTGGGCGTGGTCCATTCCGTGCGGGTCTGGTAGAACAGGCCGCCCACGTCAGACTCCCAGGACACGACGTGGTGGGGGCCCTTGAGGTCCTGGAAGGCATGCTTGCCGATGTACAGCGCCTGCGTGCGGCCGCCGATGTTGACCTGCATGCGCCCGAAGTACGGCGCGTGAACGTGTGGGGAGAGCACCGCGGCGAGTTCCTCGGCGGTGTCGGCCAGGGTCAGGCTGGTTTCGAGGTCTGCACCGGCGTTGCGGTCACGGTCCTCCCAGGCTTCGATCTGGCGCAGCATCGCCTTGACGGTCCCCTCCAGGTGCGTTGCTTCGGCGGCATGGTCAGGATGCGTCACGCCTTTCACGTTATGGACAAGTGGGTCATTCCGGGTGGAGGCGGCGCACGGGCGCCCGGATGACGAGCGTGGTGAGGGTCAGAGCATGCTGAAGCTGATCGGGCGTCACCTGACGCAGGCCCTGCTGGGTGCGGTGGTCGAATCCGGTCAGCTGAGCGTAGACAGCCTCGACGCTGCCTGCCTGCCGCACGACCTGGCAGGCCCGGCTGTGCCCGATGTCCGGCACCCCGGGAATGTTGTCGCTCGCGCAGCCGCACAGCGCCTTGTACAGGGAGTGGCGGTCCCGGGGGAAGCCGTACCGCTGGGCGTACTCGTCGGGTCCGAACGTCTTGCGGTTGGCGGGGCTGTAGATGCTGACGCGCTCGCGCACGCATGCGTGCAGGTCGGCGTCTGTCGAGACGATCACCACGCGCTCCGGGGCGCGCTCGGCCAGGGTGGCGATGACGTCGTCCGCCTCATGGTCGTCGGCCTGGGCGCAGATGCAGCCGAGCTCGTGCATCAGGTCGGCGCTGTGGTTGAGCAGGTCCTCCAGGGCCTGCGGTTTGCTGCCCCGCGTCCCCTTGTACGTGGGGTCGAGCTGCTTGCGGAAGTTGGTGGGGGCGTCGATCGCGGCGATCACGTGCCGTGGCTGCAGGGCGTGCCGGTACTCGCGCAGCCGGTCCCGGACCGCGTTGCGCGTCCCGAAGCCGCGGGCACTGAAGTACGACCGGGCGATCAGGTTGCTGGCGTCGAGCAGAAGGTCGGTGTGCGTCATAGGGGCAGGCGCTCCTTTGAACGATTTCAGTCATTTTGCGTGGCCTACAGTGCAGGCATGACTAACGTGGTGGGCCACCTGGAGGCGGCGGGCGAAGCCCTGGATCTCAACTTCGTCTACTCCAACGGCGTCGCCAAGGGCCGGGCGGGCGGGCTGTTCGACGGCCGCAACGTCAACCTGACCTGCGAAGGCCGCCGCGTGCGGGGCATGATCGGCGAACTGGTCGAAGGCGTGAGGATCGACGGGCGGTTCGACCCGCATGAACTGGAGTTCCGGATCGGGGACACGATGCGCGGACTGACCGTGCTGGTCGCGCTGGACGGCCCGGAAGCGCAGGGCATGATCCGGGGCGCGACGCAGAACCTGGATTTCGAAGTGGTCCGGCAGGGTCAGCGCAACGAGGGCCGCTTCAAGTTTCAGGATGAACCCCAGTCGTCGGGGTTCATCCTGCAGTGCGAGCCCGACGTGCCGCTGTCCGCCGTGGTCGTGATGGGCGTCTGCGCCTGGGCTGCCCTCGATGAGCGCAGTGACGGCCTGGCGGACTGAGCCGGCCTACACCCCCAGGTACGCTTTGATGATGTCCGGGTCGTCCATCAGGTCGCGGCTCGGCCCTTCCTTGACCAGCTGGCCGAGTTCGAGCACGTACGTGCGGTCGGTGACTTTCAGCACCTGACGCACGTTCTGCTCGACCAGAAGCACGGTCAGGCCCAGCTCGCGCAGGTTGCCGATCACGCGCATGACTTCGGTCACCACCAGGGGAGCGAGGCCCAGGCTGGGCTCGTCCATCAACAGCACCTCCGGTTCGCTCATCAGCGCCCGGCCGATCGCGACCATCTGCTGCTCCCCGCCGGACAGGGCCGCGGCCTGGGTCAGGCGCTTTTCCGTCAGGCGGGGGAAGAACGCGTACACCTTCTCCAGGTTCGCGGCCCGGTTGGCTTTGGTGCGGGGCAGGTACGCGCCCATGAGCAGGTTCTCCTCCACGGTCATCTGCCCGAACAGCTGGCGGCCCATCGGCACGTGGGCCACGCCCATGTCCGTGATCCGGTGGGGCGGCACGCCGTTGAGGTTCTGCCCCCGGTACGTCGCGGCGCCGCCGCGCGCCCGGAGCATGCCCGAGAGCACCCGGAGAATGGTGCTTTTGCCGCTGCCGTTGCCGCCGACCAGGCCGACGAGTTCGCCCTTGTTGACGTGCAGCGACACGCCGAAGACCACCTGCACTTCGCCGTAGGCGACGTCAATGCCGTGCGCGTCGAGCACCCGGTCAGGCGTAGGCAGGGCCGCAGGGTGGGGGTCAGTCATGGTCATCTCCCAGGTAGGCGCGGATGACGTCCGGATGGGCGGCCACCGCGTGCGGGTCGCCCTCTGCGAGCAGTTCGCCGAAGGCCATGCAGATCACGTGATCCGACAGGCTCATGATCACGTGCATGATGTGCTCGACCATCACGATGCCCAGGCCGGACCGGGCGAGTTCGCGGATCAGCGCGACCATCTCCTGCTGCGCGGGCGGGTTGAGTCCGGCGATGCTCTCGTCGAGAAAGAGCAGCCGGGGTTCCATCGCCAGTGCCTTGGCCAGTTCCAGGCGGCGGCGGCGGGCGAGGTTGAGCTGCGCGGCCGGCTGCGCGGCGCGGTCGGCCAGGCCCACCCGCTCGAGCACCGCGTAGGCGTGGTCTTCTGCCGCGCGGCCGCGGTACTTCAGGAAGGCGGCGACCAGCACGTTCTCCAGCACGCTGAGGTCCTCGAAGGGACGCTCGACCTGGAAGGTGCGGGCCATCCCAAGCCGGGCGCGGGTCTGCGGCGGCAGGTGGGTGATGTCCCGGCCCGCGTAGGTCACGCGGCCCTGACTGGCCCGCACGAACCCGGTCAGGGCGTTGAACAGGGTGGTCTTCCCCGCCCCGTTCGGACCGATCAGGCCCAGGATCTCCCCTGGGCGGACAGCGAGGCTGATGTCCTTGACGGCCGTGACCCCGCCGAACCGGACGGTCACGCCATGCGCTTCAAGAAGCGGCGGGCCTTTGGGCGCGTGAATCACGTCACCGGGGAAGGTGGTGAGTTCAGGCAGGACAGGACCCCCGGTCATCGCGCGGTCCCCAGCTTGCGCCCGTCACCCGAGAACAGCCCCATGATCCCGTTCGGGGCGAACAGGGTCACCAGCAGGATCAGCACGCCGTAGATCAGGAGGTTGGCGCTGCTGAACACGTTGCGGAACACCTCACCGAACGTCGCGAGCAGCACCGCGCCGATCAGCGGACCCTGAATGCTGGTGCGGCCGCCGATGATGGCCATCAGGGCAATCTGGACGCTGATGGGCAATTCGAGCAGCGTGTGGGGTTCGAAGGCCTGCAGGTAGATGCCGTAGAGGGCGCCGCCCAGGGCAGTCAGTGCCGCGGAGATCATGAACGCCACGACCTTCATGCGGGTGGGGTCGATCCCGAGCGCGCGCGCGCCGTCCTCGTCCTCACGCACGGCCTGCAGCGCGTAGCCGAGGCGGGAGCGCCGGATCAGGTGGGTGACTGCGAGGGTGAGCCCCACGAACCCGAAGGCCAGCCAGTACTCCACGCGGCGGTCGAACAGGTCCAGGCCGAACAGGCGGGGCAGTTCCGGCATGAACAGCCCCTCGCTGCTGCCGGTCCATTCGCTGTTGATCGCCACCAGGCGGATGACCAGCGCCACGGCGATGGTGGAGAGCGTGAAGTAGCTGCCCCGCAGCCGGAAGGTCAGCCCGCCCCACACGGCCGCGAGCAGCACGGCCAGGGCCATTCCGATCAGGGCGCCCCACCACGGCGCCACCGGACCGCCGAAGAAGGCGGGGACGCGCTCGGGCATCGCCAGGAGCGTCATGGTGTACGCGCCGATGCCCAGCAGGGCGGCGTGCCCGAGGCTGGTCTGCCCGGCCCAACCGCCGAGGATGTTCCAGCTCATGGCCAGGCCCGCGAACAGCAGCGTCGAAATGCCGAAGTTCATGGTCTTGCCGAACACGAAGGGGTAGATGAGCAGCACGGCCAGCAGCGCGGCGCTGAGCCACAGGTTGCCGAACGTCAGGGCGCGGGGGCGCGGGAGAGGCAGGGCCGTCATACGCGCTTCACCGTCTTCCCGAACAGGCCTTCCGGGCGCAGCAGCAGCACCAGCAGGAACGCGACGAGACCGTACGCGTCGCGGTAGTTGTTGTTCACGTAGAACGCGCCGAGCGACTCGATCACGCCCAGCACCAGCCCGCCCACGAGCGCGCCGGGGAGGTTCCCGAGGCCGCCGAGCACCGTGACGATAAAGGCCTTGGTGGTGTAGTTCTCCCCCACCGTGGGAAAGGCGTACAGCAGCGGCATCAGCAGCACCCCGGCGATGGCGGCGAAGGCCACGCCCATCCCGAACACGATCGCCTGGATGTTGCTGGTCTTCACGCCCTGCAGCTCCGCCCCGAGCGGGTTCTGCGCCGTGGCACGAATGGCGCGGCCGAGTTCGGTGCGGTAGAGCAGGACGTTGAGGGCAGCGATTACGGCGAGGGTGCCCAGGCCGGCGATGAGCAGCGGCACACTGACCTGCACCCCGGCGAACGCGAACGTGTTCGTGGCGTAAGGGACGTTGATGCTCTGCGGCTGCGCGCCGAAGCCCAGCAGCAGCGTGTTGCTGATGATCAACCCCAGGCCCAGGGTCGCGAGCATGCTGCCCTCGCCGAGACGGTCACCCAGGCGCGTGAGCACCAGGCGCTGCAGGACGTACCCCAGCGCGAATCCTGCCGGTGCCGCGACCAGCAGACTCAAGTAGGGGTCGATGTTGAACATCTTGAACAGGGCGAGGCTGACGAACATGCCGATGGCGAGAAAGTCGCCGTGGGCGAAGTTGATGACTTTCATCACGCCGAAGATCAGGCTCAGGCCGGTGCCGATCAGGGCGTAGAGCCCCCCGGTCAGCAGGCCCTGAACCAGGGTCTGAAAGAACGCTGTGACGGCCACTTGATCCATGTGGACTCCTTGAGGCAAGACGACCGGGGAACGCAGTCCTGCGCGGCATTCCCCGGTGGTGGCGGTGGTGTGCGGAGCGGCGCTGCGCGCGGCGTTACCGTTCGAACTTGATGGCTTTGGGCACGACGCTCTTCGGGTAGATGGGAACGAACCGGCCGCCCTGGACCTGCTGCGCGACCATCGCGAGGGGGTTCTGGTTACGGAAGCCGTCGAAGTCCTTGAACTGCACCGGGCCGAAGGCGGTCTGCATGTTCAGGCCGTTGAGGGCCACCTTGACCTTCTCGCGGTCGGTGCTGCCGGCCCGGCGGATTGCCTCGGCCGCGACGATTACGCCCGCGTACGCCTGCGCGGCGTGGTAGCTGGGGTCGGCGCCGTTCAGGGCTTTTTTCAGGTCGATGTTGAGCTTCTGCACGCCCGGGTAGCGCAGCTGCGGAATCCAGGCGGTGGCGGTGATGACGCTCTCCGCGGCGCTGCCGCTGTCCTTGATGAACTCCGGCAGGGCAAAGCCGGCCGCCCCGCCAGCGAACAGGCGGGGCTTGACCCCGACCTCGCGCGCCTGACGCATCAGGGCCACGCTGTCCTCGGCGTAGGAGACCATCAGCAGACCGTCGGGGTTCTTGGCCTTGATGCGGTTGAGCACGGGCCGGAAGTCCGTCAGACCCTTGTCGTACCGCTGGTCTTCCACGATGGTGATGCCGTACTGCCGGGCGATCACCTGAGCGGCGTCGGCAACGCTCTTCTCGAACGCGCCGGTCCCGGCAATCACTGCCATGGTCTTGAACTTCTTCTCGCGGAAGATGTTCAGGATCACGCGGGCGTACTCGGTGGCCGGCTGGTTGAGGCGGAAGGTGTACTCGCTGCCCGGCTGGGTGATGTCGTCGCCGCTGGACGTGATCACCAGGTTCGGCACCTTCTGCCGGGCCAGGTACTGCGCCTGCGCCTTGACGAGAGAGCTGCTGTACTCGTTGATTACCAGCGGCACGCCGGCATTGACCAGGCGCTCCGCGGCGGCCAGGCCCTTATTGACGTCCGAGGCGTTGTCCTCGATGACCAGTTCGATCTTGCGGCCGCCGATGCCGCCTTTGCGGTTGACTTCGGCCGCGCCGACCTTGAACCCGGCCAGCTGCATCTTTCCGAACTCGGCGAAACGGCCGGTAACGGACGTGATGACGCCGATCTTGATGGTGGACTGCGCAGAGGCCGTGGTGGCGAGGGCGATGGACAGGGTCAGCAGAATGTTTTTGCGCATGAGGAACTCCCGAGTCGTGGCTGTAGAAGGGGCGGAGGGTGGACGGGCGTGAGTGTGGTCAGTCCGCAGGCACGGGCGGTTCCCGGGCCGTGCGGCGCAGGCGGCCCGGAAAGAACCGGCGGTGATGCGGTGAGACGTTCAGGGCCTGCAGCACGCGCGGCAGTGGCCACTGCCGGCGTTCGTCGTCGCTGGGCGGCTCGCCGTAGCGGCCGATGTCCAGCCGCGCGGTCGTGACAGGCGGCATCGGCAGCCAGTCCATGACCTGCCAGTACGGCTGGTGCAGGCAGGCGTGCGTCTCACCTGGAACGGCGAAACTGACCAGCCATGACCCCCGGGGATGCAGCTGAGACCGCTGCGACGCCGAGAGGTCAGGCCAGGAGGTGCGCGGCGTGACGTTCGGGATGCCCAGGTGGAATGGCGTGACCTGGTGTGCCTCCAGGACCTGGACGTCGAGCGGTTCGGCCGCGAACTCCGACGCCTGGAGGCTCGACGCCAGCCACTCGGGCAGGGACTGAGCACCCAACCGGTCCGCCAGGGCCCACCGGCCTTCGTGCAGCTCGGTCGCGCGCAGCCGGCCGTCCCGGCACAGCTGCCGGATGCCGCTGGCCTTGACGCTGTACAGCGCTGCGCGGTCGCCATGCCCGTACGCGGGGTCTTTGGCGTACCGCGACACCAGGTTGATCAGGAAGACGGCGTCAGGCCGGGTGACATCAGGCTGCATCTCAGACCATGGTCACGACAGGTGGGTGATTTCGGTCAGTGCCAGGAACTCAGGAGAGGCGGGCGTGAACTCGTCGGTGACCACGCACCCGAACCGCTGGGCCTGCTGCAGCGCCGCGTACCGCTCCGCGCTGATCAGGAAGTACCGCCGCTCCTCGGTGGGCGTGCCCACGCCTCCGCGGGAGGCGATGACGCCGCACGTCCCAGGCGCGATGTTCGGGTGCGCGTGCGCGCCAAGCGCACTCCAGACGATGAAGTCCTGCTGGTGCGCGGCGAGGAAGGTCTCCCGGTCGCGGGTGAGGCTCTCGCCGGGTTGCAGCGTTACGCCGTAGTGGGCTTCGTACAGGTCCGGCAGGTGGTGCTTCAGGGCGTCCCGGGCCGGGTCGGTGCCGGGCGCCCAGTACGGACGCGGAGGCAGGCCGAGCAGCACCCAGGGCACGCACCACTGCTCGTCCTCCTCGTACCAGCCCTGCGCGTCGCGCACGTGCTCGGGAATTTGAGCGTTGAGCTCCGGCGCGATGAACAGGCCGCCGTGCCCGGCAGTGCTGACGCTCCACACGCCCGGGACGACTTCACTGGCGCGCTGCACGGTGCCCCACGGGCTGTGGGTGGGTTTCGGGACGTTCTGGACTGCGGGGACGGTCATGGCAGGCTCCTGGGGGAATGCAAGGCAAGAGGAGAGCGGCGCGGCTCTCCTCTGCGGGATTACAGATCGACGATGACGGGCATGAAGCCTGAGCGCTCCACTGCGTTCTGGGCCTGGGCGCTGATGCTGCCGTCGTGATTGCGGATGATCGTCAGGGCGCTGATGGGAATCACCATGAAGATGGCCGGGACATACTCCGGGTCCGGGGCGTGGGGCGGCAGGGGCGTGACCTCATACGTCCCGCAGGTCAGCTGCCGCCGGGTGGTGCCGCCCTGCCCGGGGATCACCCAGTGCAGCCCTGCGCAGTCCTCCCCGCGTTTGTGCTGCCCACTCGGGCACAGCATGGACGACGCGGCGCTGACCGCCCGGGCATTCCGGACGCTGCCGCGCTTGTGCAGCAGCATGATGGTGCTCTGCGGCGTGATGCCCGACAGGTTGGTGCCGACAGGAATCTTGCGCGAGACCCCCATCCGCCGCGCCTCCTCGATGAAGTCCGCAGGGTACTCGTAATGCTCGCTGCCCACCCAGTCGAGGATGTGCGTCACCCCGTCTTTTTCGAGGAGGGTCACGCCCATCGGCGTGATGTGGATCTGGTCGGGATCGACCGACCAGGGCGCGTCGGTGAGGAACTGCTCGACGGGAATCCCGCCGCATGGCTGCCCGGCCTCCACGTAGATGCTGCCGGCCGTGCGTCCACTTCCGCACTGCCGGGCGCCGCCCTTGGCGAGCATGCCGGCATGCCAGATCGCAGAGGGCGGAACGGAACTGGTCGGGGTGCGTTTGCTGAGGGTCATGCGGACTCCTTGGAACGGGAAGGACGGCGAGGCGCGCGGGAAGCCCGGCGCGCCCCGGCGCTCAGATGTTGTTGACGTTCAAGCCGAATTCAGCGGGCAGGTCCGCCGCGGCCGCCGGGGTCGTCAGGGGCACCCCGAAGTCCCAGGGTTCCTCCGTGAAGGCCGGCGCAGGCTGCTCGGCCGGGGCGGCCACCTGGCCCGGGGTGACCGGCGCGGCGGCCTGCGGGCTGTCCGGGAGGCGGATGCCGAGTTCGCGGGCGAGGTCGTCAAGGGTGACGCCGCGGTCCCGGGCCATGCTGCGCACCTGCTCGGCGAGCACGGTGGCGGGCGAGAGCGCGATCAGCGGCTGGATGATGCTGATCTGGTCGAGCACGCCGAGGACCGCCCCTTTGGTTTCGTCACTCTTGCGCCGGCGGATGTCCTGCAGGTGGTCGTCGGTAAAGCGCGTGCCGTCCTGCGTGACGGTCCGGTAGGCCTCCAGGGCCAGCGCGCGGTAGTTGGTGTCCAGGCGGCTGATGCGCTCGGCCGTGCCTTCCGCGAGCTTGTTGTTTTGCAGGTCGTCGAGCATCGGCGCTGGCAGGGTGGCGAGCTTCAGGCGCTTCTTGACGAGCTTGACCGGCACGCCCAGGTCCCGCGCGAGGGACTGCACGTCGGCGTAGATCCCCTCGGCCATCACTTCACGCCAGGCGATGGCCTCCTGGACAGGGTTGGGGCTGCGGGCGGTGTTGGCGATGGCGCGTGCAGCGGCGATCTGCGCGCTGCTGCCGTCGGTGACCAGGGCGTTGACGGTGGGCAGCTTGTACGTCATGGCGGTGTGGTGCCGCCGTGAGCCGTCCACGATCTCGTACTCGAACTCCGGGTCCAGGCTGGGCTTGAGCAGGATGGCCTGCAGGATGCCCACCTTGTTGATGGACGGGATGAGGTTCTTCTTGTCCCCGGGTTTGATGCGGTCGGTCGGGACGTTCTGGATCGTGAGCGCCAGAGGCGAGTCGAACAGGGTGCGTTGATCGGACATGGCAGGGCTCCTTAGGACGCCTGTGTGGGGGCAGGAAGCGGCGGCGGCATGGGAATGGGGGCCGGGGGCTGCGGCTGGTTGCGGGCGACGTTCTCGTGCACCGCTGAGAGGTACGCGGCCAGGCCGGCGCGGAAGGCGGCCTTCTCCCCGTCGTCGGCGTAGGGGTTGGGCAGCGCGTCCGGGTGGAGCAGCCGGGCAGGCGTGAAGATGCCCCCTCGCGGCAGCGTGTACCGCCGCGCCGTGAGGTACCCGTTGACCCACGCGAACGTGTGCGCCTCGGGCGGCGCGGTCTCCCACACCGGCGGAACGAGCAGATGCGCCGGCAGTTCCCGGGCGAGGTCATCCGCCTCACTGCTGTGCCGGAGCGTGACGCGGACGCCCTTGTACGGCGTGCCCTGCCGCCCGGTGACGGTCAGCTGGGCCGGGTGAAGCGGGTCAGGGGCGATGAAGACCGGAAGGTGCGCGAGGGGAACGGAGGCGGAACGCAACGTCGCGGCGCGTTCTGGAGGTGAATTGGACACGGCGGAACTCCTGGGCAGGGGGTGAACGGAGCAGGGGAACTGCCCGTCTGGGGAGGAAGGGAACACCGACAACACACGCCCACCCCGCCGAGGCGGGGTGAAACGCGGTTGACTTGGCGGCCCGGACGGGTCAGGCCGCGAGTGCGGTTTCCACGATGTCTTTCAGGCGCTGGTGGAACCGGCTGTCCTGGAGCAGGCCAGTCGTGCTCTGGTGCAGCTTGTCGTTGGGGCAGATCACCACGACGTGACTGATGACCAGCCCCTCCTTGGACTCCTGCGTGAGGTAGTGCACCAGCGTCGCGCCGCGGCTGAGGTGCATGCGCAGCGTGGCGGTGTTCGTGCCGGTCACCGACTCGACGACGTTGCCGTTGACCACCACGCTCACCACGCCCTCGTTGCGCTTCGGGGTCGGGTCGACGCGGCCGGCGAGCAGCGCCTGCACCGGCACGTTGCCGGGCATGGTGACGCGCGCCAGCTGCATGCCTTCCGTGGCGGGCTTCTCGTCATACGCGAAGCGGGCGTCTGAGGGTGCGAAGTCACTCCCGCGGCGGGCGATGTCACGCAGGGCGAGGGTGACGGTGGTCCCCACTCCTTCCGCGGTGCACAGGGCCTCGTTGGGGTCCAGGCGGTTGATGCGGTACCGCGCGTCGTCCAGCGTGAACGTCATCTCGGCGTGGAAGGGCAGGCCGCAGTCCCAGGCGATGTGCTGCCGGTAGTTCACCAGGTGGTTGAGCGCGAAGACCTCCGGCGCTTCCAGCTCGCGCACGGCGCTGCTGTGCTGCCGGCGCGCGTGCGCCACCCTCAGGTAGTCCAGGGCCGTCCAGCCGTCCTTGCGGCGCTGCGCGCGCTCGATGGTCGTCTTGAGGTGCCCGCGGGCGTTCCAGGCCTTGTACAGGACCTGCAGGCGGCGTTTGAACGCGGCCCGGCCGGTCAGTTCGGCCAGTTCCTCTTTCTTCTTCTCGATCATCAGGCGCGTGGCTTCGGGATCGTCGCTCATCAGCATGGCGAGTTCATCCGCGCCGAACTCGGCCGCCGTGTTCATGGCCTCGTCGTGCTGCCCGTCCAGTTGCGCCTGCCAGCCGGCCTTGCCGGACATGACGGTGTAGGTGATGGTGTCGAAGCTGCCCTTCTGGAGCAGGAACAGGCACTCGACTTCCGCTTCCTTGTTGCCCTGCCGTCCGCCGCGGCCGTTGCGCTGCCGGATCCCCTCCCGGTTCCAGGGAATGTCCCCGTGAATGATCGCTTTGGTGCCGTGCTGGAGGTTGAACCCTTCGGCGAGCACCTCACTGCCGAGAATCAGCGTGAGATCCCCGAAGTTGTACGCGTCCTCGAGGTTCTGGCGGTCGACACTCGACCGGTGCGTGGCACTCGTGACAATGGCGATCTCGTGCTCGGGGTACCCGGCGTCGATCAGCGTCTGCTTCAGCCGCTCGAACGACCCGTCCTTCTCGCCGATCGACAGGAACGCCAGGCTCTTGCCCCCCTCGGCACGGACGCGCAGCGCCTCGCGGGCCAGCACCTCGAAGCGGGGGTTCGGGATGCTCAGCCCGAGCAGGGCCGGGTCGGCCGTGAGTTTGCGCATGCGCCACATGACCGAGAAGGTGTGGTCCTCTCCCCTGTCCTTGCCCTTGGCGCAGCTCGCCTGAAGACGCAGCTGACGGTACAGGTCACGCTGCTCCGGGTGCATGTCGAAGGTGACTTCGCGCTCCACCATCCTGGGCACGTGAAGTTTGCCGCTGCGGGTGACCACTTCAGGGTCGGCCGCCGTGCGGACCACGACCTTGGAGTCGATGATGCTCTTCAGTTCCTTGAGGCGCTGGAATCCCACAACCGCCGGCCGGACATCAACGTCCCCTTCCAGAGTTGTAATGATGCGCGGTTCTATTTTAAGATACTGGTCCATCAGAACTTCATTGGTGGTCAGGCCGTATTGAGGCAGGTCATCCGAAATCTGTGATATCATACTGCTGATTTCGATAGGCGAATTTTTGACCCAACTGGCCGAGAATCCGTAAGTTTTGCCGCCTTTTGATCTTACATATCGCCCCTTATGCATTGCGTCGAGCGCGCGATTGCTCTCAGAACCACCACCAAGGAACTTGGGCGTTTCTCCAAATGCCGTGGGTGCGGAATACAAGTTTTTGAGGCTGTGGCACTCATCGTGGAACAATCCATCTAAACCAAGGTGCTCAAAAAGGATATCATTCGCGCCGTTTTGCTTCAAACGGGCCCGACAAGCAGATTGAAATGCCAGGATTCGTTTCATCACGTCGTGTTTCGGTTTGCGTCCCCGGGCGTCGTAGCTTTCCTGCGACTCGATCCGTTTGAGGTACTGCTCGTCCGTGCGGATGTAGTGGTCGCGGTTCTCCTCGGTCATGGGGACGCTGGTGAAGGCCTCACGGGACATGATCACCAGGTCCGCCTGCCCGGCCGCGACCTGCGCGAGTTTGAGCCTGCGGGTGGCCGTGCTGTCCTCACTCCACACCGGGATGGGCTGGCCGTGCTCGTTGAGCATCAATGACCCGTCGCGGCGGGTCTTGTGCTTCTGCGTGCCGTCCGGGTTCAGCACCGGGCTCATGCCGACCGTCAACACCCGCCAGCTCGGAAGGGCCAGCGCCGCGTTCACCGACCAGTTGCTGATCAGGCCCGCCGGCACGATCACGGCCGGCCGGGTCACCAGGCCCAGGCGGCGCAGGTAGGCGACCAGTGCCAGGCACGCGAAGGTCTTGCCCAGACCGACGTCGTATCCGCAGATCATGCCGTTGGTGGCGGCCATCGCCCGCACGTCCATTGCCTGGTAGGGATGCAGCGCCGGGCCCTTCCAGTCGTCGAGGGGCAGGGGGTCGGTGATGCCAGCCGGGGAGATGTGCGCTGCGCGGGTCTGGTTGTAGCACTGCACCACCTCGTCGGCGTAGCCGCTGCCGGGCAGCCAGGACTGGAAGTTCATGGTCACGCGCTCCTCGTAGTCCCGTGCTTCTTCCATGGCCGCGGCACGCTCGGCGCGGTACTCTTCGCGGCTCATGTCACTCGCGCCTTCGATGCGCGCCAGTCGCGTGTTGTGGTTCAGGAAGAACATCAGGTCCCGCGCCGCGGTTTCGTCCACCTGCTTGCGCATCTGAAGGTTGTCGCTCTTTTCCTGACGGGCGCGCAGGATGAACTTCACCGCTCCGCTGACCCGCGTGACGATCATGGCCCGCTTACCGTCGCGATCCACACACCCGAGGTAGTGGTTGACCCACGCCTCGAGAGCGTTCTCAGGGATGATCGGGTCGCGGGGACTGACCTTGATGTCCTGCAAGGTCACGGTCTTGATACGGCGCAGGAACTCGTCGGCCTGGCGCAGCAGGGCCTGCTGACGAGCGCCGCGGTGCAGGGCCGCGTCGGTACGCGCCTGGCGGGATTTGAAGATCGCGTTTCCGGAGTAGTACACCCCCTCCTTGATCCAGATTTCTCCCGTGAAGCAGTACGGCGTGAGCAACGCCTCGGCCTCCGCCCTGCTGACACCGGTGTGTTCCATCAGGCTGTCCTCGGTGAGGAGCATCAGGTCGGCGAGCTGCTGCGCGACCTCGGCAGGTGTCCCTGTGAAGTTCAGCTGGTCGCTCTCCTGCCTGGGCAGCGTGAGGTCGCCCTCCTCGTTCAGGTGCGTCAGCAGCAGGCCGAGAGAGGAGAAGCGCCCCGTCAACCGAGCCAGCCGCTGGCGAGGGTACGGCCCGTGCTTGCCGCGGTACTCGCGGTGCAGCTTCTCCAGGACGCGCCGCACGTGACGGGTGTCCTTTTCCGCAGCCAGGTCCCTGAGCAGGGTGGCAAGCATGTTCGCCACCTGCAGGGCGTCCGCCACCTCCGGCCGGGAGAAGTTGTCGGTGGGCTTCCAGCCGGCGGCGGTCATGATCCAGTTGCCGTCCGGGCTGCGCTGCCCATAGGGAATGGCCGAGGGGGAGGCCTGCGCTGCCTCCCCGCGGGCTTCTTTCAGCCTGGCATCCCCGTACTTCTTGCCGATGATGCCCAGCACGGTGTTGAGCGTCACCTTGGTCTTGAGTTCAGCAGTGACCTGCGCGCGGATCAGCGCCAGGCGGGCTGCGTCGGCCATCACCTCGCCGGGGTAGGTGGGCTGGTCGAAGTTGCCCTGCACCATCTTCACGTCGTCACTCAGGCGGAACTCGGGGTGGTACCGGTTCCGGATGCTGTACCGCCCCTTCTCGTCCTGGGTGTAGGCGCTCTCGCCGGCGTAGAAGCGCACGCCGCTGTCGTACTCGTCGAGCACCGCGCGAACCTCGTGATCGTCCAGGACACTCAGCGCCTCAGCGACGCCCAGGTCGTGCCGCTGGATGGTCAGGATGACCGTGCTGACGCTCGCGCCGGACGCCTTGAACGCCCCTTCAGGCACCATGACCGTATGCACCACCCGGCCCATCCGCGCCACTTCCGTGCGCCAGCGGGCGTGACTTTTGCCGCCCGCAAGGTTGAGGTTGACCAGCGCAGTGACCACACCATCCCCGTGGCGGACCCGTCTGAGGCTGGTCAGCACGAAGTAGTGCTCGTTCAGACTGGTGTGCTTGTCGTCCAGGTGGCGCATAGCGCGGGGACCATAGGGCGGGTTGACCAGGACGTAGTCGTAGAGGCCGTCGGCGCAGCCCAGGTGGAAGGCCTCGAACGGCTGATTCACGATGTGCGCGTGGGGCAGCAGGTGCTGCGCGATGGCTGCACTGGTCTTCTCCAGCTCCACGCCGATCAGAAGGGCGTTCTGAGGCGCATGGGTGAGGAGGGTGCCGGGTCCGCAGGCGGGGTCGCAGATGGTCACGGGCTTCTTGGCGTCGGTGCGGATCTCCCCGCAGGCGGCCAGCATCGCGCGGGCGACCACGCCTGGCGTGTAGTACTCGTTGATCGATTCGCCCAGACCGCCGCCGCCTGAATACCGCCGCAGCACCTTCAGGTCCGGGGTGACCTTCAGGAGTTCCTGTCGGGCAGCGTCATTGGCCTTCCTGCGGGCCTGTTCACCGGTCTTGTCCAGCGCTTCGGCGCCGATGGGCTCCGCACCGGGCTTGGGAGACAGCTTCGGCTGGGTGAGGACGCCGTAGGTGTGCTGCCCGGTGAGCAGGTCGCCGTTGAGGACGATTTCAACGCGTTTGTCCGGCTGGGTTTTGATCAGCCGGGGCGCGGAGGCGTAGTGGGTGTTGCTCAGGAACAGCGGGCAGAGGTCCTTAACGGCGTGCTCGACGGCGGATTTCAACATGACCAGCCCACACCCCGTGCGGGGTGAAAGGGTGTTATTCCGTGTTCCGAAGCCGCATTGCAGAGGACAACGGCCCAGCTCTGTGGAAGTGGGCCTTTTCAGACGTCAGATCGAGTTGCTTCCGCTGTTGGTCCCCTCACGCGCGCAGGAAGGGCGGACCTTCCGACCAGTTTGTTGATAACGGCACACGTCTGCCTTGGTTCACATGCCGACGGCTACGCCCAGGACACAGATCGTGGTTACATCCCCATCAAGTGAAGGCCTCACGTGTGGAAAGGTAGGACTATGTCTCAAGGCCTCGAAGAGTTCATTGGCCAGCCCCTTAGGCGCGTCCTTTACTACCGCCCGCAGGGCGACGCGAACATGGATTTGAATTGGCCAGGGATCCACGACGTCGGGCAAGGCGTGGAATTGAGCTTCGATACGGGCTATTTCTTCGTGACGTGGGATAACGCTGCAGAGGAGGAGTTGAGCGTTCGCCACGGCCGCATGGTTGACTTCCTCCGGGAGGGCATCTTTGAGGATGTTTCCCAACATGCAGACTGGCAGGCCCACATTGGGCAGCCGCTCGAAGCTATGCAGTTGCTCCCGAACGAAGCTGTCGTGAAGCTCGGTGGAAAGCAGGTGTTTGTTGTCACCGCCGAAGTCGATCCCGATTCACTTCAGGTCGATGGTATGGCAGACAACCTAGTTGTGTTCTTCAACCCAGAAGCCAGAACTGCTTTTTTTGCTCAGTATTCCGACACCCAGACTGCATGATCGCAGCATAGATTCGCTAACGACCTCTCACCAATAACTGGCCCCTTGGCTGACCATCTCGGCACCCGATGCGAACCTGTGCCGTTATCAATAGTCCACGTCAGTTCATGGGTGGGAGGTTGCTGCCCCGAGGGACTACCTGGCTGAGCCATTCCAGTCAGTGTGAACGACCGGTGGCGCTGGTTGGCTGGCGCGAATACAGCTGTCAAAGCAGTGGGGCCATGTCTTCAAGCAAAGTCTCAACGCGGACGCGGCGCTCAGCGGTTGGCAGCATAGGAAGTTCACGCCTGAGTGCGGTGGCGTCGACGTGCCCCGCGACGCAAAGCGCTTCTAAAGCTGTGAACTGCTCCGGTTTGATGGCCTTATGGAGGAGAAAACGCAAGTCCTTCTGACATGCGCTCCACTGCTGTTCCGGCGGGAGACTCAGAAGCACCTGCTGCTCCTGGTCCTGTTTCTGAACGATTTCGCGCTCGGCGCGAACTGGGTCAAGGCGAGGTGGAGCAGGAGGACGAAGGGGATCTGGCTGCCCGTCCAGGTTGTACTTTTCTGGCCGCAGAAGAATGTCGGTCGTCATGCCCCCAGGATTCTTATTGATGACGGCGTAAGTATGAGCTGCTAGGCTTGCGGCGTGGCCGAATGGCATCCTTCCAAATACTCCCGGGCCCAGCTGGAAGAACGCCGGCTGGCCGCGACGCCGTGGCTTCAAGAGAGCAAGCATTCACAGCAGGAGATTGCCCAGCACTTCGGGGTTTCAGTACACACCGTCAGCAACTGGAAAAAACGCCTGAAACGTACCGGCAGTCTCCAGGCGACGGTGACGACCGGACGCCCCTCCCGACTCACCGCCGCACAGCTCGAACAGGTCCGCACCCTCCTGAGGGAGGGTGCACTGCACCATGGCTTTCCCGACCAGACGTGGAGCACCAAGCGGGTCACGGATCTGATCGGGCGGCACTTCGACGTGTGGTACCACCATGATCACGTCCGGAGAATTCTTCGTCAGTTGGGGTTCACGCCCCAGATGCCGGATGGACGCGCGGCTGAGCGCAATGAACTCCGGATCGCGTCCTGGAAAGAACAGGTCGCGCCGGAGTTGGGAAAAAAAGGTCGCTGAGGGCGCGACACTCGTCTATCTGGATGAAGTCGGGTTCTCGTTGAAGGGCGTGCGGCGACGGACCTGGTCGACCAAGGGCGTGACGCCCTTGGTCACGCTTCCCGCGAACTGGGAGAAGCTTTCAACGATTGGGGCGATCACCTCGGACGGGAGATTCTTCCAGCACACGAAGTCCGGGGCGATTCGGAGTGGGGACGTCATCCGGTTCTTCCAGCATCTGCTGCGTCACATTCAGGGAGAGATCGTGGTCGTGCTGGATAACGCCGGGATCCACCGGGCGAAGGCAACACAGGCGTTCGTGCTGCAGCACGAACGCCTGTTCTTGGTGTTTCTGCCGCCCTACGCCCCTGAATTGAATCCGATCGAGATGGTGTGGGCGTATGTAAAGCGCAATGTGCTGGGGAACGTCTGTGCCCGCTCGGTGGGAGTGCTGAAAGCGAAGCTGGTGACGGCTTGGCAACGGGTTCGGTACATCAAACTGCCTCAACAGCTGATGGATTCCAACTTATGCCGTTATCAATAGCCTTGCCCTCAGCGCGGCGGCCAGCCACGTACCGAACGGCAGTTTCGACCCGGTCCGGATAATCGCGGGCCAGGACCTCCGCCCGGTGCCGCGTAATGCCCTGCTCCATCAGCAGGTGCACAAGTGCTGGATCTGCGCTTCCTTCCTGCCGGAAGTGGTACTCGACCATCTGCTTCGTTCCACGGCCGACAAACTCCACCCCGTCCAAGTAGTGCGTTTGAAGCAGTTCGTCGTGCGCGGCATGAAGCGTCCGGCGAATCTTGTCCGGCTCTGAGGTGGTGATGCCGCACGCGATTCCCCAGTCCAGCAGTCCCACCTGCAGTGGTCCTGCATCTGCGCGGTGGGCCTGGAGAATGCGGTATGTGGCACGGCCGGCTGGTTGTTCGATCTGCGCCAGGAGCTTCCGGTTTAGCGATTGCGTGTATCCGGCCCGAATGCTCTCTGCGAGAGGCTCAGACAGCTGGATCATCAGTTTGCCGTCGGCGACCAAGGATTGCAGATCGGGGCTGTCGTCCCGCTTGCCTTTGCTCCAGAACCTCACTCGCTGGAACAGGCCAAGCGTTTCATTCATGTAGGTGCCCCATGGGCTTCCTGGCAGGTAGTGCGCTTTTGAAACCAGGAAGCCCACTCGCCAGAGACGCATCAGAGATTCCCGCAGGCGGACGTAATTGGTGCCCTTCTGGGACATGTGGGACATTTGAATCAGTTCGTAGGCGCTGGTGTGGACGGTGTTGTCCTGCGGACAGCCCTGCAGGAGGAACAGGGTTTCGACAGCAAGCTGCACGTCAGTATCGACACCGCGAGGACGCCCAAAATCGGCGGCATATCCTTCGATGTGATACGGGATGCCGTGCACACTGAATTGGCTGGTCCAGCGCCGGTTGGAGGGACTGTTCGGATCGATTCGGTTCTGAATGCTGATGATGCCGACCTGGGCGATGAAACGCTCGTCAGCGTAGGTGGTGATTGAGTTCTGGCGTTTCATCCCTGGGCCCCCTCTCGCGCTGTTCAGTTGTCTTTCTCTATAAAGACTAAAAGAAGACAACAACAGAGGAAGACTCGAATTGCGACTGGAACGGCAGAAAATACCACTTTCCCCCCAAAGGGGTCGTGGAATGGGGATCAAACCCCCCAAAGGGGTCGTGCTTTGGGGGGGTGTCCCCCCCAAAGGGGTCGTGCAAGCTCGAAACCGAGCCACAATGGCCCGCTTTATCGTCCTGGCGCACGTCGAGGCATGATTCCCCCCAAAGGGGTCGTGCTTTTGAGCTTCCCCGAAATCCACGACCCCTTTGTCGGATGCCCCAAAGGGGTCGTGGTTCACGACTATTGCCGCAATTCGCCGCTGTACACAGCGAAAAGATGGGGATTTCTCAGCCAGGCCCTCCTGTTCCCCCAAAGGGGTCGTGCCCTGTTGCGCTCAATTCACGGCGAGAGTTGTGAGCGTTTCCCCCAAAGGGGTCGTGCTTTTCAGTGGTTGGTTTGGCCCTGGACAACAGACGGTTTCCCCCAAAGGGGTCGCGCATGTGCTCTGCCGCACGGGCGGTGTGGTGATGCCCGTCGGGGCAGTCGTCGAGACTCGAAATGGTCCGGCAGTACGGGGTCCACGCTAGGCACTGAGCAAGTCTGCGTTGCGGATCACCTGCGGATCCGCTTGTGCGAGGAGGACCGCAAGGACGTGTTTGCAGCGCCGGGTCCGGGTGTGGTCCAGGCAGTCGCAGTGGAGAACCGGGGTGACGTGGTGGGGCGCGGCCCCGCCGGTCACGATGAACCCCTGCGAGGTGGGCGTCACAGTCAGGGTGAGCGCGCGCTGAAGGCGGACCGGGTCGGTGTGGCCGTGCCAATCAAGCGGCAATGCGCGGTCCTTCGCCGCCGGCTCCCTCGTGACGTCCTCGGTGAAGGTCGCCACGAGCCGCTCGGCCCGGTCGACCAGTTGCGCAGTGCGCTCGGCCCGGATGCCTGGAACCTGCACTGCGGCGGGGTCGGCCTGGGCGAGCGCCTCGACGTCTTCAAAGCCGGCGTGCGCGAGTGTGCGGGCCAGGACGTGCCCGACCCCGGGCAGCAGGGCCAGGGTGGCTGCGCCCAGGGGAAGCTGAGCGGCGAGCATCGTCCGGACGAGGGCAAGTTTCGGTTGTGGCGTGAAGGCCTGCCAGGCGCTGACCACCCGGACCAGGCCGTCCCGCAGGGCCGTGACCTGCGGCCGGTACAGCCCGAAGGCCGCGGCCGCTTCCTCGTCCCCGTCCTGGCAGGCCGCGAGGGCGAGGGCGGCGCTGGCGAGTGCCGGGTCACTGAACCGCTCTCCCCTATCCAGCAGCCTGGACGGGGTGAGTTGCAGGACCGGTTCGACCAGCAGCGCCGCCAGGTCCGGAAGGCGTGGCAGGAGGCCAGGGTCGGCCTGGCAGGCGGTGAGCAGCACGTCGAGCACGGTCGGGTCCTGGGGCAGGTGGGCGCAGGCCTTCACGGTGGCCACCGGCAGCATCGCCTGACTCGCCACGCGGCCCAGGAGGGTCACACCCAGGCGCCCCTGCTGTTCATCGACCGCGCCCTGCCGGATCAGGTGGGAGAGGGCGTTCTGAGCGTCCAGCTGCCCCTGAGCCGCCGCCAGTGTGGAGGCCAACAGCCGCTGGAGCTGCGGGGGGGTGCGTGCCCAGCCTCCGTCGAGGCTGCCCAGCATGAAGTCAAGCAGGGCGTCTTCGCGGGCCAGGGCGCTCTGCAGCGGCTCGAAGGCCGGGGTGAGGTACCGGTGGGGGTCCTCGCTTGGTGTGCCGATGACCGTCACCCGGGCGCTGGCCATGCGTCGGTCCCGGCCGGCCCGTCCGGCGCGTTGCCACGCGGCATTGATGCCCAGGGGCGTGAAGTGGCCACGGTCGGCGAGCGTGAGGTCGTACAGCACGACGTGGTGGACGGGGAGGTTCACGCCCAGCTCGAGGGCGCTGGTGGCGATGAGGACGGTGGTCTCCCCTCTTCGGAAGCGCGCTTCGATCTCCGCCCGCTGATCGGCGGTCAGTCCGGCATGGTGCGCCTCGGCGTGAACGCCCTGCGCCCGGAGGTGCGCGGCGAGCTCGGCGCTGCGCGCGCGGGCGTGGACGAACACCAGGGTCGATTCCCCGGCCTGCAGGGCGCCCGTGAGTCGCGCTGGCTTGTCCTGAACCCGGCGCACGGTCTGGACGTCCCACTTCAGGGGCACGGGCCGGGTTCCGCCGCCGACGTGCACGCCGCGGAGCCATGCGGCGACCGCATCGGGGTTGCCGCATGTGGCGGTCAGACCGAGCACGTGGGCGAGCGGCAGGAGCGCCTGGAGGCGGGTGAGGGCCGCATCGAGCCGCGCGCCCCGGCCGGGGTCGGCGATGGTGTGCAGTTCGTCCGCCACGACCAGGCGGATGCGGGCCAGCCACAGGTGGTGTCGCCTCCAGGCGCGGAGCAGGAGTTCGCAGCGGTCGGCGGTCATGATCACCACGTCAACGTCCCGGTACGGGCGGGCCGCCCGGCGGTCACCGCGGTACGCCTGGACGTTGAAGCCGGGCAGGGCCGCCTGCCATTGCTGCTCTACCTCGGCGGCCAGGGCGCGCAGGGGCACGAGGACCAGGACCCGGTCGCCGCGTTCGAGGGTGGCGCGGGCGGCCTGCAGGGCGAGGGTGGTCTTCCCTGCCCCGGTCGGGAGCGTCAGGAGCGCGCTGGTCTGTCCGTCGGTGAGGGAGGCGCTCACGGGCGCGCTCCGGCCTCGGTGGCCGCCAGGAGGTTATGCAGGGCGAACCGCAGGCGCTCGTGAGGGGCCGGGTCGCTGAGGGCCTCGCCCTGCCAGCTGCGGCCGTCTGCCGCGAGGCGCTGGCAGGCACTGGAATCGGCGCTGGTGGCGCCCGCTGCGAAGACCGCCCGGAGGGAGTCGGGATGACCGATCCCGAACACATGGAGGGGCATCCCTGCGGGCATCTGCTGGCGCACCTCCCGGACCGCATCATGAATGCGTCCCCGGTCTCTGCTGTGTGGGGCGAGCCCACCGAGCGCGAGGCCATCCGGTTCCAGTGCCAGGAACGGTGCGGCGGCCTGTCCGGGCTGCACGCAAGCGTACAGCTGGAAGCGGCGCGGCTGGCGCAGCGCCCAGCGGGCATTGGCCAGTCCGAGGTCCAGGCGCCGCGCCCTCTCCTCTGCCCCGAGCTGGTCCGGGCAGGGGAAGTCGAGCGTGAACCCGGTGTGCGCGTGCCTCTCCTGCTCGGCATGCACGTCACGGGGTGTGATCTGCCGGCCGTCGGCGAGGGTCAGGATCCCCAGCCCGCCCCGGCGGGACACCTGCGCCCCCGGCTGGAGGGCGGCGTATCCACCGGAGTCGATCATGAGCGGGAGATCCGGGAGCGTCCCGTCCCGGCGGTGCTGGAGTTCCGGGACGCTGATCAGGGCAGCGGGGCTGAGCCGCTCCACGTACGGGCGCAGCAGGGCGTCAAGGGGAAAGCGGAGGGTCAGGACGGGGACGAATCCCTGGATTGGGCTCGTTTGGGTCATAGCGGAACTCCAGACGTGGAAGGCGGCGACAGCCCCGTGGAGGATGCTGTCGCCGCTCACGCGGAAAGGGCGCGGGGTTACTGCGGCTGCTGTCGGCGCACGCGGGCTTTTTCGTGGTTGATCAGGACTTCCAGGTCGTTCTCGCCCTGGAACACCACGTCCTGCACCCCGATGTTTTCGCCACTGGCGATCTTCGTGATCAGGGTGACGACGGAGTGCACGCGGTAGCGCAGCAGTTCCGTGGCGCTCATCGCGGCGTTGACGTACGTGCCGGCCGGATATTTCGTGAGCGCCTCGAAGGCCTCCTGCGCCTTGGGGTCGTTTTCGTGCAGGCCAAGCGGAAGCCGGGCCAGCATGCGGATGCGCTGGGCGAGCAGCGCCTGGATGGTCGGGCGGTGCAGGTGGGGCACCGTCTCGAGCAGCTCCATCAGGCTGACGTCGATCTGCTCGAACGCGGTCTGCTGACCGAGGATGATCTCCTTGAGGGCGACCTGGTTCTGCTCAAGTTCTGCGATGCGGGCCTGCAGCGCCTTGACGTCTGGGGGGAGTTCCTGCTGCTGAGGTGCTGGGGGGCGTCTGAACATGAGACCATTGTCCTCGCTGTTGGGTGGGCGCCGTCCCGAATTTCAGCGGGCCGGCTCGTCGGTCCCGCCCACCCTGCGCCCTGTGCAGGGTGAAGGGGGTTAGCGGTCCGGGTGCAGGTACGGCTGCGCTGGATCGAACGGCTGGCCGGAGAGTTCACAGGTGGTCTTGTCGAAGGTGTACCGCGCCCCGCGGTAGGTCAGGGTGACGAGCTGGTCGGTTTCGCCTTCGATCTCACCGTACTTCCAGCGGGCGAGGGAATGTTCAGTGATCAGCAGCTGCCGGTGCGGACGCGGGGGGCGCGGCGGCATCGCGGGAATGCTGATCGTGCTGGCCGTGACGGCTTGCTCAGCCTGGTGAAGGCGGTCGTGGTCGATCAGTACGGCCGCGTTGCCCGGAAGGCGCTGGACGCGCTCCAGGGTGGCGGCGGCCCAGACGCTCAGCTGCGGTCGTTTGGCCCGGGCGACGCGCTGGAGCGCCTGTCGCAGGGCCATGGCGGGGACCGGGTCCTGCCCGGTGAAGATGTTCCACTCGCGCACGCACGAGGGCGCGTCGTCGGGAAGTGCGACGGTGATCACGCGGGGCGGCCCTTCACTGCCGTCCGGTGCGCGCGGGGGCGGGTTCGCAGGCGCGGGGCGTTTGGGTGGTGGAGTGGGGCGTTTGGGTGGACGCGCGGCCGCTGGGAGGGGCGCACTGGACAGCTCAGTTTCGTAGGCATCCCAGGCTTCGGGACCAAGGGCGTAGGTGAGCCGCCTGCGCGCCCGGGTGATGGCCACGAACTCGACGCAGCGCTCCTCCTCGGCTGTGCCGTACGGCAGCGGCATGAGCTCAGGCTGCAGAACGGTCACGTCGTCCCACTCCATCCCCTTGGCGCGGTGGATGGTGCTGAGGTAAACGGTCCCGGGACTGCTCTGACACAGCTGGTCAACCAGCCGGCTCAGCGCCTGGCGGGTGGCCTGGGACCGGCCGCGGAGCGTTTCCCGGGCAAGCTGCGCCGCAGCGACCCGCAAGTCCGCATGCAGGGCCTGCAGGGCGGTCTTCGGGGGCGGGGTCAGCTGCTCCAGGCGCTCGACATCGGCTTCGGTGTAGGGATCAGGCAGTTCGCGGGCCGCCTTGACCAGCTGGGCGGAAAGGTCTTCCCCGCCCAGGGAGACGCGCAGGCCGTCCCTGTGGAGCTGCAGGGCCAGGACGATCAATGGCGCGTTCGTGCGGCACAGCACCGCCTGGGTGGTGCGGTAATCGTGGTGGGTGCTGAGGACGCGGCGCACCGCTCCCTGCCTGGCCGTGGGCGCGGCGCGGATGAACGTGCTGCACCGCTGGGCTTCACGCACCACCAGCGCTGGACACCGCCAGGAGATACTGAGCGGGTAGACCCGGGCTCCGAGCGCGTCTGCCTGCCGCTGCATCCCACCTGGCTCCGCGCCCGAGTACTGGTAGATCGACTGCTCAGGATCGCCGCAGGCGATGATCCGGCCCGGCTGCTTGCCGCGTTGCCCCGTGACGTGCATCAGGTAGGCCCACCGGAGGGGCGTGAGGTCCTGCGCCTCGTCGACAATGGCGTGGGCGACACTGGACCGCCCCTGGCCCGTCTGGAGGGGGAGCCACAGCATGTCGGTGTAATCGATGGTCCGGGTGGTCTCGTACTGTTCCACGCCCGCCCGCGCGATTTGGGAGAGGGCGGTGCTGAATCGGCGCTGCCAGGAGACGTCTGGGACGCCAGGTGGACGGTGCTCGGCCCATTCCAGGGCGAGGTCGGGGGTGCCGGGCGGCAGCTGCAATTCCCGCATGGCGTTGAAGGCCTTCAGCAGCACGCGCGTGAGGACCTGCACGACTCCGGGGTCACTGGCCAGCTCCTGTGCCTGACCCGCGCACAGGGTGGACGCCTTCTGCCCGTCGATCACGCAGGTGCCGAGCGTCTTGAGGCCGTGGGCGTGCAGCGTGCGGGCCTGCACGTCCCCGGGCAGACGGCCGCGCAGGTCCTGCACTGCGTGACGGTTGTACGCGAAGTACACCGTCCGCTGCCGGACCGGCAGGCTCCACGCCGCCTCGACGAGGGTGGTGGTCTTGCCGGATCCCGCGGTCGCCCGGAGGAACAGGTGATCGCCCGTGTGGGCGACCGCGTCCAGGAAGTCCCGTTGTTCGGGCGTCGGTTGATTCAGTCGGTGTGAGGTCATACTGGCCCTATGGGTCTGATCGAGGGGGCGGTGTTGGAGTGGATGCGCCTGTTGCCGTGGCTGGCGCTGCTGGCATGCGCCTTCTGGCGGTATGGACGCTCGCTGCTCCGCAAGGACCGCGAGGAACTGCTCGTTGCCGTCAGTGGCCTGTTGCTCGGGGCCGTGATGACCGGGTACGCGCTCGATCGACTGCTCTACCTATGATAGGACCCCCCAGCGTGGCGGCTGGAGGGTCAGTCGGCGAAATTCTGGGGGCCTAGCTACAGCGGGAGTACCCGCAGGCTTCGCAGGTGTAGCACCCCTCGGACGGCTTGAGCGCCATGGAGTCGCAACTCGGGCATTGCAGGGTCTCTGCTGGTGCCCCATGCACCACTTCCGGCACGGCGCTGCTCAGCGGCGCCTGCAGCGCACGGTCCAGCCCGCGCAGGCGCTCGTCACGGTCGCGCAGCGACTCTTCCAGCGCATAGGCTACGAGATCGGCCTTGCTGGTCACGCGCCGGTTCTTGCCGTCCGGCAGGGTCACGTACCCCATCAGCCCGCCCTCGATGCCCTTGAACGTCTTGATGAGCTTGCGGGCCGGCGTGCCGAACTGCAGCGCGTTGCTCGCGGCCCGGCCGATGGCTTCGGAATCGGCATGCGCTTCCTGGCCGCTGCTGCCTCCCACGAGCAGCACCTCGATGGGCAGGCCGGTGACATGGTCGGTGTTCACCGTGACCAGGTAGGTGGTCTGCACCCCGGTGTCCATGTGCCTCAACCGCATCATGATCGTGCTGCCCTGCAGCTTCGTCTGGCGGGTGAAGGACGGGGCGATGCCGGGCGGCGGCGGCACGTCCGTCGGGGGAGCGTTCAGGTCACCTGGCCCGTCCAGGCCGGCGGCCGTGACGTCATCCCCGGGCACGGCCGCGCCCTCCAGCGCCGCGGCCGGTTCGGGGGTGGACCCCTCGGCGGCCTGCTTGCTGGTGTTCAGCGGCTGGAAGCTGCGGCAGCCGTCGCGGTAGACCGTGACGCCTTTGCAGCCGCTGCGGTACGCCTCGTCGTACGCCCGCTCGACATCCTGGACCGTGGCGTTGTTGGGCAGGTTGATCGTCTTGGAGATGCTGTTTGCGGCATGCTCGCCCCCTGCGTCGTACGCGCGCTGCACGACCGCCTGCATCCGGACGTGATCGCTGGGGTGAATGTCGTGTGCGCAGCGGATGACGTGACGGATCCGCTCGGGAATGAACGACAGTCCCTGGACGCTGCCGTGGTTGCTGCTGATGGCCTCCTGGACCTTCTCCCAGTCCCACAGGAAGTCCCGGGGTGAGGAGTCGTGCTCGTTGCGCACCACGTAGTGCCCCTGCTGCGCCTCGCGGAGCTCGTCGCGGGTGAGGGGGGTCTCCTCCATCAGTTCGCGGAACAGGGGGTGCAGGATCGGCCGGTAGTCTCCGCCGATGCGGCGCCAGATGAACGGGGAGAACAGCGGCTCCAGACCGGAGGAGGCGCCCATAAGCATGGAGGTGGTGCCGGTCGGGGCGACCGTGAGGACCGCGACGTTTCGCCGCGGCCTGTGCGGCATCAGCGCCTGGTGCCGGGCGTAGACCGGATAGACCCCCTTCTCCTCGCCGAGCGCCTCGCTCTCCGCCACCGCCGCCTCCCGCAGCGCCGTCATCATCTCGTGCACTGCGGCGCGTCCCTCGTCACTGTCGTACGCCAGGCCCATCTTGATCAGGGCGTCGGCGAGGCCCATGACGCCCAGGCCCAGGCGGCGCAGGTCCTGACTGGCGACGCGGTTGTCCTCCAGCGCGAAGACGTTCACGTCCAACAGATCGTCCAGGAAGCGCACGCAGGTCCGCACGTCCGCACGGAAGGACGTCATGTCGAACGTCCCGTCCGTGACGTACTCACTGAGGTTGATGGCGCCAAGATCGCAGGGCTCACCCACGGTCAGCGGAATCTCACCGCAGTTGCCGCTCTGCAGGCCCGAGGCCAGGGTGAATCGGTGATGCGGCTCGACGGTGCAGCAGTACACCTCGGCCACCATGCGGCTTTCCGTCCCCACTGCCAGGACCGTGAAGAGATTGCCGTTGCCGGCCAGCAGCTTCTGACCCTCCTCCAGTTCGCGGAGCTGAACGGGCGTGCCGTCCTCGAGGAAGAAGGTGTGGTACGGCGTGAAGTGGTCAGTGCCGCCGTGATCGGTCTCCAGGTTCCAGACGACTTCATTCCGCCCGGTCACCCGGAACCGGGTGACGTACCAGCAGTTGTCCACGCCGTCGATCACTTCCACATCCCGGTCCAGGAGCTGCTCAACCGGCGCGCTTCTCGGGCCGTCGTCACTCCCGACCTCGCGGTAGTACACCAGCGTCCCCGGGGCGAGGCAGGGGTTGGTGCTGCGGATCTCGTAGCGGTCCCCCAGGTTCTTGAGGGCGCTGTGCTCGTTGACCCGGTCATTGAAGATCAGGCCGGGCTCGCCGGTCTGCCAGGCGTGCTGGGCGATCTCTCCCCACAGCCAGCGGGCGCGGACGCCGAGGCCCTGCGGGGTCGTCTGAACCGGAATGGCCCGCAGGTCCCCGACGTGCTCGACCTTGCTGTTCAGGACCGGGACGTACTTCCCAGGCACCTCCTGCGGGGCCAGGGGCCAGAGCGCGTCCTGCTGAACGGCATCCCAGAACGCGGCGCTGACCAGGATGCTGATGTTGAAGGTGCCGATGTCGCCTTCGGCGGCTTCGCGGTCGAGGTCCTTGGCCGTCAGGAAGTCCAGCACGTCCGGGTGCCCGATGCTGATGGTCGCCATGCCCGCACCGCGCCTGGACCCGCCCTGCCGCACCACGCGCAGCACCGGCGCGTACACGTAGCGCAGCGTGTGGACCGGGCCACTTCGCTCCGCTCCGAGGTTGCCCCACTCGACGAAGTTGTCGAAGATCTCCGCCAGGAAGCTCACCGGGCCGCTGCTGGTCCCGCCGGACCCTTTGATGGGCGTGCCCTCGGCCCGCATCAGGCTCAGGTCCAGATGAGGGGTGTCGCCCTCCCGGACGGCCACCGTCACCTGCGCCGCGGCGTCCATGATGCCGCCCATGTCGTCGGGCACTTCCGTGACATGCTCGGGGCGGCTGTAGCGCAGCTCCACCTGGTGCTGCAGGGCGCGGCGGGTCTGCTCCTCACTGAGACCCTCGCCATAGACGACGCGCTTCCAGTTGCGCAGCTTGACCGGCTGCTTGTCGCCGTCCGGTTGCGTGGGCGGCCGCATCAGCCCCTGCAGGAAGTCGTCCACGTCCGGGTGGTCGGCCCTGAGGTAGGCGACACCCTGAACGGTGTCCTTCCGCGTGACGCGGGCCGGGTACACGTCCAGGTTCACGCCATTCCCGCCGCCGACCTTGGTGACCAGCGCGAGTTTCTTCGCGACTTCCATCACGCCTTCGAAGCTGCTGGGGGCGTGCTCGGTGGCGCCCTGCACGAAGCAGTTCAGGACGTTGCCGTGCTGCGTGCCCGCGCCGGCCAGGACGCGCCCGCCGGGGCAGAACTTCTTCTCGGCCATCAGGTCGAAGTACTTCTGCGCCCAGTGCTCCTGGACTTCAGGCACCTCCGCACCGGCGATCCACCGCGCAATGCGCCAGAACATCCCGGTGACGTCTCCGTCGCCGGGATGGAGGTACTGCCGCTTGGCGATATGCTGGCCGTTCTCGTCGATTTTGATCACTTGTGTCATCGAATCTCCTCGATGTTCATCGTCCCTGCGACCGGGTGGTTCCAGGTCAGGCGTCAGGAGTGGGTGTGCCGCTACAGGCGTGGAATCGCCGGCCCCCTTGTGATGCAGGGCAGAGAGGTCACGCGGTCTTGCGGGCCAGCTGTGCGTTGATCTCGTCCAGCCACGCCGCCCCGACGGCGCGCTCCAACGCCGTCCGGTCTGGCGCTTGGTAGGTGGGCAGCTCGCGGATCGCTGGGCAGATCTCCCCTGTCCTGAGCTTTCGGCTGCGGGCAGCACTGACCAGGTGCACCTCGATCGGACCACCCCGGTCCAGTTCCACAAGCAGGCTCTCGTCTTCGCGGTGCAGCAGCGGAATACACGCCTTGTCTGTGATGACCACGACCGCCTGTTCAGGTCCGTTCAAGCTGAGAATCTGGGCGCAGATCCCGATGTCATGCCCGTACGGAGTCGCGCTGCGCCCCTGGAAGATGCGGCGCACCGTGACTCCGATCGGTGTGTCTGCGAACGCCATGCGGGGCTCGGGGAACTGCATCCGCCCCGCAGCCCGCTGAAGGCCCTGGAGGGCAGAGCGCACACGCAGCTGCCCGGTCAGGCGGGAGCGCTGATCCCAGTCTTCACGGCCCTCTGGACGGGCGTATGCCCGGGATATCTGTGCGGCGAGCTGATGGGGGAGAGCGTGCCGGGCGCCATCTTCCACGTACACCTGGCGGGTCTCGTCGTCGAAACAGATCCACTGTGGCAGAGTGTTGACGAACGCCAGCGCCTCCGCCCGGGTCACCACGTGCACCACTGCGCCGACACTCGCCAGGAAGAACGGGAAGGCGCTTCCGGCGCCGCGCGTAACGTCGTACTCCACCACCTGCCGGTCAATGTCGTGTGTCGCCAGGTGTGTCCAGTTCTCCCCAATTGTCAGCAGGGCGCGTTCCGGTTCGCCCTGCAGGAGGAAGCGGTCGAAGTGAGTGAAGTCCCTGGCGAGCCGGACCTGGTCGACTGGCAGGACGTTCAGGGCGGCGGCAAACGCGCGGTGTGTCGGGGACTGGGGTGGCAGGCTTCGCTGGGTCATGGAGTGCTCCTTGATGCGGGGGCTGGTGACGGTCACTGGGCGTGCCACGGCAGATCCTCCACTCGGGCAGCTGGCGACATGAGAGGGGCGGTGGGAGTGGGGTCATCGGGGCTCTCCGGGTCGCCGGCCAGCAGGGTGCAGCCACTACCCAGCAGGGCGAAGGCGTCCTCAGCGAGCTGGTCGCATTCCGCATCCGCAGCCGGGCTGAGCACCTCGCCTCGGGCGTCCAGCACGCCGAAGCCTTGGCGGCTGGAGGTGCGTGTGGCCTGGGAAGTGATGACAACCTGAGCAGCGGCTCGGCCGTAGATCGTGCGGATCCGTTGTGTGAGGTCCTCGTACCGTCCGACGGTTGCTGGGTCTGATTTCGCCATGCGGCTGCGGCGACCCGGTACGGGTGAAGGTCTTTGCGCGAGGAGCGGCCCAGCAGCCTCCTTACGTCGACGGACATCCGCTAGATACCCGGTATCTAGCGCACGGCTGGTCCGGGGGAGCCTGCTTACAGGCTTAGATACGCGGTATCTAGACTCAAGAGGTACCGCAACGTTTGGATCCAACCCTGACAACGGCTGCTCAACCTTGAGAGTTTGTTCTCTGGTGACGAATCCGGACCGAGAAAGATACGCGGTATCTAGGGACTGATACCGAATAGCACTGCCTACCTCGCTGATCTAGATACCCGGTATCTAGAGACTGATACCGAATAGCGCTGCCTACCTCGCCGATCTAGATACGCGGTATCTAGGGACTGATACCGAATAGCACTGCCTACCTCGCCGATCTAGATACCCGGTATCTAGAGACTGATACCGAATAGCGCTGCCTACCTCGCCGATCTAGATACGCGGTATCTAGGGACTGATACCGAATAGCACTGCCTACCTCGCCGATCTAGATACCCGGTATCTAGAGACTGATACCGAATAGCGCTCCCTACCTCGCCGATCTACGGCGTGTAGGCCAAGGTGCATTGGTGTCGAGGAGGATGATCGTGTTGAATAGCAGGTGTGACGCCGACTCCAGTTCTCTCGCCTGCGCTTCAGGACAGCATCAAGCACCTCTATGAGGTGTTTGAGCGGTATCCATTGCGACGGCATATCGAGGGCTGTCCCTGTGGTTGTCTTCCCTCAGGCGCGGCAGAGGAGCTGCATGCAGTTCCTCTGCATGATCTGACGGCACCGCACCTGGATCTGTTCAGCGTGAAAACCATGACCACGTGGGGAGACGAAGTTGATTTCAAGCACTTCCTGCCTCGTCTTCTGGAACTGATTGCCCATGATCAGTTAAGTGAGATTGAAATCCTGTTGGGCAAACTGACGTACAGCCAGTGGTGGTCATGGCCAGATCAGGAGTACGCGGCTGTGGACGCCTTCCTGCACACCTGGTGGGAAGACGTCCTGGCACGGGAAGACGTCGAGGACCCTTGGGGACCGTGCGTGGTGGCCACCGTGCTTGAGGGCATTGCTCAGGCCGCACACGATCTGACGTCTTACCTCACCCACTGGGCCAAGATTGATACCCCGTTCGCCGTGCAGCATCTGGCGGCCTTCGTGTTGTCTGAAGCAGAGAGCCTGGTGCAGGGCCAGTTACGGGGGGCCTATTGGACCAGCCGGACAGCGCAGGCACAACAGGTGGTGCAGTGGTTGCTCGACAGGCAGCAGCCAGCTTGGCTTGAGTCTGCTGCGCACACAGAGACGGATGCCTCACGGCGAGAACGGCTCGAAATGGCCGCGTATACCTTGTCCGTCGCCAGGAGCTGACACGAAGTCGCGTCTTACAGCCAAAGCAGGACGGCGGCGACCGTCAACCACCCTTGGAAATTCACCGCGCGCTTGTCATATCGGGTGGCGATCCGGCGGAAGTGTTTGAGGCGGCCAACCAGACGTTCAATCTTGTTTCGCTCCTTGTAAAGGGTTGCATCAAAACAGAGGTCCAGCCCTTGGTCCTTTCGCCTGGGAATCGTGACTCGAATGCGACGGCTGTGAAGGTACCTCCGCACAGTGGGGTAGCTGTAGCCTTTGTCCCCCACCACGCGTTCAGGACGGATTCGTGGTTGTCCCCGTCCAGGACGAACAACGGCGCCTGTTTCCAGTAGTGGTTGCAGGAACTTCGATTCGTGGCGTTCTCCGCCACTGAGCACGAAGGCCATGGGTTTGCCATTCCCTTCGGCACGCACATGAATCTTGGTGCCGAACCCCCCTCGTGACCGTCCCAGCGCTTCACCGTCTTGACCTCCACGTGCGCCGGCGGCACATTGATGTGCTCGAACCACGGTGCCATCGACAAAATGCATGGACCAGTCCAGCTGACCTTGCAGGTCTGCTGCGCGCAGTAGCTGCGCCCAGATGGCTTGCCAGATACCTTTCTTCGTCCAGCGCCGGAAGCGACTGGCCACAGTCGTCCATTTCCCGAATCATTCCGGAACGTCACGCCAGGGTGCACCCGTGCGCAGGACCCAGACGATGCCACTGATCACCGGACGATGGGCCAGGTACGGTCGCCCTAGACCAACCAGGGGTGGCAGCAACGGTTCAAGACGGGTCCACTGCTCATCGCTGATTTCTTCGCGCCACAACGGCAGAAGATACGCTGGCCAATCGCGGCTCTATCCTTGGCCTACAGACCCTAAAGTGCGTTTGTTAACGCGATCACGATCGGAAACGCGGTTAGACGGAGGCTCGAGTGCTTTCAAGTCACGAGTCGGATCGAGAACTGGCGACCAAGGACAAAGTTGTCGACAGCCCAGGTGAGGTCACCCGAGAGATTCAGCAATTGAAGCTGCTCAGGACGAGTGGCTCTGCCATTATGCCGGCGCCAGAGTGGATTCACAGTGGGTAGCGTCGTGGGACGCATGCCGTGACCGTCAAGGATCTTCGCGTAGGCTTCCATCAACGAGGCAGGTCCTTCCGCCAGCACTCCACTGCCAAAGCCAGGATCGCCATACGGGCCATACATCTGAAAAGGACCGAATTCCTTGTCGTCGTGGCTGGAAAACAGCTCGCTCACAAGCCATTGTGGTCGCTGCGGTGATGCCGCAAAGTAAAGGCGCGTCCACTCCGATTGAAACGTGCGAATTCGGGGATGGTCATCTACCACGCGCGGAACGTCGTCAAGAGGCAAGAGCTGAAGGTGGTGTTCGTACACGGTATCAACGTGAACGAGCCATTTCTTACAGATACTCTGATCGTCTTGATCATGGCCCTCAAGGATGAGCTCAACGTCCATCGCGCTCCCCGTGACCTTGGCAGAGATGACGGATAGCTGGGCCAGGTTCAGTTCTAAGGCCCAACTGTGCGCCGCGATAAGCGTTTCAAATTCGTGCCATGTCACATCACGATGGTATGACTCGCAGACGTCTCTGGAGGAGCGCGACCCAACCGACGCAGCATTAGCCGAATCATGGCCAAATACACCAGCGTTTCAGTGGATTCTGGGAGTGCTTCGTAATCCTTTGATAACCGGCGACACTTGCCCAGCCATGCGAAAGTACGCTCTACGATCCATCGACGCGGCAAGACGTGGAACGTCTTGCGTGGATCCACGTTCTCGACCAAATCCGGCGTATACCGCTTAGCCTGCCGCCACCAGGGGTAGACGACCTCGACCAGCAGATCCGAGCTGTCTTTGGCCCACCTCAGAAAGCCACCCGTGTAGCCCTGGTCCGCCCAGACCTTCTCCAATGTTGGGTACTGCTTTTTCAATCCGTTCAGGACGAGTTTCCCACCTTCACGGTCCTGCAAATCGGCAGGATGGACTACGACCTTGAGGATCAGGCCGAGCGTGTCCACCAGGATGTGCCGCTTGCGCCCATTGACCTTCTTAGCGCCATCAAATCCCCGGATGCCGCCGGCCTCGGTGGTCTTCGCACTTTGACTGTCGATGATGCCAGCGGTGGGTTGGGCGTCACGGCCTGCCGCCTGGCGGACCCGTTCTCGAAGGACGTCATGGACGTCCTTCAACACGCCCCGGATGCGCCACTTGCGGTATTGGGCATACACCGTGCCCCAGCTGGGGAAGTTCACAGGGAGAAGGCGCCATGCACAGCCGGTTTGCAGCACGTAGAGCATGGCATTCACAAGTACACGTTGAGAATGGATGCGCTTGCGTCCTGTAGGACGTGGACCAGGCAGCAGCGGCTCAAGGAGAGCCCATTCCTGGTCCGTCAAATCAGAGCTGTACCCAGTCCTTTTCATGCCCCACAGTAAGATGAAAATCGCGTCCAGCAGGGGTTTAACAGGTTAATACACGCACTTTAGATACCCGGTATCTAGAGACTGATACCGAATAGCGCTGCCTACCTCGCCGATCTAGATACCCCGTATCTAGAGATCGCTGGAGCGTACGGTCGCCCGACTTTTGACTCCAGATATCTGGCATGTGCGAGCAGGGGAGACGTTCAGGTGTTATGCACAACCCATCTCAAGCGCGACGGCGCCATGGCCTTCCCATCAGGAAGGCCACGGCGCTGTGGTCTGGGAGCTTTAGCGGGAAAGCAGCTGATCGATCCGGGAATCGATTTCCGCGATGAGTTCTTCGGCGCGTTGGGCCTCATCACCAGTCAGCGAGGAAAGCTTGAGCAGGCGCTTCCTGAGGTCTCCGACTCGGGCTTTGAGCTCCGGTGAAGACCCGCCCGACTGCTGGGATGCATGCACAAGTACGCGGAGCTGCGCGGCGCTGAGAGACTCTGTAATGGCCTGCTGCAAAAGGGCTTCACGCCGTGCTCCAGCAGGGAGTCTGATCAGTTCAACACAGACGGTGGCGTCGATTTGGCCCTGCCTCACGGCGGTTTGCTCTTCAGGTGTCAGCTGAAGAATTTTGGCGCGGCGGCTTGCCCAGGTCGTGATGCCGGTGCCGTACAGGGACCGGAGCAGCGGCTCAACATTGAGGTCGTCAGGCGCGGTGTTGTTTCGAACCTTGTGCAGGTACGTGACGACTTCAGGCACGGACATGTTGAGTCGTTTTGACAGCAGGTCAAAGCCGACCAGTGTTTCAGTGACGAGATCCAGGTCCTTGCGCTGTGCGTTTTCGATCACCGCGATGGCGTAGGCCTGATCATCATCCACGTCGAGCACTCGGATGGGCACTTCGGTGAGTCCTGCTTCCTGGGCAGCGACGTAACGCCGCTCTCCTGCGATCAGGTGATATCCGTCTCCCTGGGACCGCACGAGCAGAGGCTGGAGGACGCCGAATTCACGGATGCTCTGCACCAGGCCGCTGAGCGCGTCGGCGGCGAATGCATCCGAGGTGATCAATCGGCGGGGATTGAAGCCGTCAGCAACGATGATCTTCGCCAGTGGCGCTTCAGTGACCGGGGTGTCCTCAAGGCCGGCCATCAGATCCAGAGGGTTGACGCGTGACGCGACTTTGGGACGGGTCACTGGGCGACCTCTTCAAGCGGGTTGCTGGTCACGCCGAGCGTGCGCAGCAGGTCCTGAGTCACGGTTCGGATGTCCTGCGCCACGTCACTGCTGGGCCGGTATTGCACCACAGGTTTACGGTGGTTCGGTGCCTCCATCATGATCACGCTGTCGCGGATCGTGCCGGAAGTCGGCGCGAAATCCTTGTACTCGTCGATGGTATTGAGAAGGTCTTTGGAAACGTTCGTGTGGCTGCGCACGCGGTTGGGCACGAACATGAGCGGCGCGATGCTCGGGGAATAGCCGCGGGCGCTCTTGATCAGGCGAACAATCTTGTCCAGGTTCTCGGTTCCCTTGTCGCCTGAAACCGGCACGAGCAGGTGATCGGCGGCGGCCACAGCAGCATTGAGGAGGGGAGTCACGCCGGGCTTGGTGTCGATCAGGATGAAGTCGTACTGATCGGCCACCTTGTCGAGGGCTTCGCGGAGGTTGCCCAACCGGGACAGATCGCCCGCGATGAGGTTGTCAGCCTGGTACAGGTGATCGTTGGACACCCAGATATCGACCCCCATGGCCTGCAGCGGCGTACCGAGTTGGGCTTCGCCGTTCTCCGCGGTGAAGACACCCAGGACCGTGTGTTCCTGATTGAAGCCGGGCAGGGAGGCACGGTCGGCGAGGCGCTCGGCATCGTGGAACCCCAGGTTTTTGGTGAGCGAGGCCTGCGGATCGGTGTCCATCAGCGCGACGCGGTAGCCCAGCTCGACCAGCGCGAAGGCGAGTTCGCGGGTAACGGTCGTTTTGCCTTCCCCTCCAGAAATGTTGGTCACGACGATGCGGTGTGCCATGTGGGTCTCCTTTGTCTTGCGGTATTTCAGCTGAGCGTCGAGCCGTGAGAGGGCCAGGTAGTCCTTCATCGGTATGATTGCGGCGACGGGCGCATCGTATTTCTCGATCACGACCCGTTCGCCGGCCTGGACCTGCTGAAGGACCTCGGCCAGCGTCGAGCGTAGTGAGCGGATCTTGACGCTGCTGCGGCTCCTCCTTTCGGTGGTCATACCGTCAGCATAAAAGGTGTGTACACCATTTTCAACTCAAGGTGTACACACACCATCTCCGGGCAGGAATCCTCGTCAATTGGTTGATCCAACACGCCCTGGAACGCGGCCGTGGTCTGCGCGGTGCACTGGACACCCCTCAAGCAGGAGACCGGCCCGGCGGAGCCCAGCTGGACGGGCGACCTTTGCGGTCATGTCCGTCAGGCGCGGTCGCTAGTCGGACTGAGCGTTCGAGTTCAAGGCCCGCCGCAGAAGCAGATGCAAATAGCTGCAGGTCAGAAAGAACCACTGCGTGAGCAGGGCAAGATGACAAACCCGGTCGCCCACCAGCTCAAACCAGCCGGCGCCAGCAGCCACGACCACCACCACAGCCCAGAATGGGTGGCCCTCCAGTCTGGCCATACCGACACTCAGCAGAGGAATGCCAAGAAGGTCCAGTCTGCCGGGCAGGAGCGGTGCCGCGGCGCTCACCACAGCCAGCACACCGAGATTGACGGCCGCGTTCTGAACGGGACTGACCGGGTGCCGGATGGCGAGGGCACGGGTCCGTGAAAACTGTTCCATGTCACTCCGAATGACCTGCCTTTGCAGGTGAACGATGCCCTGGGATGCCGTCGCCGGATGGCGACCGGGTGTGAGGGAAGCGAGGTGCTGACCGAGCGCCTCAGACCCCGAGAGGGGTGAATGATGGGTGGCGCCGCACCCTGAAGTGCGGTGAATGTAACTCTCGCCTCACAGTATGGCCGTTCCGCCGCCAATGAAAAAGCCCTGCTCCATTACGGAACAGGGCAAGTGCGCCAGCCGCCTCAGAGCACGTGGCCACCGTGCGCGGAGGCAGCCCGCTGAAGGTCGTCTCCAGACAAGGTGTCGCTGCGCAGCGCGACCACGCCTCCCCCAGTCTCGATCGCCTGGCGGGCTACAGCGCAGACGGGTTCGTCGAGCTGAACGTCATTGGCGCCGGACCGCCCGGCCTTCTGCCCGATACGGTCGACCACGGCACTCCCGGCGCCGCCGACCATACCGGCCACCAGGCCGCTGACTGCATCTGTTCCCGCACCGATCGCGGCCATGCCGAGGAGAGGCGCGAGCGCGAACGGACCGGCCGTCACGAGCAGCGCGCCCAGCCCCAGGCCGGTGAGGGCCCCGATCCCGGCGCCCGTCATCAACCCGTGTTCACCGCCGGCCCGGACCCGGAAGACCGCGGCGTCCGCTGCCGCTCCTTCGGCCGAGCCGTCGCCCGAGCGGGCGGAGTGAAGGACCGACACGTCATCTACATTCACGCCGCGACACTCCAGGTCCTGAAGGAAACGCTGCAGCTGACCGACCGAGGGAAAGACGGCGAGTTTCATCCTTTTCAATATGTGGGACGACAAATGCGCACCGAAAGAGAATTTGTCGCGAAGGTGCCAGGGCGTTACAGTGGCCGCATGTACAGCAGTGAAGTGCGCGCCGCCCACCAGGTCTTCGCTGCCCTGTTCGGGATGGGGGCGGGGGGACTCGGCGTGGCGGCCCTCAGCGCCCAGACGAAGGTGGATCATCGGCTCTGCCAGGTTATGTGCGCTGACCTGGTGCGAAAGGGCTTCCTGAGTGTCGACGACCGCCAGCTCCTGCACCTGACCCTGCCCGGACGGCAGTTCTTCAAGGACACGCTGTCCAAGCTCGACCAGGTCGCCCCGACCGCCGTCCAGCTCAGACGCTGACAGGACCGGCGGCGCCTCCCAGGACTTCCGCGCCACGGCCTACTCCTCCCAGGGGTAGGGCTTGTCCTGCTCGGCCGACGCACTGCGTTCCGCAGCGCCGAGCGCCGAGTCGCGCAGGACCGTCTCACAGTCGCGGCTGAGGGGCAGCTCGCCCCAGACGTTGATCTGCTGCGGGGTCACGCTGGTCAGGGCGATCTGGCGGTCGGTGCCGGCGCTGCTGGTCAGGATCAGCACGTGCCCTTTGGTGGTGTAGTACCCGAGTTCCGAGTGCCGGCGCACCAGGTTGTTGTACGCAAACCGCGTGGCGTAGAAGTAGCGGTTCTTGGAGAGCAGGTTGAGCTCGATCCGTCCGGTGACGCTCTGGCTGCCCACCTGCTTGACGAAGGTCTGGCAGTACTTGCCGGGTGTCACCACGACCGTGCGGGGCGCGTAGATCGCGGAGCTGCGCGCCTCCTCGATCTTGACGCTGGCGATGTTCGGGTCGAAGCGCGTCAGGATCACGTAGTCGTCATTGGTGTTGCGGTCCTGGCAGCCGCTGAGCAGCGCGGTCAGCAGGGTCAGGCCAAGGGCTTTGTGAAAGGTCATCGGAGGGCTCCTTTGAGTTCGGCGGCCGGGCGGACCCGGCCAGGGCGCAGGGCGTCGGGGAGAGAGCCGTTCAGCGGCTCATCATCCAGGGCAGGGTGTTACGGGGGGCGTTGCTCAGCCTGCTGCGCTGCGTGCCGCCGTCGGTGTAGATGCGGATCACGTTCCAGCCGCGCACCAGGTTGAGGTTGTACGTGGCCGTCGCGTTGCCCTCAGTGCAGGTGCCGATGATCTGGCCGGTCTTGTTGGCGAACAGCCACCCGTCGACCACCGTGGTGTTGCCGCTCTTGCCCTGGCGGCGCAGCACGTACAGCCGGTCGCTGCTCTGCGCGACGAGTCCCGTGAAGAGCAGCGTCTTGAGCCCGAACGTGGTGGTGCCGCCCGGACAGCGCGGCGCGGCCAGCGCCATGGTCTCCGTGGCGGCGTCCTTGAACTCCACCGCGAACTGCCCGTTGGGCTGCAGAACGCCGGTCACCAGACCGACCGTGGGGGAGTTCGGCTGGGTCAGGGGCATCAGCCGGGAAGTCTGTTTGAAGAACTGACGGTAGTCCTGCCAGTTGCGCACGCTGCCCGTGTCGCGGCCTGCCGACGCGGGGGAGAGCGTCAGACCGGTGAGCACGGCGAGAACGGTGAGGCTTCGTGTCATGCCCCAGTGTCACTGCGGGTGGGTGGACGGGAACCAAAAAAATGCTCCTCCGGACGGAGAAGCACGGGAGGGGAGCGGCGTTACTTGCCGAGGTTCTGGGTGTACTCCCACTGGGCGCGTTCCTGCTCCTGCCGGCGCGCCTCGCGCACCCCGAACGGATCGATCACGTCGTACGCGACGACATTCTCGAGGGTCAGCAGTCCGCGGTCCTCCTCACGGGCGGACCGGGCCGGCGCGGCGGGCGGCGTGCGCTCGAGGATGTGCAGCGCCGTACTGACGAACCCCTGCGTTTCCGGAGAGGCCCGGCGGAAGAGGGTGACCCCGAGGCTGCCGAGGGCCACGCCGAGGGCCAGCCACAGCAGCGTCAGCGGAAGGGTGTGGGGGTGATCGAGGGTGGCCGCGGACCAGCCGTACGTCGAAAACAGCCAGCACGCTCCCACCGTCAGCCAGATCACAGGGAGACCGTAGAGAAGCGTGAACATGCCCGTATTGTGTTGTAGTCCTGCGGGCCCTGCAACTCCTGGCCGCATGGCGTACGCCGCCGGTCGGGCTTCTTCGGCGCCGCCCGCGGTGGCAGGGCGCACCGTCCCGACGTCCTGCGCGCGAAATCGCCAGACCTGACCCGCCGCATGCAGCGCCGCGGCCGTGCCGGTGAATTCAGGCCTGAAGGGCCGGTTGTTGACGCAGCGCCGCTTCGAGAACCCCGATCAGGCAGGTGCGCTCGCTGGCCCCCACACTGAACGACGCCTCACCCAGGTAGAGCGTGCCTGACGCGTACCGCACCGACTGCCTGGACGGCATCATCTCGAAGCGGTCGCCCTCTTCGACCGCCTGCAGGAGGAACGGTGTCTCCAGCTGATGAATGACGCCGTACCCGATCGGGAAGCCGGTCTGGTCGTAGGCGGTCAGCATCAGCTGCGCGGCCTGGCATCTGGCCTTGAGAAAGTAGTCCATGCGCCCTCACAGTCGCTTGAAGCTCAGCGGTATGCGGTCGGCGATCAGGTGCAGCACCTGCGCCGCGTGGTACCCGCAGTACGACCATAGCAACACCTTCACAGGCGGCGCGGTGGAGAGGTGAACGGGGAGACTGGGCAGCGGGCTGTTCCAGGGCGTGCCGGTGCACAGGCGGACCAGGAGCAGGAGGAGCGCGGCGATGGCTGCGAGGTACGCGACGCGCAGCAGCGGTCCACGGAGGTAGGTGTGTGACACGCCGCGGTGCTTGGAGAGCATCCGCAGGGGTGACCACACGGCCCCGAGCGGGCCCCACGCCCGCTGGGCGTCAACCTTGACGCCGCGCATGTCGAGGTCGGGGGTGATCCAGACCGTTCCGATGATCATGCCGGCGGCCACGCTCAGGCCGGGCGTGTCGTCAGCAGGACGGCCGAGCACCTGCCAGAGCATCATTCCGGCGCCCAGTACAGAAAAGTTGATCAGCGAGTGCGTCCGGCCACTGGGCATGACGCTGTTATAGGGGGCACTTGGGTGAGTGCCCGGATTCTCCGCGGAGCACCTGGATCAGGTGAGGCAGCGCCTGGTCCGGCACGTCCCTCAGCGCCCTGAGGCTTCCTGGCGACGCGCTCAGCACGTGGGCGAGCGTACCGAGCAGGGGGTCGAGGCCCGGCTCGCCGTGCAGGGCGTGGAGGTTGACCGGCACGCCGTCCAGAAACAGGCAGCGCGTCCCCTGGTCAGTCCAGACGCCCAGTTCGAGCTGGGCCGTGTCCGTGATCCACAGGGGCAGGTACGGCACGAACGGTTCGGCCTGGTCACTCAGGGCGTACTTCCGGAGCAGGCTCAAGGTGCGCACGGGTTCGCAGGGCACGAGCAGTTGGGTGTAGACCGCGTCAACGGTGCTGGGGTTGAGGGTGACGTGTTCGCACACCGCCTGGAGGGACGCGGCGTCGGCGTCGGCACACCACTGCCGGACCGCCTGCAGCAGGTGATGGGCCGCTGACGAGGGAAGCATGGTCTGCAGCGACCGGGTGAGGTTCAGCGCCGCCGGGCCGCGCTCGCCGCTGCGGTCGTCGTAGGCGAGGACGCGCCCGGGCGGCCCCCCGCATGTGCCGAGCAGCAGGCCCTGGTGCTCGTGGGTATCGAGGTGGAGCACCGGGGTGACCGGACCGGGCAGCGGAGGGGATTCGAGGAACGCGGTTCGCAGGACCCTCATGCGCGGATGGTCCTGGAGATCTGGGGAGTGGCGCGTGCGGGCTTGAGCGCAGTGTTCATGGGACCTCCGGGAATGGACGCGCCCCTGGAGGGCAGTCCAGGGGCGCAGGCGGTCAGGGAATCAGGGGAGTTCGGGCGCCTGCCAGAGGGTCTTCACTCCAGGTTGACGAACTGGCAGGCGGTGGCGGCTGGGCGCGTTCCACTCGCCACCGCCTGCCGGGCCGAGCCTGCGCCAGCCGCTGGCAGTCAGGGAGTACCCGTGTTCCTGAGCGAGCGTGTACGTGAACATCCTGCGGTACCCGAGGGCCTTGGCTGCACGCCAGGCCGCGCCGTACAGCATCGAGGCGGCGTTGGCGGCGCCTGTGGTGCACAGGCGCGTGACTTCCAGGGTCGTGCCGTCGTCGTACCCGCGGGCGACCGGCCGGCCGACCATCACCACGCCGACCACGGCGGCTCCGTCATTCACGGCAATGCTGAACTTATGGCCTTGAGGCGGGCCGAGATGCCGGTGATGTTGGCGGACGAAGGCGCACGCTTCCTGGAAGCTGATGGGCTGCAGCGTCAGGGGCATGGTCAGTTGCGGGTGTGGGCCGCCTCACCGAGGAACAGCAGGCCTGGATCGTGCGGGAAGCGCACCTCGGCGTTCAACACCGTTCCACGGGGGCTTTTCGGGTCGATGGTGAGGATGTGGGTCGCCAGCAGCGGGGGGCGCGGGGTGGGGTCGATCGCGTTGACGATCACCCGGCCGTGGTTGGGCAGCATCGCGCACCAGCCGGCTGCGTCGCCAGAAAACGCGCGCATGGGGAGGATGGCCTGCTTGGTCAGGACGTCGTTGCTGTCCCAGTACTGCAGCAGCACGCAGGCGTGCTCGCGCGTCCAGGACTGCATGTCGACGTCGATCTGCAGCTCGATCCAGTCGGGGCTGTCGGGCAGCATGTTGGTCCATCCGGGCACGATGTTGCGCTGGCTGTTGGTGCTCCTGAAGATCGTGTCACTCATACCTTCAAAGTACGGACGACTGGGTGTTTCCAGGCGTGCGTTCTCCTGGGAGGTGGCCTGAGCAGCATTCGGTCGGAGGACCGCCCTGGGACGCTCGTCGTGGCTCCGGGGGTGGACTGGAAACGCCGCACCCCGGTGGGGGCGCGGCGTTCCTTGACAGGCGGGGTTTAGCGGAAGTCGATGTAGTGCGTGTTGAAGTAGTCGCCGGCGGGGCAGGTCGCGTGCGAGCGGTACGTGCCGCTCTGGTTGCGCCACTCCCCGTAGTCCCAGCTGTAACGGTTGGCGATCCCGTCGTCGTTGCAGCGCACCACATAGCGGTACTGCGTGCCAGGCGCCGAGTTGTAGCAGTACGCGGACGCGTTCGTGATGATGTTGCAGTCGGCAGAGGCTGCTGCCAGGTCGCCGATGTGGCGCCGCTGGATGCTTTCACCGTTCTCGGTGATGACGCCGCTTTCCGCGCTGGGGGCGGGCGGGGTGGTGGCGGGCTGTCCGCAGGCGGCGAGGATCAGGCTGAGCGCCATGGTGACGGGAAGAAGACGTAATCCTTTCATAGAACCTCCTGAGGTCCCTCCTGAAGCGCCCAATGCAAGGTTTTCAGGGGGTCAGGGGTCACCCTACTGTTCCCTGGCCCATCATTCGAGCGCATGTGGAGAGATGAGAGAAGTCGGAAAACTTCAACATTGGAGCGTTTAGCGCTTGCTGTCTGCGATCTAGAACGGTTCGGACTCGTCGGAGAGGTCCCGCTCCATGTACTCCAGGACGCATGTGCCGGCACGGTTCGGGTCCTCGAGTTCCAGCAGCGCATGCAGCACGCCCGCACTGACCCAGGCTGTGAGCGTGCCGTACCGCTGGGCCGTCGTGCGACCGTGCACCAGGCGCACACCCCGGACGGTGCCCTGACCGCACGGCCAGCTTCCGGTGACGTACACCGTCACGTCCGCGGTCGACTTCTCCTGCAGAAGCTGCACGTCCTCATCGGCGTGCCGGGCGGCCGGCTGCCAGGCGAACAGCGCACTGATGCGGGCCACGCTCGGCACCGCGAGGCTGTGCGTGAGGTTGTGTTCGTCCGTGACGTACTCGCCGGTCTCGTCGACGTGCAGCGCGGTGCTGCCGTGGGGGGTGCTGACGGTCACCCGGGGCAGTTCGGCACGGACGGCCGCGCCGATCATGCCGCTGAGCTGCGCGGTCAGGGCGGTCAGGGCGTCTTGGAGCATGACGTCATTCTCCCTGGGCCACCGGGGCCCGCGGCCGACCCTGCGCGTCGAGGATCACGCTGCTGTGCACCTGCGCGACGTCCTGGTCCACGCAGAGGAACGTGGCGTGCACCCCGTCAGGCAGCCGGGTCAGGTCCGTGATGAGCACGGGAATGGTGAACGTGTGCAGGGGCGTGACCTTCAGCCCCGCGACGATGCGGCGCTGGTCCCGGCCCAGGCCGCGTCTGGCGGCCTCGTGCTCCAGCTGGCGCAGCTGCCGCTGGTACTCGGGTCTGGTTTCGGGAGGGGTGTAGGTGTCGCGGACAAGTTGGAGGTCCTCGGTGTCTCCGAACACGAGGCGGGTGGCGTACTGGTGATGGGCGGTCGGGAAGTAGACGTGTTGCATGTTGGACGCTGACGCCCAGGCGGACCGGGGCAGTGCGACTCCTTTTCCTGGATTGGGACCTGGCCGCGGGAGCGGGGCCGGCAGGGTGACGGCCTGACCGTCCCAGCGGGAGGCTTGCGGGTGCCGGTCACCCGCCTGCGGGTGAAGGGGGGTCAGGATCGGGCGGACGCCGTGGTGGTGTGGCGGGCGCGGTTCAGCGCAGCAGGTCTTCCAGCACCTGGCGCTGGACGTCGTCCGGCAGGGCGGTCATCCGTTCGAGGCTGCCCAGGTCGATCTGCCGCTGGCAGTCCAGGAGGTACGCCTCGACGGAATAGCGCTGGGCGCCGCTGAGGTCCTCAACCGTCAGGCGCTGGCCGAACAGGTGTTCGCTGACCTCCAGGACGTTTTTTCGGTGGTGGGCGAGATGCTCCCGCAAGTGCTTCTGCTGAGCGTGGATCCGCCGCTGTTCGCGGGTCAGTCGTTTCGACCCGGAGTGGTGCCGCGTGCGTGCCATGGTTCAGTGTGGTGTTCTGTTGAGTGGTAAATCAAGACACGCCATTCTTCTTGATACGGAATCAAAACCACTCCTGATTGCCGGGCAGGGGAGAGGAGACCCGGCGCAGGCGCCCATGGGGGCCCCTGCACCCTCCGTGCGGGTGACCCACCGAACGGCAGCGCGGCCCCGGGGAGGAGCCGCGGCGGTCACTCGTGATGCTGGCTGGTCGGCGGCCCAGGGCGCCGTCAGGCGGCGCGGTCTTTCCACTGGATGCCGCGGAGTCCGACCTGCGCATGCACCACCTGACCCTGCTCGACGTACACCGCCACCTCCGACTGGTACGTCGCCAGGACCCGCCCGAGACCCACGAGAAGGGCCAGGCTCGCGCGGACTTCCACCGGCAGGGTGGGGGTGAGATAGATCGAGGCGAGGTAGAGGGCGACGGCCAGCAGCAGGCCGAACGCGGCGCCCTGAATGACCTTCCCCTGCATGCGGTCGGCGTCGAAGCTCAGCAGCAGGGTGTACGCGTCCCGGTCCCGGTTGGGCAGCAGCTTCATGGTCCGGTACCAGGCCATGCTCCAGTCGTGCTTGTACTCCTCGTACTTCACGAGGTTCATCTGACGCTGCGCAGGCGTGGGTTTGATCTTCAGCAGCGCCTGCGCCTGCTTATGTGGATTTCGGCTCTGGTCCTTTTCCTGCGGGATGCTGGGCCACATACGCCAGTGTCCCGGCGGGTGGGTGGCGGGACCCTGCCTGCGCTCCGGAGGCTCACGCGAATGGCGCCTCTTCACCCGCCCGCCCCTTGCGGGGGTCGCGCAGGGCCACGATCCGCTCCAGCGTCTCACCGAACGCCAGCAGCTCCGCGCTGCTCGCCAGGCGGTCCACGGCACCCGCATTCAGGGCCTTGAGCTCCTCCCGGGTCACGGCATACTCGGCCGCTTCATGGCCTTTGAGTTCGTGCAGCACCTGGTACGCCGCAGCGGCCGTCACTTCGCCCCGGCTGGTGGTGACGGTCTCGTGCGTGGTCATCTCCTGCCCGACCAGGGTGACGCTGCCAGCGCTGACCAGCGTCACCCGGTCCCCACGTTCTTCCATGTGCCCCGCCAGCCACAGCAGGGTCCGCATGTGAAGCATGCGCTCGAACAGCGCCATGTGGGGGAGCATCATTCCGGCCTGCTTCAGCAGCTCTTTGTCCATGGCCTGAGTATGTGGAGCGCGCGGGTGAATGCCCCTCAGTCCCGGGCGTACGGAATGAGGTAGCGGCCGTCCCGGGTGGTGACGATCAGTCCGTCGACTTCCGCCTGCTCATCGGCCTCGATCAGGCGCCCGAGGGCCAGGTCGGCGAACGGAACCTTCCGGAAGTCGCGCTCCTTGTCGAGCGAGGCCATGCGCTGAGAGTCCAGCACGTCAATCTCGACGCCGCTCTGGTCCTCATCGGGAATCACGTAGATCACCTGCGGCTGCTGCGAGAGGACGAAGCTCACGAACGTGCTCAGGCTCTCCTTGCTCACGCCCGCCCCCCCGTCAGCCTCTCCGCCGTCCCAGCGGGAGAAAGGGGCGTGGAACGAATGAACGGCCGGACGGTGCACGGCACCGCTCTGGGGATCGGGTGGTCACAGTGGGTCATGGGGCACTCCTTTGGGGGAGGGAAGGGGCGGATCGCCCGCGGACTCCGGCGCGGCGGACGTCATCACGGGTTCACCCTGGCGAGGGGCCAGGGTGAAGGGTCGTGCGCAGGCCGGTTCACAACGCGAGCAGGGCGAGCACTTCCGCGTACGGTCGGAGCCCGAGGAGCGTCGGGGCCTGCGCGAGGAAGTGGTGATCGCCGAGGCGGGCATGCAGGGTGAACATCCGGTCCAGGACCACCGGCGGGCCGACCGTCCCCGCGCGGCCCATCGGGACGCGGTCCCACGCCGGGTCGGGGCTGGCCAGAAGCAGCTGTTGCAGGCGGGTGGGCAGCTCCTGCAGGTCGTGTTCGTTCAGCAGGCGGCTGTCCTCGCCCGCGGTGTGCCACTCCAGGGTGTGTCCGGTGAACGCTGGAACATTGCCTGCGTCCGTGGCTGGCGGGGCTGCCTTGAAGGCGCGGAGCGCCTGGATCAGGCCCTGCGCGGACGCGTACCGGCGGGCGTGGCCGCCAAGGGCGACTGTCACGCCACCCCCCTCCGCCTGATCGATGCTCACCGGCCCGTGCGGGGTCTTCCAGACGCTCACCCACCCCACCTGGCCCCAGTCACGGCGCTCCTCGGTGAACTCGGGAAAGCGGTCTGCCACCAGACTCAGGAGGTCATCGCGGATGTCCGGCAGCGGCGTCAGCACCGGCTGATCACGCCTCGCCGCGTACTGCCGATCGCCATGCCAGAAGGTCACGATGTCCTCGCCTTCCGTCCAGTCGCGAAGCGGCAGGTCAGGGTCAACAAACTCCACGGTGGGTGTGTGTGCCGGGCACTCAGGATTCAGGAGCCACGCGCGAAGCAGCTGCGAGCGGTCGGGATCAGACGGAAGAGGAAGGACCATACGCCTGACCGTAGGCCACAGGTGGGTGACTGGCGCGGGCGCCGGGTGCAGTGCAGGCCGCCTGGAGCCCTGGTGGGCCCGGACCAGACCTGCATCTGCCGGTTCGACTGGGGGTCTGGCCGGGTGCCTGACGGCTTTAGCAGCGCCCGCAGCTGGCGACGTCGCGCAACGCCGCGTCAGGCGCCGCCAGACGAAGGCGGCGCCGACGGTTTTCAACCCAAGAGCTCAGCTTCACCGGCGCCATTGAAGCGCACGGGCGGGGCAGCGCGTTCGTCGTTCAGGGCTTCTTGGCCGCGGGCCGCATACTCCTTACGCAGGCAGTCCAGATCGGACAGGCGGTCAGGTCCTGGCCGGACATACAGGTACAGGCCGTTGTTCGCCTCCGTATGATTGAGGATGTGCTGTAGAAAGACCGGGCGGTAGCTCTGGATGTATTTGCGTTGCGGGTCGCAGACCATACACATGTCGCACAGGTACACCCCCAGAAGGGCCACCCGTACCGCGGGATGCCCGGTACGCTGGTAGGGCAATGCCAGGAACTGACTGATCCGCTCAGCCTGGGCATCCAGGAACTTGGCCCGCTGGTCGCCCCCGCGCAACGCCGAGCAGAACGCCAGCCAGCTGAGCAGGTCCGGCCGCGCCCTGTCCGAGCTGGCGTCGATCATCAGCAGGCCAAGCTGGGCGATGGTCTCCCGCCAGATCACCGTGCCTTCGTTGATGCAGTCCGGGTAACTTCCGCTGGCAAAGACGGGCTCGATCTTCCCTTCGAAAAAGAACATCAGCAGGTCATTGGCGATGGGATGCTCCCAGTCTGTGATGCGCCGGTAGCGCCGGTACGCGCCAAAGAAGCGAAACAGGCGGAACACGGTCGTGTCGCGCTTGTTCGCCTCTGGGGAGTCCTCCTGAATGGCTGTGGACGCCCAGGGCTTCTCGTAGCCGTACTTGCCATGCCCCTTCACCACTTCCTTGAGCCTGGGCAGTACGGCTTGACCGGCGTCCAGAACCGACCGCCGCAACATTGCATATTTCGCTTCGTTTTCAGTCACCGCCCGGAGCTGCGCGAATTCGTGCTGCAACGCGGACTGGAACTTCGCCAGGTCCAGACTGATCGTTTGCTGGACGGCCTGGTGCTCACTGCTGTACTGAGCCTTGATTCGCTCGAGTTCCGTCTGGTTTTCGCGCAGGTACGTGGCTTTGACGCCCTCCAGGTCTTTTTGAATCGCCAGCGTGTAATCAGCGTGGGCCTTCGTGTAATCGGCCTTGATTTTCTCCAGGTCCGCTTGATTGCGCTTGGCGTATTCCGACCGCAGGAGTTCGAGGGCCCCGCTGTTCTGATGCCTGATGGCTTCAAGATTCTGGCTGTGCAGGGCCGATATGAGGGAGCCCAGAGTTGCTGCGATCAAAGCGGCGTACACAGCAGGGGTTGTCAGGTTCTGTGCCCACTGTGGCGCTCTGGCGCCGGACTCTGCAATCACGATCCCGGTGATCACGGCGGCGATGAAAAGAAGCAGCATGATGACCGTGAGGCCCCACAGGGCTCTGCTGGTGCCACTTGGGACTGATTCGCCGCTGCGTGTTGTCATACGACCTCTCCTGATTCGTCCCTCCAGCACTGGATCGGGCGTCAGCAGGCAAGAGGGAGGACTGGGGTGCACATTGTGACAAACGTACGAATCCATTGTACCGAAGGGCCTCCCCGCCTTGATGGCCAGGCCGCCTGAGCAACCGGCACTCCTCGCGGGCGCCTCTGACCACGGCGGGACGGCGGACTCGACCTGCTCTCCCATCCCGTGCCCCCCCATCAAAGTCAGACCGGACTGCGATTTTGTCAGGCAGGACGGTCTATCGTCGGGTGTGCTTGACATCCCCGGGCCAACACGAGCGCCCTCGTCCCCCTGGCAGGCGAGACTGGATGCCGCGGATCGACTTATTCTCACCGATCCCCTGCAGGCGACCGTTCTGCTCCAGGGCATCTTTCAGCTCGTCCAGGAGCAGGAAGATCAATGCGGCATGGCGCGCACGCTGACGCTGCTCGGGGGGGCCTATCTGGCCCGCGGAGATGTTCCCGGGGCGCTCGACGCCTTCACGCAAGGCCGTGACACGGCCGTGGATGTCGGTGATGGCGTCACGGAAGCCCGCGCTCTGAACGGGCTTGGTCTCGTCGCCCGCGAACAAGGTCAGTACGGGGAAGCGATGGAGCATTACCTCAACAGCCTGCACGTCGCCCAGGCACACGGAGACGACGCTGGGGAGGCCCGCGCGCTCGGGAACATCGGTCAGGTCCAGGCGGACCTCGGCGATTATCAACTGGCCCTCCAGACGTTCCGGGAGATGCGGCTGCTGGCCGAGCGGGCCGGGCACGTGCCCCTGCAGGCCTCCTGCGCCGTGGATATCGTGTTCGCCCTGCACGAACTCGGCCGCTATGAGGAGGTTCTGGAGACCGCCGCGGCCTTCCTGCCGTTCATCCAGACCCAGGGCCTGACCCGGCACGAGCTGGTGCTGCAACTGAATGTCATGGCCAGCCTGACCGCCACGGGCCGGGCCGCCCGGGCCGCTCTCCTGGGCGACCATGTGCGGGGGCTCGCCGAGCAGGCCGCCACCCGCGAGCAGTTGACGCATTTCCACCTCACCCAGGGACACGCGCTGCTCGAAAGTGGTCAGCTGGACGGGGCGGAGGCCCTGCTCGAACAGGCCCTCGTGGCCGCGCGAAGTGACCACAGTGCCACGCAGGAGCGCCTCATCCTGGGTCACCTCAGTGAGCTGTACGCCCGCAGGAACGAATGGGAGCGCGCCTTCAGGCTCAGCCGGGAGGCGCGGGTTCTGGACAGCCGGCGCCGCGTGCAGGACCTCGACCGCAAGGCGCGGGTGCTCAGCGTGCAGCTGCACACCGAGATGCAAGCCCGGGAAGCACAGGCGGAGCAGGCGCGGACGGCGGAACTGTCCCGCATGTCAGAAGAACTCACTGCAGCGCAGCGGCACCTCGCCGCTCAGGCCGAGCAGGCACACCAGGACCCCCTGACAGGCCTGCCGGGCCGCGCGCAGTTCCAGGCGGAACTTGACCGGCGCCTCGCCGAAGCGGGGGACGCGCCCCTCGGAGTGCTGTTCATCGACCTGGACCACTTCAAGGCCGTGAACGACGCCCTTGGCCACACTGTTGGTGACCGTCTGCTGCAGCAGGTCGCCCGACGGTTGCGGGCCGCGGTACCCGGCAGTGGAATGGTGGCCCGCACGGGCGGCGACGAATTTTTCGTGACCCTCCGCGGACTCGCGGCAGAGGAGGCCGAGCGCCTCTCAAAGGCCATCCTGACCAGTCTGGCGGCGCCGTTCGACGTGGACGGGCACACCCTGCACGTCACCGCGTCGATCGGCGTGGCTGTCGCCCCACAGGACGGCCGGGACGTGACGGCCCTGCAGAAACACACGGACATCGCCATGTACCGCGCCAAACAGTCCGGGCGGAACCGCGTCCGGACGTACGAGGCGGGGATGGACAGCGAGTCCGCACAGCGTCTCATCCTGGACCGCGACCTGCGCGCCGCGCTGACGACTGGAGAGCTCCTTGTGCACTACCAGCCCGTGGTCGAGGCCGTGAGTGGGCAGCCACAGGGGTTCGAGGCCCTCGTCCGCTGGGCGCACCCACAGCAGGGCCTGGTCTCTCCGGGAAAATTCATTCCCGTGGCGGAGGACACCGGCCTGATCGTGCCGATAGGCACTTGGGTGCTGGGCGAGGCGTGCCGTCAGGCGGCCGCATGGCAGGGGCGCGGCCAGGCATTGACCATGAGCGTGAACGTAAGCGCGCGGCAGTTCGAACAGCCGGACTTCGTGGCCATCGTCCGGGACGCCCTGGCGGAAAGCGGCCTGGACCCGCGCCTGTTGATTCTGGAGCTCACCGAACGGGTCGTGCTGCGCAACCCGGAGGCTGCGGCCGTGCTCCTGCATGACCTGCGGGCCCTGGGTATCCGGATTGCCCTGGACGACTTCGGCACCGGGTACAGCAGCCTCGGACTCCTGAAGACGCTGCCCATCGACGTGTTGAAGATCGACCGCTCGTTCGTTCAGGGAGACAGCGCGGAGGTGATGGTCGGCGCGATTGTTTCGCTCGCGCACGCCTTCGGCCTGAAGGTGATCGCCGAGGGGGTGGAAACCTCAGAGCAGCTCGCCATGGTGCAGGCCCTGCACTGCGACGGGGTGCAGGGGTACCTGTTCGCTCGGCCGGCACCAGCGCATGAACTTATGCCCGTGCGCCCCGGGTGGCCCGTGTCGCCTGAGCAGTGAGGGCCGCAGTCCGGCTGCAGTACCAGGCGCGGGATCACTTGACGGGAAGCCCAGGCGGGACCTGAATCAGCAAGGCATGGCGACGCCGGGCGTCGCAGGGTTCGTGTCGGGCGTGGGGACAGACCGGCGTCACGAGTCGTCGGGGTCGCGGTGCTCCTGAACCTGCAGGCCGATGAAGGCCAGGGCAGTGAGGAGGCACAGCGCGGCGGCGCACAGCAGCAGGCTGAGGGCGCCGCTGCGGTGGTAGAGCACCTGCGCGGTGATCAGGGCAGCGAGGGCGAGAATGGCCAGCAGCGTGTTCTGCGGGCCCTGAAGTTTGAGCGTCTGCACGAACTTGCGGGCGCCTACTTTGGGTTTCCCGGTCAGGAAATCCAGATTGCGCCAGAGCACGGCCGCGCTGACGGTCGCCAGGAGGGCGGCGGCGATCAGCGCGGCCAGGTCTGCCATGGATCGCAGTTTAGTAGCTGAAGAAGTCGCTGAAGACCAGACGCTCTTTGGCGTTGAAGAAGATGTACCCGCACCCTTCCACGCCGTAGTTCACTTCGAACGGCGTGTCGTACGGCTGCCCGGCGTGGGTGCCCCGCTCGGGCAGCTGCAGCAGCAGGAACCAGTCCTTTTCGGACAGGGCCGTGCTGTAGTCCGTCGCGTCGCTGATCGGGGTTCCACCGATCTTCGGAACGGCGTACAGCTGCTGCACCATCTCGTAGCTGAGCTGCCCCGGTCCGTCGCACAGGTTGTACTGGTCCTCGACGGCCCGCCAGTGCGGTTCGACCTGGGGGGCCGTTTCGAGGAGGTAGCTCACCTCGGAGTAACAGGGGCCGGTCGGGCCGGGCGTGCTGGTCGGCTGGCGCTTCTGAAGGATGACTGCGCAGTTGTCCTCGAGGTAGGTCTGGGTCTGGGCGTCGAAGGGTTCGAAGAAGATGTAGGCGACGTCGTGTTGGTTCAGGGCGGTGGGGTGCAGGTCGATCTGACCCAGGAAGCGCAGGGGGCGGCCGGTGTGGGGGCTGATCGGCCACTCGGCCTCCTGCATCCATACTGGCTGGCCTCCGAGTTTGGTGACTGGCCCCTCCAGCGGTTCGCGCTGTGCCGTGAATGAGGTAACCCGCTGGACATGGTGCATGGGATCAATTTACGTGCGCGTGGGTGACCGAGCCGGACTGCACCGTCTCCAGGCGGTTGTTCCCGGCCGCGTGCCTCACGGCACCGGACCGGGACGGATGCCCATGAAAAAGGGGAGAACCACTGAGATGTGGTTCTCCCCTTCGATGCTGCGTGGGGGTTACAGGGTGCTCTTGAGGTCGGCCGCCACTTTGAAGGCGACCTTCTTGCCTGCGGGAATGAGGATCTTCTCGCTGGTGCCAGGACGGACGCCCGTGCGTTCGGCGGTGGCCCGGACGCTCAGGGTGCCCAGGCGCGGCAGGCCGACACTCTTACCGTCGCGCAGGCTGCCGACGATGGAGTCGATGACCGTGTCGAACGCGTCTCCGGCCTGCTTCTTCGTCAGGCCAGACGCTCCAGCCATCTGCTCGACGATCTGCGCCTTGGCGACTTTTGTGTCCTGCTCCTTGCGGCTCGCTCCCTGGGCAGCGGCTCCCTTCGTGCTCTTTCCAGTCATCTACTCTCCTTTTGTGCCTGGGACTGATCATCTGTGCGGTGGGCCCGGGCACGGGTGTGGGACACCCAATTCGACGCCGACCCTGACAGGGTCAGGGTGAACGCTGTTCAAGCATCGGTGCAGTTGGGTGGCGTTACGCACACAAGATGCCTTATGGGCGCGGAGCGTGGCAGGGGTCAGTTGGCGTTCCAGCGCGTGCCGAGTGCGGCCGGTTCGCCACATTCGAGGTCGAGGACCGCCTGCTGCGCCGCGTGACTGAGGTGCGTCTGCCCGAGACTCTGCGCGGCGCGCTGCACCCGCTCGTACGCCTCGCGGTCCTGAGTCAGGTCCGCAGCACGCACCAGGTAGGTCAGGGCCGTGGTGGGCTCAGCGCTTTTCACGGCGTCTCTGAGCACCTCGACGGCGTGCATGCGCAGCACGTCGCGGTAGTGCACGACCCATTCGCTTTCGCTTCCGGCCAGGAACGAGTCGGGGTGCGTGCGGAGGACGTCGTCGGCTGAGCGGCTGTTCAGGAACGCCTGCACGTCACTGGCGAGCTGCACGCCTGGGTTCAGGACCCATTGCGGGTTCCGGCGGCCGTGTCCGGCGGAGCCCAGCAGGTCCCCGATGACTGGGGCGTCCTGCGCCGCGGCTTTGCGGAAGGCGGCATTTATGGTGCTGCGGGCGACCTGTGCGGATTGCCGGGCGCGTTTGAGGTCGCCGTGGCCCCAGACGTGATCGGCCAGTTCATCCTGTCGGGCGTTGGGGTGCAGCAGCCAGTAGGTCAGGGCTTCGAGGGCCGGAGTGTGACCGAGTTTGACGGGGTGTCCGTTCAGGGTGACTTTGAACGTGCCAAAGGTTGTGAGGTGAAGTGCCAGCGGGGCGGGCGGGGCGGGCTCGATTCCGTTGAGCTCCGTGATCATTCGCTGGAAGTACTCGGCGTCCCAGCCCCGTGCCACGTACTGCTGCAGCAGGGGCATGACCAGCCCTGGGAGGGTGCGGAGGTCGCAGAGGTCCTCGGGTTGCGTGTCCAGCGCGGTGCGCAGTGCTCGGGCGTCGGCGGCCGTGAGCACGGATTGCCGGCGGTGAATCTCTCCGCGCAGCACTTCAGTCAGCACGAACGTCCGCTGCGCGTAGGCCAGCGTGGTCGCCGCGGCATTGTTCAGGTGCGCCAAGGCCCGGTCGAGGTCTCCGGCCGTGTACGCGGCGTAGGCGTGCATCTCCTGAAGGGTGGCCCAGGGGCCTTCGCCGATCGTTGCCCGGTCCTCACCGGTCAGGCTCAGGACCTGGCTGAAGGCTTCGAGCGCCCGGGCGCGGTCCTGCCCGAGGACGGCGGAGAAGTACACGTGATACAGGGAGTCGATCATCTGGTTGACGTGGCCTCGCCGGAGAAACTCGCCGTAGGCCTCCCAGATCAGGGCCCGCCCGTCGCCGATGCGCCCCAGGCGGTAGTAGGTGCGCCCCAGGGTCTTCTGGAGGGTCGGCGCGGCCAGAGGGAAGCTGCGCCGGCAGGTCACGAGGGAGCTTTCCAGCAGGCGGGCGGCCTCGGCCGTGCGGCCGGTGTACGAGTACAGGCCCCCGAGCTGATCGACGACGGGCATCAGCCGGTGCGGCAGGCCCAGCTGCACGCCGGCCTGGTAGCTGCGTTCGAACTCGCGCATCGCGAGCTCGTGGTGCCCTTGGCGCTGAAGCACGCGGGCTTTGACGGACAGGGTCGCCACGCGCAGGCTGGCGTCGCCGAGGCGCTCGGCGCGCTCCACGGCTTCCTCTGCCGCTTCGAGCGCCTGCGCCAGTTCACCCTTCATCTCGTGGTGCACCGCCTTGATCCTCAGCAGCTGGATGCGGTCGCGGGCGTGACGGGCGACGGCCAGGCCGGCGTCGATGTGGTGGGTCATGAGCGGGCGGTTCATCGTGCGCAGCCCGACCAGCGCCAGTCCGAAATGCACGCTTGCCGTGGGATGCAGCGCGAGCTGCGCTTCGAGCAGCGCCTGGCCGCGGGTGATGTCGCCGGTTTCCAGAACGGCCAGGGCGTAGATGGAGCGGAGTTCGGCACTGAGATGCGTGGGGGGAATGAGGCTGAGGGTCCGTTCAGCGAGTTGCCAGTCGGCCGCCTGGTACCACCGGGGGACGAGCTGCTCGGCAAGGCGCACGGCGCGCTTGGCCTGTCCGGCGTCCACGTGGTGCCGGATGGCGCTGTACAGCTGGTCCTGGACCTCGGCAAGCTGCGCAGCGCGGGCGTGCAGCTTGCGCCACCGCGCCGGGTGCTGGCGCAGCTGGGCGGTGAGCCGGTCCCGCACGACGTCGTGCGGCACGTACCGGCCCTTGCCCACGGACGTCATGGGCAGGCCGGCCTGCTGCAGCTGGCGGATCCAGCCGTCAGGCAATTTCACGTCCAGGCAGGCGGCCGCGGCGTCACTCCAGTATTCGAGGACGGACAGCGCCTGGAGTTGACGGGCCAGCCGGTCGGGCAGCGCGTTCAGGACGCTGCTGACCAGTTCGTTGGCGGGGGCCTCCGGGCCCGGGGGTTGGGTGCGCAGGGCGAGCATGATGCCCCACGGCCACCCGTGGTAGGTCGTCTGCAGCTCACCGGAACGTGCGGCGGTGCCCAGCTGCCGCGCGGCGGCTGCCGTGTCGTCGGCGGTGAACTGCAGCTGGTCGGCGGTGATGGTCACCCCTTCCTGCCGCTCCTGGAAGGGGGTGAGATCGAAGGCCGACCCTTCACGCTGGGCGAGGATCAGACAGTGGCCGTCGCCCAGACGCTCCGCGAAGAACGACAGCAGGAGCGCGGATTCACTGCTGAGCATCTCGCCGCCGTCAAGGCAGTACGACAGGTCCTGCTCGTGGGCGTTGACGTCCTCGATCAGGGCGCGCAGCAGCTGCGCCCGGCTGGTGCCGGTGTGCACGGCGCGCTGCCACTGAGGCAGGGCCACGCCGGCCAGCCGACTGCCGTGCGCCAGGTCGTTCAGGAGCGCCGCGGCGTCTTTGGCCTCTTCGTTCAGGCGGATCCAGACGGCCCCCGAGTCCTGCCGCGCAAACTGCGCCAGCACGGTCGACTTGCCGTACCCGGACGGTGCGGAGAGGAGTGTGACCTTGACGCCGTGTTTCTGGGCTTTCAGCAGCTCAGCGCGCCCGATCTCGACCGGGAGCACACCTGGGATGACGAACCTCATGGTCCGCCGCGCAGACCGTGAGGACGTGCTGGAAGGCATCGCCGGCAGTATGTCTGTCGCGGACGTTCACTGTTGTCACACGCCGGGGCGGGGTCAGTCGTTCTGTGCGTTCAGGCTGTCGATGATCCCGGGCAGCACCTGCTGGCCGAGGGCGCTGGGCGTCGTGTACGTGTAGATGTGGTACGGCGGTTCCGGCGTCATCACCAGCGTGGATTTGGCGCTGAACCCCTCATCGCCGCGGGTGAAGACGACGTCGCAGGTGACGACGGTGATGTCGCCGTTGGTGGCCTGGTGGGTGGTGACGTTCGACGCCCACCAGCCGAGGCCGTCACGGGGGTCTTCGTGAAACAGCGGCGTCAGGAACGGCGCGGCGGGCAGGTCGCCGGGAAGTTCAGGGGCCCGCAGGCGCAGGGCGTGCAGGCTCTGAATGGCGATCTGCACCCGGCCTTCGGAGATCGTCACCCACTGGCCCTGAATCTCGATTTCCAGGTCGTTGAGTTTGCGCCGAACGTTGAACACGGTGTGGTACCGGTCACTCCAGGTGGCGCCCATGGTGATCAGGCGGCCGATGTTGCCTTTCATGGCCAGGGCGGCGTTCAGTCCGGGAAGGCGGTAGACCCGTCCGTCAACAGGTTGGTCGGTGATCAGGGGGAGCGGCGTCAGCAGTTCCGGGTTGACGCGCCGTGTCGGGCTCATAAGGCAGAGTGGTCACCGCGGTCCGCTGCAGTGGCCAGGAGGTGAACGGCGGGGGTGCACACAGTGACTGAGTGTGACCCAATCCTGTATTCAAAGTCCAGAGCAAACGTGCCCCCCCTCAGGGGGGCCATGTGATACGGGAGTGGCGGCCGTGACGGCTACTGGTCCCAGCACTCCTCGTGCCCGCCCCGGTTGTGGAGCAGGTCGTCTTGAAGGGCGTTCAGCAGGCCTGGGGGGGCGACGATGCGGTGCTCGTCGAGGCGCTCCTGGATCTGTTCGAGACTGAGGCCGCCGCGGGTCGCTTCCGGGTCGAGGCGGTGGTCGTAGACCGCCTGGTCACCCCGGCGGATGATGAGGAAGAAGTTCCGCTGTCTGCGGCTCCAGCCCGTCGAGACATGGTGTCCCGGGCGCGAAAACGTGTGCTGACTCATGAAGGTCCTTGGGGAACTTGCGTCTGGGACAGCCGCCAGGCAGGGTTCCGGCACGGAGTTGGCCCGGTGGGTAGTCGGGCGCAGCGTGCCTGGCAGTGTGGTCCGGGCGCAAAAGGAAGGGGGAGAGGGTGGGGGGAGGTCGGAGCGTGGCGTGAGGAGATTCCGGACCTGCCTGTGGGGAGTGCAGGCAGCTGCGTCCTGGCAATCGTCTCCAGGCCTCCGCTCGGCGCACAGGCTATAGCAGCAGGTCTGAAAAGTTCTAAAGACTTGCCTGCACGGCCTGTCCCCGGGGCGCGGGGGAGCCGGCAGGCGGCCACGCGCACACGGGGGCCACTTGACCCGGGGACAGGATGGGCCCGCTGACCGCAGGGAGAAGACCAAGGCGCTCCGGCCACGGGAAGATCACGCTCAGGCTGTAGCGGTGCGGTCCCAGGGGCGGCCGGTGGTGATGAAGCAGCACGTCGTGCCCACCCCGTTCAAGGTCCTGGTGCAGTTCCTGTGCCACGCGCCGCCGCGCCCCGTCATCCAGGGCGGCGAGCAGGGCGTCGGGGCGGCCCTCGACCTCCCGGCAGCGGGACGGGACATGCGCCAGCCAGTGGCTGAGCTGGTCTCGCACGTCCGGAATGCGCTGGGCCAGCGCGGCGAGGTGTTCGCTGAGGTCGCGGTCGACGCCCACGTACAGCGGCCGGCGGGGCGCGTAGCGGATCTGCGTGATGTTGGCGCCGCTGACGCCGCGGCGGTAGCGCAGGCCGCCAGGCAGGGCGTAGCGCAGCGCCACGTCCGGGACCGCGCTGGCACTCAGGCCCAGCAGCGCGAAGATGTGCCGGCTGACCGGGACGTGGTCGGCCGCTGACCGCCAGGCGGGAACGGCGGAGCGGCTGCCGTGGTACCACTCCGCGGGTACATTAAAACGGGAGCTCCACACGCTCGCACCTCCCATCGGGCGTGAAGACGTACTCGGCCAGGGCGTGCCCTTCGTCGGCGCACAGGGTCAGGCCACCCCCGGCGTTCAGGTCCACGCTGGTGATGTTCCCGCGCCGCTGAATCTCCTGTTGGGCTGTGCGGATCAGCGGGTGGTCGGCACGCAGGGACAGCACGTCGCCCGGCGTGACCATGCGCGGCAGCGGGCCGCTCCAGGGGTCCTGGCTGCGCCGGTCCGTGACCGTGCCGTCCGCATGAATGGCGATGCGCAGGTGACTGAGCGGCAGGGCCTCCACGGCCTGGAGCGCGTCGAGGCCGGTGACCCTCGCGCGGGCGCGCGGCCAGGACGGGTGCGTGTAGAACGGCTCGCCTGTGCAGTCCCGGCGCGGTGTCCAGCCCATGTCCAGGAGAGAGGCGTGTCCGGCCTGGCCGGTGATCGTGAGGTCATGGACCGGGCTGCGGCGGTGGCCCAGCAGGTTCAGCGCGCTGAGCCCGGTGATCAGGACGTCGAGTCCGCTGGTGCGGTGAAGGAGCTTCTGCAGGCGTTTCATGCCGCACCCGCCACCCCGCCAGGGGTGAAAGGGGGTGGCTGCGCCCGGACCGGCCGGGCGGATGAGCGCGGCGCGGTCCGCCTCACTGCCGGCCGTCACGCGCCCGGTCCGGTCAGCCAGCGGTACGCGGCGTTCAGGCGCGTGGCCTGCACCTGTGCGTCCGGACTGCTGTTGTGGTCGGGATGCAACTGCCTGATCTGCGCGCGGTAGGCGGCGCGGATCTCCTCTGGCGGGCTGGACGGGGTCACGCCGAGCAGGCGGAACGGGTCACCCTCCTCCAGCGCCTCGCGCAGCAGCCGCGCGTGGCCTCTCAGTTCACGCACGTGCCGGTCGCCGGGCGGCAGGGCAGGGTCGGGGCGGAGCAGGGGAGACCAGATCCACGCGGTGCACGGCTCTCGGCGCAGGTCAACCAGGAAGCCGTTCCATAACGCGGCGTCCGGGTGGTGGGGCTCGGCCGGGTCGGGATGGGGCCACAGGCGCACCTGGACCGGGCCGTCAGGGTGCGCGATTTCGACGTGATGGCTGCCAGTGACGGTCACAGGCCAGGGCATCTCGTCGCGCAGCTGGCGCCAGGCGTCGTGGATCAGGCGGCGGATCATCTGCTCGGCCGGTGAGGCCAGCACCCGGGTGGGGTCAGCTGGGCGATCGACCTCCTGGGGCAGCGTGTACGCCGCGCTGCGCGCCGCCGGCTCAGACGCAGCGGGGCGGGGGGCCAGGCTGGCCAGAGCCTCCACCGGAGTCAGGGGGCCAGTGTGGGGAGTGGGCGGACTCTTCCTGCCCCGGGCGCGTGTTCCCGGCCGTGCGTTCGCGCCGCCCGCCCGGGGCTGGGGGGGTCCCTCGGTGGGGTGAGGGCGCGGCGCTGCGGCGGGTGTGCGGGACGGGAGGGTGCCGGTCAGGCGGTGAAGGTGCTCGGCGGCCACGGCGGGCGGACCGATGAGGGTCTGTCCCTGCCCGAGGTGCCAGTCTTTCGGGCGGTAGTGCCCCTGACTGTTTTCCGGCAGGGCGACCCACAGCAGGCGCGTGCCCCGGGCCTTGAGGAACTGCAGCTGTTTCTCGGTGGGCCACAGCCACTTCACGCCGAGGCCGTCGGCATTGGCCTTCTCGATGCCCCAGGCGGTGTGCAGCGTCACGGTCTGACCGTTCGGGGCCACCAGGATCCGGCTGTGCTCAGGCAAACCCGCGCGCCCCCGGCTCTTCCACCCGTTCAGGTGCGCGGCAAGGTCCCGCAGGCGGGCGTCGGTTTCCCTCAGGTGCCGGGTGCGGGGGCGGGTCAGGACGACCGTGAGCACGGCCACGAGGGCCGTGCTCAGCAGCAGGCCCGCCCAGGGCGTGGTCCACGGCAGCGGACCGAACAGGTCCCGCAGGAAGATCACCAGGTGCTTGCCTGGCCAGGTCAGTGTCAGCAGCGCGAACGTCAACCCGGTCCGGACCGCGCGGCGCAGGAGGCTTCCAGGCCACGCGGCGGCCACCGTCAGGCTGAGCAGCAGCAGCGGCGTGCCCAGGTGGGCGCTGGTCATCGGCAGCAGCGCCGTGGGCAGCGGTTCAGGGCGCGAGAACAGGCGCAGGGCGCTGGCGGCGAGATGCAGCGCCGACGCCTGGAGCAGTGTGGTGATCAGGCTCAGCCGGAAATGCTGAAGTCGGAGAGGCGTCATCTTCCTTCCACCGTACGAACTCAAGGGTGGTGGCGACCCTGCCGCCCGGTCACCGGACCGGGACGAAGGGCACCCACAGCGCCTGACCGGGCACGTAGCCCAGGGTGACGCCGCGTGCCACGGGCTCCCGAGTGTAGTCCGTCCACTGGAAGCGGTGGTCTTTCAGGTCGTCTTCTGCCGCGAGCAGGACCTCCTCCAGAACCGCGGCGCGGGCCTGCGCGATCACCGGCTGCCATACCAGGCCGGCCGACCGGCTCCACGCACACAGGACGCCTCCCGGCCCCCAGAGTTCAGCGGCGTGCAGGTCAGGCCCGGCGTGTTCGGCGGCATTGAGCAGCTCCGACAGGCAGGCCTTGACCGGGCCGTCAAAGGCGTACGTGCGGGCCTGGTCCTGTTGAAAGAGCAGCACGCCTGTAGACGCACTCACCTGCTCGGCGTCTGCCTCCCGCACCGCGTCCTGATACGCCGCGATGCTGGACGCGAGGGCATGCATCGACGCGCACCGGGCGACGACGTAGTCGGAGTGCGCCCGGTTGAGGTCAGGTCCGGGTTTCACGATGCGGTGGTCGTCCGGCGGCGCATGCACGGTCAGAATCACCCGGCCGTCCTGAACGGCGGCGAGCGGCCCGGATGAACCTGCGGCGTCCACCAGGCAGGACAGCTCCAGCATGATCGTGTCGAACGGGCCTTCACGCAGCGTGACGTCGCCGTGCATCAGGACGGTGGGGTGCAGGGCGAAGTGCTCGGCCGGGTCGCGGTGGCCCAGCCTGGCGGTAGGCGAGTGGGATTTCGCGTACCCTGGCGGTTTCTTGCGGCTCATGGCGGGCCGGCCTGCATGAACGGACTGAGGCGAACGAGGTTCGGCGGCATGAAAGCCCTCCTTGAGCGGCCGGCCCTGGGCGAGGGCCTGGATGACGTGCGGTCCTGCGCACAGTCGCGCGTCCGTACGATGGCGGTATGCCAGGTGGAAGCATTGAACAGGTGGTGGAAGCCTGCGCTGCACTGGAGCGCCTGCTGAAAGCCAGAGGCGCGGTCGGTCGTGGGATGGGAGAACTGGTGGCCAGTCTGGAAGACGAGCTGCCTGCCGAGATCCGGCACAAGCTCCTGGGGCTGGCGGCCGAACGCAACCGCGTGGTGCACAAGGCGCAGGCGCTGGGCGAGGCCCGGCTGGAAGTGTTCCTGGCCGACGCCGAGGAGGTCACGGCCTACCTGGAACCGCTGGTGGCTGAACAGCTTGCCACCGGGCACGTGTCTGGGGCGCTGCCGCTCCGGGCGCCGCCACCCATCGCCCTGGCGCCCGGCGAGCGCGCCGCAGGCAACCTGTTCGATACAGCCCGCTTCGCGCCGGTGCATCCCGGACAACGGACGTTCTCGCCGCCGGCGGGGCACCCGGCGCGCAAGGAAGCCGATCAGCGCGTCGCCGCCCAGCGGGCTGCCCGGCAGCCGTGGTTCTCGGCGTGGTGGTGGCCCCTGATGCTCCTGACCGTGGTGCTGGCCTGGGCGGGGCACGCCCGTGAACGGCCGTCCCTGCTGCTGATCTTCCCGCTGCTGGTGCCGGCGGTGTATCAAGGCCTGCGCCGTCCCGCGCCGGCGTGGTCGGTCCGGGCGCGGACCACCGCATTCGTGGTGTTCTGGCTGCTGATGTTCGCGGCGACGTACGTCCTGGTCTTCGCGCGCGTGTAGACCAGCCGCTCGACGGCGCCCTGCAACGCCGCGCCCGCGACGAACACCAGCGGCAGGCTCAGCCACCCGGCGAGCGGGTAGCCGACGAACGGCGCCAGCAGCGCGCACCCCGCGACGATCGCCGGGTAGTGACTGACGTAGAGGGCGTAGGAGTTGCGTCCCAGCCACTGGGGCACGCGGCTGTGCAGCGGTCCGCCCAGGTCGGCTCTCAGGCCGAGCAGCACCAGCCCCGCGCCGATCGCGCTGACGTACCGGAAGAACGGCAGGTCCGTGCCGAGCACGATCCGCAGGGCCAGGAGCACGGCCCCGATGAGGATGGCCGGGGCGTTCCAGCGGTCAGACCAGCGCGGCGGGCACACGGCGATCAGCACCCCCAGCATCACGATCGGCATGAACAGCATCGGGTAGAAGGCGAACGCCAGCACCACCATCACAACCGTGAACGGAGCGAGACTCGCCCAGCCGACGCGCCGGGCGAGCAGCACCATGGCGGGAATGAGGACGCTGGCGTACAACTCGACCGCCAGGGACCACAGGGGCGGGTTGAGGTTGTGGGCCTTGATGTCCCCGAGGATGCCCAGGCCCAGCCAGTTGACGACCGAGTGGAGTGTCAGGGGCGTCTGGAACTCAGGCAGGTGCCCGGTGAGCGGCACGTGGGTCAGAGCGCTGCCCAGCGGGTGCGCGATCAGCAGGCCGAGCAGCGTCCCGGCCAGACCGAGAGGGTACAGCCGTTTAAACCGCGCCGCGCCGTACCGCAGGGCCGTGCCGTGCCGCATGAAGCTCTGCGCGACGACCAGGCCCGACAGCACCAGGAACACGTCGACGGCCGGCGCGCCGATGTACCAGGCGACATGCTCGGTGAGGGACGGCCGCTTGTGGACTTCCGCGAACGGAACGTACGTGAGCGACCCGAGGTGGGAGAAGATCACCGCCAGCACCAGCAGGCCGCGCAGGCCGTCGAAGTTCCTGTTCCGGATGGACGTGGGCACAGAAGGTTGATTCATGGGTTCACCCGTGAGGAAAGGCAGATCGGGAATCGGTTGGCGGCCGCTGCCGGCCCGGGTGGCGCTGCGACCACCCACTTGCACCAAACACTGGGGGCATGCTGAAACACTTCATGACCGCCCTGCTGTCCGCCGCCGTCCTGAGCTCCGCCACCGCCGCCACCCTCCAGAACGGCTCCGTGCTCGACCAGGTGATCTGGAAGGTGGACCGGAACATGACCCCGGTCGGGCAGTACCAGGGCCTGGCCCTGTACGCCGCCGCGTCCGCGCAGCGCCCGAACGTGGTGATGCTCGTGGCGACCAACTCCCTGAACGCCGGTGCATGGAAGTGGTGCGAGTCCACCTTCGCGGCCGGCGAAGTGATCAAGGCCCTCAAACCGGGCCGAACCGAAGGCGACATTGACGTGACCCTGGCGCGCGGGGAGACCCTGCGCGTCGTGACCATCAACGCCGCTCACGCCCACCAGTCCGCAGGGCTCGGCACCGGCCGCTGCGGCGTCTGAGGCTCCCCTGATGCGCAGCGCCCCCACACCGTGCACGGGGGCGCTGCGTTTGCGCTGCCGCGCCGGAGCGCCGGAGCGCCGCGGGACGAACCGGGCCATCAGTGGAGGCGCTCCGGGTCACGAGGCACTGCCGGCACCACGCAGTCATTGGCGCGGGCGAGCATCTCCTGCACCTCCTCCCACGTCAGGGCCAGCGGCACCGGAGCGGGACGCGGCTCGCGTTCAGGGGCGGTCACGTCCAGGTCGTCTACGTCCCGCACCGGATCAACCCCCTGTCCAGCGCGTACAGCGCGGCCTGAGCCGGCACCTTGTACAGGCCGTCGCCACGGTCCTGCCCCTGGTACATCACGGGCACGCCAGGAGCGAACCAGCTCAACGTGTTCGAGGGCGCCGGACCGGCTTTGACCAGGAGAACCCAGGCGTTGGGCCCGTAGCGGCCCACGGCAGCTTCGAGCAACCCGCGCAGCTGCCGCGCGTCGCCTTCGTACCGGCCTTCGCGCCGTTTGTCTCCGCGGGGACGGGGCCAGTCGCGCGGCACCTTGCGCCAGGCCTCCTCGGCCACCCGGTGCAGGTCACCGCCGGTCATGAACATCCCGGGCCTGTAAGCGGTGCCCAGCGCCGAGGGCTGTGCGCGGCGCGGCGCGCACGGACACCCGGGCAATCCGGCGGCGTGGTGTAACGGCCGCGCCGCACACGATCAGCGTCAGGAGGACAGCAATGAAATTCAACATGGTCTGCATCGCCCCTTCAGTCTCACGACGCGCGAGTGTGTTTCGGCGGAGCGTTCTCGCGGTGGCTCTCGGTGCGCTGCTGAGCGTTCCGGGCACGGCCACTCCCGCTCCGTCCACCCCCACGGGGTACGTGCTGTCCGGGCTGCCGCTGGTGCCTCAGACGTACAACGCCTGCGGACCGGCAAGCATCGCCCAGGTGCTGGGGTACTTCGGGGTGAAGGTCACCCAGCAGCAGGTCAGCGCGCTGACCCGCAAGACCCCGCGCTCGTACATGACGGCTGAGGCGCTCGTGCGCTACGCCCCCATCGTCGGCATGAACTCGCGGTTGTACGCCAACGGCACCCTGGACATCGTCCGCTCGGCCGTGCAGAACCGGCTGCCCCTGATCGCCCTGCAGGACGTGACGTGGGAGGGCAAGGTCGTGCCGCACTGGCGGGTGATCGCCGGGTACGACGACGCGGCCCGGCGCGTCTACCTGATGGACCCGCTGCTGGGGTACGTGACGATCTCCTACGCGGAATTCACCCGCGTGTGGAACGTGCACCGCGGGCAGTTCGCGGTGATCTACCCGCCGGCCTGGCACGCGCTGGTGCTTCAAGTCGTCGGCTGAGCACGGCAGCGCGAACCCCAGGCACCTGTTTCCGGGCCTGGGGTTCGCGCTGAGCGGGGCTTACTGGCTCAGGAGGAACGAATCCTGGGTCTTGGCGTCCCAGACGTGCAGGGCCATGTCGAAGGCGATGATGAACTTGCTGGTCCCGGGAACCGCCGCGACCACCGTGAAGCTGCTGTCCCGGCCGGTTTTCAGGGTGCCCGTCTTGGCGATCCCGTACGAACGCGCTCCGGTTTTCGGGTCGATCAGGCCGATCTCGAATGAGTCCGCCCCCACTTCGTAGCGGCTGGTGGCGATTCCGGCGTCACCCACGGCCATCTGGCCGAGGTACCCGACGCGCATGTCGCCCTTGCCGACGCTGCGGGCCGGGGCGTTGGTGTTCAGCTGGCTGACCGTCCGGCGCTCACCGGTCTGGACGTTGATGGCAAAGACCTGCCCGCCGCCGCCGTTGGGACCGTTGGTGCCCAGCACTTCGCTGCCGATCTTTCCGGACCCGAGAATCAGCGGCAGGAGGGTGTTGATGGTGTTGCCGGATCCGACAGGGGAACTGCCGTCCGGGAAGTACTGGCTGATCCACGTGCAGCTCCCGCCGGTGAGGGGGACCTTGCTCAGGCCGCTGCCGGTGCCCTGCGGGTTGTTGTACATGAAGAGGTACAGGTTGGTCCCGTCGACTTCGAAGGTGTTCGCGGGTTTCAGGCTGGTGACCCCCCCGCCCCGGCACAGCGCCGGGCTGTCGAGTTTGGCGACGTTCTTCTCGATGGTCCGGATGCTGCCCGGCGCGTCATCCCGGGCGGAGTCGCTGAAGATCTTGCTGGCCCACACCAGCGTGCGGTCGCCGGTCTTGGGGTCGATGCGCAGAATTTCCGTGCGGTGCTGCAGGCCCTTGTCCACCAGCGCGAGGATGCTGCCGTCCGGTCCGGGGCGCAGCACGCGCACGCCGCCCAGGTCCCACGCCTCGCCCGGCTGCCCGCGGTCGTCGGTGTACGCCTGGCCTTTGCCCCGGCGGTTCTGCCCGTCATACCCGCTGATCATGGTGCGGTCGCCAGTGCTGAGATCGACGCGGATGACCGCGCCCTGGTTGTCCTCCTGCAGCGCGATATCCAGGGGGACGAACAGGGCGTTCGAGGCGGCATCCACGAATCCGCTGCCGAGCTTCTCGAAGCCGCCGAGAGCGAACGGCAGGCCTTCGCCGGTGGTGCCGTAGTCGTTGAGGTCGGTCTTGAAGGTGCAGCGGGCGTCCTTGCCGGCCGCGCAGTTGACGTTGGGCAGGCGGACCTGGGCGCTGGCCGTGGCAGTGAGCAGCATCGCGGCGATCATCAGAGCGGGTTTCAGTTTCATGCAGGACCTCGGGGAGGGGAGTGGAGGAGGGGCGAATGACGTGCGGTGCGCCTGAACCGGCCGGCGCGGCCGTTCAGGCATGCCGTTTCACCGTAGACGGCAGGTGGGTGGTTTTCGGAGTCAGAGGCGGAACTGCCGCTCCAGAGGGGCGCGCAGGACGAACACCTCCAGCTGACTGAGGCCGCGCTGCCGGGCACGCGCGAGGCGGTGGTTGCCGTCAAGGAGCAGGGTGCCGACCTTCACGCCGTGCGCGTCGCAGATCTCCGCGAGAATCACAGGCCGGTCCGGGTTGGGCAGCGAGTCGAGGGTGGTGTCGTCGACCCAGGCGATGCTGGCCCGCGCGACGTCCTCCGGGTGAATGCGGCGGAGTTCGGCGTGACCGTCGGTGATCGCCGCGTCCATGTGCGCGTTGAGTCGGTCGACGTCCCAACTGGCAGCCAGGGCGCAGAACACCTCACCGCGCGGCGGGCCGGAGTCAGGCTCGGCGGCGTTCACGACCCGTACCGCTCGGCCGTGTGGCGGTGTGCGGCCACCCAGCGGCGCAGCACGCGGACCATGCTGCGGTGCCAGACGCGCAGTTCATCGCCGTGGTGAGCGCCGTCGAGCAGGGAGAGCGCCGCGTACTTGCCGCTGCGGGCTTCATGGAGGTACTCGTTCACCTCGCCGGTGAACCGGACGCAGGGAAGGTACAGCCAGGACGGGGTGATCACCGCCGCGTACTTGTCGGCCACGCACAGCCTGGAGATGGCCCGGCCGTTCCGGGCGGCGTAGTACCGGGAGTGGTAGAGCGTGAACTCCCCCCAGTCCCGCCCGAACAGCCGGGCCATGATGCGCGCGCCGAGCTCCACGTGCGTTTCGCCTTCCGGGCCGTCGAGGTTGGGTTTGCCCCAGTAGCCCCAGTCGTGGACGGTGAACGCCACCCACAGGCGCGGGTCGAGCGGGAAGCCGTACAGCCGGGTCCATGCCGCGGCGACCCACAGGGGGTGCAGCAGGAACTGATGGGCGCCGAACAGGAGCGTGAGGGTGCCGGGTGGGGGTCTGCTCTTCATGCCCTGGCCTCACCCCAGGGGGGTGAAGGTGCTGAGGGCGAGCTTGATCCGGTCCGGTGGGCCCGGCAGGGAGGGTCAGGGTTCGCAGGGGCGCCAGTCCAGGCGGTGCTCGGCCGTCAGCGCCGCGATCTTCGCGTCATGCGTGCTGATCTGCGCCCGCAGCTCCTTGAGGCACGCGGCGTAGGTGGCGTCGGGGTAGCGGGCGACGACGGGCGTCATCGCCTGGGCGGCCGCGTACAGCCGGGCGCGTTCCTCCTGGAGCGCGATGACGTGCTTCTGGGCCTCGGCCCGGTCCGGGAAGAAGTGCCCGATGAAGGCGTCGAGGAGCATCGCGCCCACGTCCGCCGCGCTGAGGTCCCCTTCACCCACGCCGATGTCGTCGGGGTTGGGGTTGTGGTGACTGAGTTCCATCACCATCAGCCCACCGAGGGTCGTGAGGTGCTGGCGGAGGTACCGCTCCGCCTCTTCAGGCGTGCCGCGCAGCACCAGGGCGGTGCCGGCGAAGCCTTCCACCACGGTGCCGGTCATCAGGAACGGCACGGGCTGGCCCTGCAGGGTGAGGTTCTCGCACACCGCGGCGGCGGCGATCATCCCGCACCAGTGGTCGTTCAGGGTGAAGAACACCTGGGCGGCCGAGGCGGTCACTTCAGGGACTGGAGCCCGCTCGTCCGCGCAGCCCAGGGCCGGCTGAACGCCGAGCGTCCGCAGGTGGTGCAGGGCCGCCTGCTCGGGGTCACGGGCCGCGTACAGGGCCGGCTGGCTGACCTGAATCCACGTGTCACGCCAGCCCCAGGCGGTGTTGTCGTCGGTGTCGCAGTACAGGCTGACGGAGGCGTCTGCCGGGGCGCTCAGGACGCTGCGTGTGAACCCGCGGCTGTGCAGGAACGCCTCCAGCACGCCCGGCGTGAACGTCTCTTTCACGCGGTCGACCGCTTTGTCGTCGAGTTGCAGGGCGCCGAGGTCCAGTTCGGCACTGTACGTCCCGGTGACCAGCGCGAGGATGCTGTCACTCAGCACCTGCGCGGCGCGGTCGAGCGCCTGGTCTTCGATCAGCTGCGTGCGGTCCGGGAGGATGGGGCGCACACCGCAGGCCGGGTCGATCTGCCAGCACAGGTGGTGTTTGCCCACGAACGCCCGGACGACCGGGTCCAGTGCCGCGGCCCTCGCGTACACCTGACTGGCGCCGGTGGGAAAGGACTCCCAGATCCCGGTGGGGTGGTCGTGGAAGCTGGCGTCGCGGGCGAACCAGAGCGGCCCGACCGGCGTGTCGATGACGCGGCCGTGCGGCACCCTGGCCGGTATCTCCTCGCCCTGGAAGCGGACGGTGATGGGCGCGTACCCTCGGCGCTGCGCGATCATGGCTTTCAGGTCATGGACCTGCTTGAGGGTCACGGCCACCTCAAAGCCGGGCGTGAACGCGGCCGTCTGTACCGGCAACGGGCGTCCGGACGCGAAGTCCTCCGGGGTCAGCTCCACGGCCCAGCTGCCCGAGGTGTAGCGGACGTGGCTGGCGAAGTCCGGGTTGAGGACCGACAGGGCGCCGAGCCCGGCGGGATTGATGACGTTCTCGTCCCAGCCGCTTTCGCCGGCGGTCATCAGCAGTTGCGGGTCGTGCAGGCCGCGGCCGTCATCCCGCACGCGCAGGACGTGGCGCTCAAGCGTGAACTCGACGGTGGTCGCTCCAGCGCGCAGGGCGTTTTGCAGCAGTTCCTGGATGGTCGCGGGCAGCCCCCCGAAGAACCTGGTGGGGAGCTGGCGCAGCAGGCCGCTGCTGAGGCGGGGCGTGACGGACATCGGATGAAGTGCAGTCATGGGTCTCCTTTGTGAGTGGGTGATGCGGGACGCGCGGCACCCCGCAGGGGTGAACGGACGTTGCGCCGCCTGGCTCACGCCGTCAGGGCGCAGGCGAGGTAGGGCAGGTCGGCGTGGACGTACACCGGAAGGCTGCGCCGCCGAGCTTCGTCTTCCAGGTGCCGGGTGTCCGGTGTGCCTGACTGGCGCAGCAGCAGCTCCTGCGGGTCACGCCGCAGCAGGGCCCGTGACGCCTCGCCGACGCCGGCGCGCAGCCGCGCGGGATCACTGACCCCGTACAGTCCGGCGATGAGCAGGGCGTAGTCCGCAGCGGCGCTGGGGCGGCGGCCGCGTTCGGGCGGAAGGGGGTCGGCGAGGCTGACGGCGCGGAGGTACGCCCCGGTTCGGTCGTCCCCGCTGAGCTGCGGTTTGAACGCGGCCGCGTGCCGGCCTCGGCGCTGCGCGACCGGGTGGGAGAGCAGCCCGCACCCGGCCGCGCCGAGCAGGGCGTGGGGAATCAGGACGTCCTGGTAGGTGCCGGCGTACGTGCTGCACCCGGCCGGGTCGCTCAGGACCGCAAGCCGCGCGCCTTTGACACTGGCTTCGAGCGCGCGCGTGACGCCGCCCAGCCCCGTCCAGCCGTCGACAAAGACGACGTCCCGCCCAGGATGCTCGTCGAGCACCTCACGGTAGGCCTGCAGGTCCAGGCCGTCACGGCGGGTGATGCTGAGGCTGTGGTGGGGCCAGGTCAGGCCGTGGCGGGCCGCTTCGCGCCGCAGGAGGATGCCGGCCGGCGTGCCTCCGCGCGCCAGGGACACCAGGACGGCGGCGGGGTGGGCTTCCATGACCTGCCGGGCGACCGCGGCCACCAGGCCAGCGGTGCGGGCGGCCAGCGCGTGCAGCGTTCGGTCGAAGTGCGCGGCCCAGATGGGCTGGTCTTCAGGGGCGCGGGTGGGTGCGGGTGGCAGGCTGTCGAGGTGGAGCCTGACGTCATGGGTGGGGAACGTGTGGTTCACAGCGGGCCTTCCTTGCGCCTGTGCAGCGCTGGACGGGGGGCGGACCCCGGTCGCCTGGACGGATCTCGGGCAGCAGGCGGCACCCTGGGCGCGCCCAGGGTGAACCGTTGTTCATTCGTGCCCCCACCACGCGGGGGGCGTGGTGGGGGCAATGGCGTGTACGAGAATCGGTTTTTAGGGCACAATGAGGCCGGTGTACGAGCCGGGTAAGCTCAGGTGCACCCAAGCAGAAGAACCTGGGGAGGTTCGCTGCTGATCGAAAGCAGGGCGCCGTGCCTCTTGGGGAGGACTCCACGGCGCCCTGCTTTCGTACCTGACGCCCGGGCGTGGGCGGAGCAGGGTGGGCGGCGCGAGGCGCCCTTGCCATGCGGCCTTGGGGAGAGGCTGCGGGACAACGGTCTTCCGGGCCGGTGGAGTCTGGTGACCGTTGGGGGGTGGTCAGTCAGACCCTCGGGCGGGCCGCGCTGTTGATTTCGGGGGGGAGGGTAATTCAGGTGCAGACGGAAAGCGGGAGCATGGAGGTGGGGGAGGTCTCACGTCTTCCGACATGAAGGTATCAAGGGGCGCTTAATCTGAACATAATGTCCGTCCCAGCGCGGACTTTGACCTCCCCCCGCAGGCCTAGACGGCCAGCGTCTTCTCCTCACCGAACAGCCGGGTCAGGGCGTAATGGGCTTCCCTCAGCAGGTAGTCCCACATCGCGTCGTCATCGACTGCCAGCGCGAGGTAGGCGTCGACGGCGCCCCGGTCCCGCTCGGAGAGGGACGGCGCGACCTGGGCAAGCTGGTCGACGGCGGCCGGGTCGAAATCGGTTCGCAGGGCGAGCAGCAGGGCGTGAGCGGCACGGCGCGCCTGGCCCTGCGCGGCGTAATACGTGGCGAGGTGCCCGGCCACGGCGTGCAGCTTCGTCACCAGCTGGCTGTTGATCTCCTCCGCGAACTCGCTGCCCGAGGTTCTGGGCAGGAACAGGCTGAACTGCTCGAGCATCGCCCACAGCCCGGCCGTGTCGGGGTTCTCCGGCGAGAACGCAGGGCTGAGGTAGGCCTCGGCGTCCACCTGAACGGTCCACGCGCCGCGCCTGGCCAGGGTGTAGGTGCGGCCCTGCGTCACGCTGCTGGCGTCGGCAATCACGTCCTTGAGTTCCTGATCCACGTCCCGGAGCACCTTGCGGGCCATGGAAATCGCCGTCGTGGCGGTGTTTCGCGCATTGGCCTTGCCCGTCCAGACCGCCTCCCCGAGCTCCTCAGCGGTGACGGGCTTGTCCTGCAGGGCGAGGTAGGCCAGGACGTACACCGGGTAGTTGTTTTTCAGCGTCACCGGCTGCCCGTTGATGGCCAGGCCCAGCTGCCCGAGGGTGGTCACCTGAATGGTGTGCCGGGCGTCGGAGGGCACGGCCTGCCGCGCGGTGCTGAGCATGCGCTGGAAGCGTCCCGAGTCGGCCGTGCCCATCTTGACGATGGCGGCGTACACGTCCTTGAACTCGTCAGCGAACATGACGGCAGTGATGTCGTTGGGTGACCCGCGCGCGTCGAGCAGCTCCGCCAGGGTGACGGCGTGACTGGTATCGAGCTTGCCCTCTTCAAGGGCGAGTTTGCAGGTGTAGAGGTAGGCGAGAAGCGTGCTGTCGTAGGTCAGCGCGCCTTCCCACCGGATGCGCGCGAAGTGCTCTTTCGCGGCGGCGCGGTTGCCGGCGCTCAGGGCATGCAGGCCTTCGGCGAGAGGCAGGTACGACCGGTGCTCTCCATGGTCACCGCGCACCGAGTCGGACTGGCCGATGATCATCCGCAGGTAGTCCAGGTAGTAGGAGATGCGCTCGGTCTGGCCCAGGCGGTAGAGCGGGTAGCAGATGTAGCCCAGCGGCAGCAGGATGGCGGCCTTGTTGCCCACGCGTTCCAGCTCGTCGATGGAGGCCTTGAACGCCTCGATGGCGTCTTCGAACCGTCCCAGCTCGGTGTACACCAGGCCGCGCTGGTTGTAGAGGTAGCCCACGGGGGAGTCGACCGGCTGCTGCATCACGGAGAGCTTGATCAGCTCGCTTTCCGGCGCGGCTCCGTTCTGGAAGATGGCCAGACCCTCGCGGATGAACACCAGGGCCTCCTCGTGGCGCCCGGAGTCTTTGAGCATGTCGCCCATGATGTTGTAGATGGGCGTCAGCGAGCGCCGGAACTTCCCGGCGGCCACGTCGCTGCTCATCAGCTTGATCGCCTCGCCCGACCAGGTGAGGGCCTCGTCGAGGTGCCCGGCCATCTGGTGGTAGTAGGCCACGCGCGCCACGGCGATCACATGCACTTCCAGGTCGCCGCAGAGCACGGCGTACTCGTAGGCGCGTTCCGCGGCGCGCAGGCCTTCTTCGTAACTGTCCAGCCGCAGGTGCAGCAGGGCTTCGCAGTTGTACGCCAGCGCGGTCTCGTAATCGGACGTGGCGGCCTTGTGGATCAGAGGCACCATCGTCCGGAAGGTCACGAAGTCGTTCCGGAAGTTCGCCAGCCGCGCGAGCATGGTGTACGTGAGGCTGCTGGCGCTGCCCTGGTCGCGCTGGTACATCAGGACTTCGCGCGCGTCGTCGGTCTGGCCGGTGACCACCAGCAGGTGGGCGAGCTTGTCCCGCAGGGCGGGGGTCAGCCGGCGCAGGCCGATGTGCTGCAGGGCAGTCACCAGGGCGTGGACGCACTCGCGGGAGACTTCCGCCTCGTCGCCGTGCTGGTCGAAAAAGGCCGCCACCGCCGCGACTGCCTGGCCGGCGTCCACGCCCTTGACGTACTCCTGCAGGGCCTGCGCGCCCGCTTCGGGGGTGCTGGCCTGCGGGACGGTGCGGTTCAGCAGGAAGGCCCAGAAGTAGGGGTGAAGGGCGAGTGACTCACCGGCAGGAACGATGGGCAGGCCGCTGTTCATCACCGCGGTGAAGGCCTGGTCTCCCTGCTGCTGGAGGTGGGCGAAGTACGCGTCCCACATCTCGAGCATCGGGACGCTCTCCAGCCGGGCGCGAATCGCCGGGTCGAGATCTTCCATCAGGTCGGTGAGGTAGGCCTCAGGCCGGAACATCGGCTGGTGGAACTGCGCACTGAGATGCGGCCAGCCCTGGGTTTCGGTGTACAGGTCGCCGACATCGTCGCGCTGGTGCAGGTCGTACAGCTCCTTGACGGTAAAGGCGAGGTCGGCAGCGTCGAGCACCAGCAGGCGCCCGCGGCTTTGCAGGAGGTGCACGCGGGGGTAGTGCAGGTGCCGCACGGCGAGCACGACGCGGGTGTCGTGCGGGTCGAGGCCGAGCAGGCTGGAAACCACGGGGGCGGGGAGCAGCCAGGCGTCGTCGATCAGGACGGTCGCGCTGTGCCCGGTGTGCGCCCGCCGGGCCAGCAGGGTGTCGAGGGCGTCACCGCTGCGGGCGACCACGACGTCGGCGCCGTGCTCCTGCGCGTACTGCCGCATGAGGGTGCTTTTGCCCCAGCCGCTGGGCGCGCACAGGAGGATGTGCCCGGGAAACTGGTGCAGTTCCGGCAGCAGCCGGGTGCGGGTGAGGGCCTTATGACGCACGGCTCACCGTCCCAGCGGCCCGAGGACGCTGCCCAGCCACACCATCAGCGGACGGATCTGCGCTTCCATCAGCTCAGCGTCGAGGGTCTTGCTTTCGTGGTTGAGGTACGCGTAGGTCATCAGGCGCCCGTTGGGCAGCTGCACCGCGCCCGTCAGAGTCAGCAGCCGCCAGCCGCTGCCGGCCTTCGCGCCCCAGTAGCTGTACGGGAACGGCGCGGTCTTGGGGCGGCAGCAGCCCTGGCTGAGCATCGCGCGCATGACCTTGTCACTCTGCGGGGTGAGGCCGCCCTTGAGGTGGAGGTACGCCAGGAAGTCCGCGTAACTCCGGGCGGTGCTGATGTTCTGGAGGGCCGTGTCGAGCGCGAGGTCGTAGTTGGGGCCCTTGAAGTACACGTCGAGGTCGCGCTCCACTGCGGGGCCGGTGACCTGGAGACTGCGGGCGTTGAGGCGGCTGGCAAAGGCAATCCGCTCTTTGAGGCCGAGCGCCTGGTACTGCTGCGCCGCGCGGAGCATCACGTCATGGTTCGTGGGCGGAATCAGTTCCGGGAACAGCCCGGCCTGCGCGCCCCACTGCGCTTTGTTGGTGAGCATGACCTGCGTGCAGGGGCTGCGCTCGGCCACCAGGGCCGCGACGCGCTCCGTGCCGACCTTGCGGTGAAGGATGTCAGAGGCGGTGTTCTCGCTCTTGCCGATCGCGGCCTGAAGGAGGTGCGAGACGGTGTTGCTGCCGCGGCTGTAGAACTCGATGGACCGGTTCGCCTCGGTGGTCTCCAGGCGCGTGTTGAGGGTCAGTCGGCCGGCGTCCACGTCCCGCAGGGTCGCCCAAAGCACGGCGGTCTTGTAGGCGCTCGCCAGCGGCATGACCTGGTTGGCCGGTCCAATGGCGTAGGCGCGCACGGGCGCCGCCGTTTTCGGGTCGTAGACGGCGGCGTAGAAGCTGACCTTCCCGGTGACGAAGGCAGGCAGCGGGACCGGGGGGCGGGGGGCGCTGACCGCTGGCCCGCAGGTGGTGGCCGGGGCCGGCGCGGCCGCAAGCGGGACCGGTGTGGCCACGCCGAGCTGCAGGAGTTGTCCCGGGCGGAGGTCGGGTCCGGTGAGGCCGTTGAGGCGCTGGAGTACCTGGACGGGCACGCCGGTGCGCCTGGAGATGCTGCTCAGGGTGTCACCGGGCTGCACCGCGTACGTGGCGGGCGTGTCCGCTGCTGGCGGACCCATGACTGGCGCTGCGGCCAGGGTGCTGCTCGACAGGGTGGCTGCCAGCAGGAGGCCGCAGATCATCGTCCAGTTCGGAGTTTTCGCCATGATGCTTTCAGCATAGAGACGTTTTCCTGACGGTGTCGTGACAGTACGGCTTGAGTCAGACGTGAAAAACGGGTATGGAGGGCGGAGTTCTGCGGCGCAGACGGCAGTGCGGCGCGCCTTCCGGCCGGGATTGTGGGTGGGTGGCATGGATGGGCCGGCACCCGTCAGGGTGAGATGGGGTGTGGTCGCCGGGCCGGATGCACGCTCAATCCGTCGCTGGTGGATGCGGGTCCGCGCGTGTGGGACGCGGCCGGGTGCGGTGCCCTGCGGTGCAGCGGCCCGGTCGGCTGAGGCGCGTCCCAGAGAACACGCAGAAAGCGGGGCGTCACGATAGCTAAATGTCAAAGCATCTGGCACAATAGAGGCAGGTGTACCGGGTCCAAGACCGGTGCACGCGATGCAGACGGGCCTGGGGAGGTTCGCACCTGCACAGAGCGAGCATGCGCCCGGGGGGGAAATGCAGCTTCTCTGCAATCAGACCGGAGGAGGCGGTGGGGGGCTATATGCGTTCCACCGCCTTCTTGTCTCGCGCCGAACGGCGCCGGCCCGAGCGGGCCGCCGGTGCCACACCGGGTGTGCCCAAAGCCGGCCCCACCCAGGTCCGGGTATTTCGGACGAAGTGGAACCACGGGGCAGGGGAGGCAAGGCCGCCGACTGCCCATCCTGGACGCCGTTTGTTGAAATGTCCCACTTGCAGCCATGCTGGAGATCGGAGGAATTCATGCACAAAGCCCTACTGACTTCACTGAGCCTGGCCCTGCTGGTGTCCACCGCGCACGCGACTGCCCCCAAAGACACCCTCGTCATGCAGTGGGCGTCCGACATCACCACCCTCGACCCGGCCCAGGCCTACGACGGAGCCAGTTTCGCCGTGACCGAGAACCTCTACGACACCCTCGTGACCTACGCCGGCAGCAACCTCAAGACGCCGGTGCCGAGCCTGGCCACGCGCTGGACCATCCGCCCGGACGGCCGGCAGTACACCTTCGACCTGCGCAAGAACGTCAAGTTCCACTCCGGGAACGCCTTCGCCTGCGCCGACGCGGAATACTCCCTGCGCCGCATGCTTGTCACGAACCACGCCGAAAGCGGCATCTGGTACGTCGCCGAATCCCTCCTCGGCACCGGCAGCAACGCCAACGACGACAAGAGTGTCACTTGGGCCAAGATCAGCGCCGCCGTGAAGTGCAACGCCGCCGGCCAGCTCGTCCTGACCCTGCCCAAAGCCGACCCGGCCCTCCTGTCGAAACTGGCCAGCCAGAACACCGCCATCGTCGACCGGGTCCACGCCGTGCGCCTGGGCGACTGGAACGGAACGGAAAGCACCTGGAAGGCCTGGATCGGCAAGGACCTGACCAACAGCGTCCTTCACCGCCAGCCCAGCGGGACCGGCGCGTACCGGCTCGTGCGCCGCGACGCTCAGTCGCTGCTCGCCGTCCGGTTCGATGGGTACTGGGGCAAAGCCGCGCCTCTCAAGAACGTCGTGCTCCAACTCGTTCCTGAAGAGGCCGCGCGACTGGCGGCGTTCAACCGGTGCGACGCGGACATCATCGAACTCGACGGGCGCGCGAGCCTGGTGCAGGTCAAAAGCATGCCCCAGGCGACCATCGTGGACGGCCTGCCGGACCTGGCCACCCCCGTGATCGCGATGAACCAGGACATCAAGGACCCGGCCCTGCTCGGCAGCGGCAAGCTCGATGGACGCGGCATTCCCGCGAACTTCTTCGCGGACCTGAACGTCCGCCGCGCGTTCAATTTCGCGTTCGACCGCACCCGGTACGTCCGCGAGATCACCGACGGCACCGGCCTGACGCGTACCATGGCCCTGCCGCCGTCGTTCCTGGGGTACGACGAGAAGATCGCGCAGTTCCCGTACAGCCCGGCCCGCGCCGCAGAGGAGTTCAAGAAGGCCTTCGGCGGCCGCCTGTGGCAGAACGGGTTCGTTCTGAACGTGACGTACCGCTCGGACCTGAGCAGCAGCCAGACGACCATGGAACTGCTGAAGCAGTCCGTGGAGGCCATCAACCCGAAATTCCGCGTGAACCTCCTGCCGCTGGCGTACTCGGAGCTGCTCGCGGCCAGCAAGGAAGGCAAGACCACCATGGTGGGCCTGCTCTGGTCTCCGGACTACCTGGACCCGGACAACATCATGTACACCCTGTACTCCAGCGAGGGCTACTACGCGCCCCGCACGAGCTTCAAGGACGCGCAGATCGACGCGATGCTCGAACGCGCCCGGACCATCACCGACGCGAAGGCGCGTGAGGCGCTGTACCAAAGCGTGGGCGCCCGCGCGCAGACCCTCGCGCCGTACATCCTGCTGCCGTCCGAACCCAATTTCGTCGCGTACTGCCGCTCGCTCAAGGGCATCAGCAAAGCCACGTTCAACCCCATGCTCGGCTCGCTCAGCGGCGTGTACTGGCGGAACCTGAGCAAGTAACCCTGACCCGCTGAGCCGCGCTGCTTCAGAGGCAGCGCGGCTCACTCATGTCATGGTGTCCACCTCCGGGCGTGACGCGGCCGGGTCCGAAGTGTCCACGTGCAGGCCGTGCAGGCTGCGCCCCCGGGCGGGATTGTCCGTGGCCACCACAGCCCAGATCAGGTGGTCACCGCCGCGCACACCGAGGCCCGAAACGGCCGCGTCGATGGCCAGGAGCCGCGCCGAGCTGCCCTGCGAGGGCGTGATGGCGGTCTCGCTGCGCAGGCGACGGGCCCGCAGCAGCCACAACCGGATCGCTGAGGGATCCAGGGCGGGCAGGCTGAGCAGCAGCTCGGCGCTCAGACCGGACACAGGCGTGCGCTCCAGGGCCCGGTCCCGGTGCTGGCTCTTCCACAGGGCGCGCAGCGCCGCGGTGGTGGCCGGGACCGGGACAGCGAACGGACGGTACCGCCTGGCGCAGTCGAGCGCGAGACGGTACGTGTCGATGCACCGGCCCAGGCCTTCATGCAGAAAAAACCCGTAGATGATCCAGCTCAGGTGCGGGGTGTGCGGCGGCAGCAGGAACAGCCGTGGGTCGTCCGCGAGCCGCCGGGCCAGCGGCACATTGAGTGGCGCGTGCCCGGCAGGCGCCGGCGTGGGCTGCGCGGGCCCGCACTCCGGGTCGTACTCCGCAGCCAGCTGTGCAAGCAGGGCCGCGTCCGGCACCCGCCCCAGACTGAGGGCCTGACCGGCGCGCAGGGCCACAGTGTGGGGTCTGGACTGACGGCGGAGGGCGCACTCCTCGTCAAATCCGTGGGAGAGACTGGACATGGTGACAGACGAAGACCCCCGCCAGGCGGGGGTGAAAGGGTGGGGTTACGGCGCGCCTGCTGTCCACCGGTGGCGCCCAGCTTCTCGCTGTCCCGCGACCCTCCGGCCTGGTGGAGGGTCGCGCTGTTGCCGGGTCACCAGGAGACTCGCGGGCGGACGTCCGCAGGGGGAGGTGGTGTGGCGCCGGCCCCCTCGTCAGGCACGTCCGGGGCGCCGTTCCGGAATGCTCAGGGCCCGTTCAGTGCCATCATGCGCCGCACCAGTTCGTCCTTGACCGCGTGCGATTCCCCACTGAGAAACTGGATGAGCTGCGGCTGTCCGGCCGTGAGGTAGAGGTTGCAGCCCTTCTGCTGGAGTTCGCTGAGGGCCGGGCCGGGCCGCCCGTGCGAGAGCACCTGGTACACGCTCGTGCGCAGTTCATTGCGCTGGCCTTCCGTGGCGAGCCAGGTCTGATCGCCGCGCGTGATCTCGAAGCGGTTGTTCAGGGTCGTGTGCAGCGTGCCGTCACAGACGACCTGCAGGCGGTTCTCGCCAAGTTCGGTGATGACGACGGGGCGCGCCACGAGCGTGCGTGCCAGGCCGCGCCAGGCCACGTAGCCTGCGATGAGCAGACCGAGGACGGCCGCCACGGCGATGGTTCGAATGTGGTTCATGCCGCTCCTCCCGGGTCAGTACAGGTGGACGTGCAGGTTGCCGCCCGACTGAAGCTGGAGCTGCGTCTGCACGTCCGCCAGGCCCGCGTCGTGCTGGTCGATCAGCACCACCGGGTTCTTCCGCTGGCGCGACTCCTCGATCACCTGGTGGTACAGCATCAGCCGGGTCGCGTCCCTGAGCGGCGCCGGTGTGCGCAGCAGGTCGTAGTTGATCACCGCCCGGGGCGCGGGCAGCATGCCTTCCCCGTCCAGCATGGGCGAGAAATGCCGGCCCAGCTGCTCCAGGGCGGCCGCGTCAGCCCGGCCCGCGTCGGAGGTGCCTGCCAGGGCTGCGATCAGAGTCTGCAGGGTCGGGACCGGCTGGCCGGGCCCTGCGGCGCTGAGCAGCCGCCAGATGTGCCCGGCGCGTTCCGGCGTGCCCGGCTGGCCGAGAAGACGCTCGACGATCCTGATCTTGAGCAGCAGGGTCAGGGCGTCCCCTGGAACGCTGCCGGGATGCATGGGGTTAAACCGCACCCGCCCGCGATCCTCGATCGGGGCATTCGGCGTCACGTGGATGTTCAGCCCCTTGATCATCTGAGCAAAATCCTGGAAGTGGGCGTGGGCATCGATGTTGCGGATGATCATGCCGCTGCGCTGCATGCGGTTGATCTGCTGCGTGATGTCCTGGATCTGGTCAGGGGTGGCAGGGGGACTCGTCATCTCCTGTCCAGCGTAAACACGCGAGGGTGGTCGTCCGAACGGAGCCTGCCCACGCGCCATGACAGCACAGGCGCTCCCTGCGGCGAGGGGCGCCTGTGCGGCTGATTACTGGGGCTGCGCGGCGATCCAGCGGTGAAGGTCCTGGACGTCCAGCGTGTGACTGCGGTCCTGATCGAGCGGCGCCAGGAAGTGCTCCTTGAACGGCTGATGCAGAACCCACACGCGCTTGCTGACGTAACTGCCGTCATACAGCCGGACCGGCAGCTGCTCGGCGAGGTCGAAATACTGGTTGTCCAGGCGCTCGCGGCTCTCGTGGTCCAGGTCGAGTTCGTCGAGGTCAGCGCCGACGGGCATGCCGAGCTGCTGAGCGATGTCCTCGTGGGTTCTCGGCGCGGCGGCAGGGAGGGGGAGCAGGTGGTGCAGGATGGACAGCGCGGTGTCTGCCGGTCCTGCCCCCGCGTAGCCCCACTGGACTTCTCCGCTGGTGGAGTGGTGGCGGAGCATGGGGAAGTTCGGGCATTGGCGGTCGAGGTGGATCATGGCAAGCTCCTGTGGACGTGGTCGGGGCCGGTCAGAGGGACGCTTCGATCAGTTCGTTCAGCCGCGCCTGGGCCTGCGGGTGGCCGGCCTGGAACAGGCTGCGGGTGCGTTCCAGCCGCTCGGGGTCGCTGATGACGAGCACGGCTTCGCGGATGGTCGCCGCGTCGGGGTGGCGCTCGCCGACCATCAGGAAGAGGTCCTGCCCGCGTTCGAGCGTGCGCTGCAGTTCGGCGTGGCTGACACTCGCCTGCTTCAGGGGCCGGGGCGCATGCATCGGCGCGAAAGACGTGGCCGTCTGCAGGTCCGCGGTGAAGCTGAGGTCCTGGTCGCCGAGGTACCCGGCGGCGGTGGCGGGGTCGAGGATTTCGATGGGTCCGAGCATCTGGAAGGGTTTCATGCCAGTCGTCCACCCGCCACTGCGGGTGAATGCTGTTCAGGCGGGCGCTTCACCTGCCTGGGTGTGAAGCGCCCGCCTGAATGGAAGGAGTGGTGCCGGTCAGTTCTGCGCGTCGCTCGCAAACCAGCGGTCGCCGTCGCGTTTGAACCGCACCTCACGGGCAGAATCAGGCACCCGGACTCCCAGCGCCGTGGTGACCGGGTCGGTGGCCCATTCTTCGCGGTCCACGGGCCGGACGACCTTCGCTGTGGCGCCCTTCCCCTCGTCGGTGACTTCGAAGGTGTCGATCACGGACTTGGCGAAGGCGCCGTAGCACAGCTGGTCGGCATTGACTTTGCCGATGATGTCCTTGAACAGAGGCGTGTGCTTGACGACCTTGACGGGATAGGTGGTGCCCGTGGCACTCGTTTCGGTGCCGTCGCTGACGCTGAGCAGTCCAGCATCCGCCGCGCGGGCGTGCAGGTTCTCGCTGTACATCTCCAGGTCGTACGAGCCCTCGTCGAGGACCTCAATGAAGGTCGTGTCCACGGGGACGCAGGCGGGGCCGGCATCCTGGGGCAGGGCCGCCTGCAGGATGTCTTTGGACGCGGCGTTCTTGTCACCGCAACTGCTCAGCAGTGAGCCGAGCAGCAGCAGGGTCAGGAGAGAGGGCTTCATACGTCACTCTGTGTGCAGGTGGGTGAAACTGTCAAATGCTCACAATTCGCCGGGGCGACCTCAGCCGGACGCGCCTCGCTGGGCAGTGGTCACCGGTTCGGCCCTTTCTGCGCTTCAGGCCAGACCTCCCGGAACTTCAGCCCTGTCAAGTTGGCGGTGGAATACGCCTCAGTAAACTGATCGCTGACAAAGAACGTGGTGTACCGCCGCAGCTGGAAGAAGTGATGCCCGCCGATCCGGTCACGCCGGAAGTGAAAGCCAGCGTCGCCTTCACGAGCTGGATCCATGACTCGCGGGTGGCGGACGGCGTGGTAGATGAAGTACGCCTCCTCTTCACCGTCCAGGGTCAACGGCAGAAGTTCGCCGTGCTGGAGGAGATAGTTGCGGAGATGCTCGGCTGCGGCGCGGGAGAAGGCCAGCGCGGGGAGGGCCGCCCGGACGATGTCAGGCACCACCGTCCCGCATGCAGAAGGCAGTTCATACATGCGGATCCTTCCCAGGCGGAATCCCATTGGCGCTGGCCAGCCTCGAACGCCCGCTGCGGAAGTGCCAAATGAACCGGCCGCCCCTCCGAAGAGTTGCGGCCGGTCAGAGCACAGGGCCCGGGGAGGGTCAGGGGGCGAGGTGGTACTGGAACGTGGCGTACAGGTCCACAGGCCCACTGGCGTTCGTCGCCGTGTAGGTGTCCGTGTTCGTGCCGTCCCCGTTGGCGACTCGGGTGGTGACCTGCTTGACGATGTTCCAGCCTTTCTTGAAGGTCACGTCGAGGTCGAGGGTCATGGTGGTCTTCGAGTCCGGGCTCTTGCAGGTGCCGGCGATGGTGACGCGGCTGTCCTGGTTGACGTACGACACGCCCATGGTCGTGCCCGTCGCGTTCGCGCCGGACCGGACCAGCAGGGCCGGCATCAGGTAGTGCGGGGTGTCCGGGTGCGCTTCGAGGGTGAAGTTCGCGCCGGAACCGCGGGTCCCTTCTGTGACGAACTTCTTGGTGAAGGTGCAGGTGTCGAACATGGAGAAGTCAAGCGGCGTGAGCTCCGTGTCCTTGGGCGTGGGCAGCGTCACGGTGTACTTCAGGTCACTGCCGACCGTGGTGGTCGTGCTCGTGCCGTCTCCGGCGCTGCTGTTCACGAACACCTTCAACGTCTTCCCGGCGGCGTCTGCGTCCGTGTGCGCGTTGGTGGTCGTGCCGTCCATCTGCGTGCCGAGGTGCACGGTGCCGCTCACCGTGGTCACGGCCGGGAAGGAGGGGAGAGGCTCGACGATCACGTCGTCTTTCCCGCAGGAGGCGAGAATCAGGGTGCTGAGCAGGGAACCGACAATCAGGCGTTTCACTCTTTCATCCTGCCCGCACGTGGGTGGTCGCGGGCGCAAGGTTGACCGCGCCCTGGGGGGCAGCGGGGGAGAGTGCGCCCAACCCCATCACGCTCACAGGGCGAATCCCTCGGCCCGCAGCAGGCCTCCACATACCACGTGGTGAACGTCCTGAGCGTCAATGCCGATCAGCGCGCCGGCGGCCTGGACGTCCAGCAGCAGGTGCTGCCGCGCCGCCTCACGCCCAAGGCCCTGTGCTTTGAGGCCAAGGGCTTTGGTTCGCAGGTGGGTGTCCAGCGCACAGTGGACGGTCAGGACCGCGATCTCGCGGGCTCGGGAGGCACGGCCCTCCGGAAGGGTCACCTGGCCGGCCGTCATGCGCACCGGGCCAGTCGCGCGTCGTATGCCACTTCTCCCGCGGCGAACCGCAGGGCGCGGCGTGGGACCAGGTAACGCGTGGTGTCGTACCCGGCGAGGCGCAGGTCGTCCCAGAACGCGCTGAAGTACCGCTGTAGGTCCGGTTTGCTCAGGCACCCGCTGTGCCAGTGAGCCGAGCGGTCGCCGGCGATGTCATGCACGGTGGGGAGGCCAGTGTGGGCGAGATGGTCGCGCACGGCCTGGCAAACCCCCGGTGCGTCCGGGCGGGACGCGCCAGACACCGGTCCGGTACCTCCCCGCTCCAGTCGCCAGACGGTGACGGTGTCGCTGAGCCACCCGGCGTAATCGAACGCGGTTTTCGTGAGCACGTCCGGGGTGAAGAAGCTGCCTCCCGGCATGTCGAGGCGCGTGCGGTCCGCGTTGAGCACCCCTCCTTCGCTCAGCAGGCCTTCGGTGAGGGCGTGGCGGGGCAGCACCTGACCGTGCCGGCGCATCGGCGTTTCCAGCGTCCGCCGGACGTTCGCGCAGCGCAGCGTCGGGAAGCCCGCTGCGAAGACCCGGTAAGGCAGCCAGGTCTCGGCCTCAGCAGCTGCCGCCTCGGTGTCCCGCTGCTGCTGCCGCGCCTGAGCGCTGCGCGCCCATCCCTCCTCGACTTCGATGTGCCGGTCGAGCTGCGACGCCGGGATCACCGTGGTGAGGGTGCTGCCAGGAATGCTGAGGAGGTAGCGGTCACCATGGCGGCTGAGAACAGACTGTTCACCGTGCCGTCCCTGGAAGCGGCGGCCGACGTGGGGATCGCTGGTGTGCAGCGGAGCATCTTGAGTCAT